>JAZKAS010000014.1:58451-67889 GCA_040389005.1 Pseudomonadota bacterium
AATTTTTCTTTGGTCATGATATTTTCGCCACGATTTTCAAATTGATAATGCATCAACGAGGTTTCTACAATAGAATCGACCGGGCAAGATTCTTCACAAAATCCACAGAAAATACATTTGAACAAATCAATTTCATATTTCGTGGTACGACGTTCGCCATCACTCGCACGCGGTGCTGCTTCGATGGTAATTGCGAGTGCCGGACACACCGCTTCGCATAATTTACATGCGATGCAACGTTCTTCGCCATTTGGATAACGACGCAAAGCATGAAGACCACGAAAACGTACAGAAGTTGGCGTGGTTTCTTCAGGAAACAGAACCGTGGTTTTACGACGCCAGAAATAAATCCCCGTTAAACGTAATCCAATGAGCAACTCCCAAAGAGTAAAACTTTTAATATAATTTTGTAAGCTGTTTAATAATTTCATTTAAAACCACGGCCCTACTTTAAAATAAACGGCTAATGCGACCACAATAATCCAAATCAACGCCACGGGAATGAGTATTTTCCAACCTAAGCGCATAATTTGATCATAACGATAACGCGGAAACGTCGCACGCATCCACAGGTACATCAACAAGAAAAAGCCCATTTTGATCACGAGCCAAACAATACCCGGTACAAACGCAAACCATTCGCCCAAATGCGGTACATGTTCAAACGGTGAAAGCCATCCGCCCAAAAACATCAGCGACGCTAATGCCGAGATTAAAATCATATTGGCATACTCAGCTAAGAAAAATAGCGCAAATCGAATGCCCGAATATTCGACATGAAACCCGGCAACAATTTCAGACTCACCTTCTGCCATATCAAACGGTGCACGGTTGGTTTCTGCCACCCCCGAAATCCAATACACAATCATCAACGGAAACAAGGGTAACGCGTACCAATGCCAAATGCCGCCCGCTTGCGCCATGACAATTTCACTTAAATTCACGGAACCTGCGGCCATCATGACGCCAACTAACGCAAAACCCATGGCAATCTCGTAGGAGATCGCTTGCGCAGAAGCACGTATTGCGCCATACATCGCGTATTTCGAATTTGACGCCCAACCGGCAATCAAAACACCATAGATGCCTAACGATGTCATCGCCAGCACATATAAAATACCTAAGTTAATATTAGCAATGACCCAACCTGAATTTACGGGGATCACGGCCCACGCGGATAATGCCGTACCAATACTAATGATAGGCGCGATCATAAATAAAAATTTATTGGAAGCCGTAGGAAGAATAAGTTCTTTTTGCAACATTTTTAAGACATCAGCAAAAGGTTGTAACAATCCCTTGAAGCCAACACGATTTGGGCCTAAACGCCCTTGCATGTAGCCAATGACTTTGCGTTCAGCATAGGTCAAATAGGCCACACTTAGAATAACAACGATAACAAGTGCCAAAATTTTCACAACGAGCCAAATCAACGCAAATAACGCTGCTAACATATTAAAGCGCCTATATCTTTATTCAACAAAACTTCTGCGATTTTATACTGATTATACCCGCCTAGGCGAGTATTTTTTTGCGGCACATAGTATCAATACACTAGCACCTAACACCAACATCGTAAGAGCCAAAGGCATAGTGCTCGTGATTTTCCACTTCAAAACAACCGTTGAAACAACAAAACCAAAAACAAATTGACAAGAACCAAACAACGCAGACGCAGCCCCCGCCATATCTGGGAATGGCTCAATAGCACCGCCCGCTCCAGCGCCCATCAAAAATGCACCCCCAAATCCCATAATCATCATGGGGCCCATAAATCCAAACATACTTAATCCAAAGAAAATATACCAAAGCCACATAACAACGCCGGCGAGCGTCATTAAAATTGTCCCTAATAGTGCAGTTCTATACGTACCTATATTTTTAACGACATAACCACAAACAATACTGCCAATAAAAAATATTAAGCCGATAGAGGCAAAATAAATACCAAAATGCTGCTTGGGGATGCTAAGCAAATCGATAACAATATAAGGGGACACTGAGAAAAAAGTGAGAAATCCCGCAAAACCTGCAGAGGAACAAAGCGTGTACATGACAAAGGTTCTACTTTTTAGAATAAGTTTATAATTAACAAAAATATCCTTTGAAAGGTTCACTCGATTGGCAACGGGTAAACTTTCTTTCACTTTAAAAAAGGTGAGCAATACGATTAAAAAAGCAATCAACGCTAGAAATGCAAAGGTCGCTCGCCAACCAAAATAAAGTGCTAAATACCCCCCAATTGATGGCGCTAAAAGAGGCGATAAAGCGATCGTTGAATTTAAAAAGCTATATATTTTTGCGCATTCATCACCGGAAAAAAGATCACGAACAATAGCAAAACAAGTAACCATCATTCCACACGCACCAAAACCCTGCGCCATTCTGGCCAGGATTAACGTGCTGATATCAGGCGAAAATGTAGAAACAATACTGCCCGCCAAATAAAGTGTTGTAGCAGAAATGATTATTTTGCGTCTACCATAACAATCCGACAAAGGACCAACAATGAGCTGCCCCAATCCGGTAGTAAGTATAAATAAACTTACTGTTAATTGAACGACTCCTGGCGGCACAGAAAAATAAACGCACAAGTCTGGAATGCTCGGCACATAAATATCTAAAGCAAGCGCAAACCCTAATATAAAAGGCGCAAGCAGTAATACGGTGCGCAAACTATTTTTTTGTTTCATGAATTTTTTGCCTCAACTGTAATCACGCCAAAGCTTGATCCCAATTGAGCTGCAATTAACGTGCCTCCCGCAATAAATACGGCACCGGGAACAATTTGATTATCGATAACGAGTTTACAGACTACTTGTAAATCATTTTGTTTCACTTGTACTTGTTGCTCATTCGATAATTGCAATTGCTTTGCAGTTTTTTCATGGATGTGAACTGCTTCAAAGTGTTTTTCAATCGCGCGCTCGTTTAATGCACGCGCACGTCGAACCAAATTGTCAGAACGACAATCCGGCCAGGTGGTAATGCGTTCTAATTGATTGTCTTGTAGCGTTTGAGAAGGCGACCAACCGGTAGCCCCTACACCGGCCAACCTGTTTTCTGTTGGTTTTGCATGAACCCATGCTTTTAAAACATCTTCGCTGCTTTCAAATTCACATTCAGGCACGCTCAATAAATTATTCAACACGCGATAAATTTTCCACGCGGGACGCGCTTCGCCTTTTGGAGTAACACATCCGGTAAATGAATGCTGTTCGCCCGCTAAATTCATAAACGTTCCTGAGGTTTCAGTAAACGCTGCGCAAGGAAGTAATACTTTAGCGACTTGCTTTAAATGCTCGCTGATAAATGGTGTCACAGCAACGACCATGTCCGCTGATAATAAATCACGTTGCAATTTTTGTGGATTCGCAACATCAAATTCCGGCTCAATATTATGGAGCAAATACGCTTTTAATGATGCATTTATGTTTGTTTGAGAAAATAGTTTCGCACAACCCATTGCATTCGCACCTTCAGGTAATTGTGCAAAAACACTTTGTGTATCTGTTGCAAATTTGTCTAATAGCGATTGGATTTTTGCAGCGTCAGGGTGATTGAGAGCATTTTCTCCCATGATAATCAAACTGGGCGACCCTACATCGGCCGATACATAATTTGAAACTGCAGCAACCATCATCGATGGTTTTACAATCGTTTCACTCGCCAAATCAAATTGATACGGATGTCTAACACTATCAATCACATGAATTTTTGCACCTTTCAATGCCGCTTTACGCACGAGATGCGCCAATATCGGTTGATCATTTCGTAAATGTGAACCGATTAAAATAATTGTCTTCTGATTTTCAATATCAGCGATCGCTATATTGAGGCTGGGTGTAGGGGCTACCGGTTGGTCACCTTCTTTTCTTAATCGATATTCAATCTGTTCACTACCTAGATGATCCCATAATTTTTTTATTAAATGCGCTTCTTCCAGCGTGCTATTCGGTGAAACAAGTGCGCCGATTTGATTCGCACCATGCGCTGCTTTGATTTTTTCCAAGGCATTCGAAGCAAAATTCAAGGCAACGGGCCAGGTGACTTCACGCCATTCGCCTGTTTTGTCATCTTTAATCATAGGCTTTTCTAACCGATTCACGTTCAAACCTTGATAACTAAATCGATCACGATCAGAAATCCACGTTTCATTAATCTCATTATTTTCTCGCGATACAACACGCATAACTTCATTGCGACGTGTGTGTATAGAAAGATGTGAACCAACGCCATCGTGTGGAGAAATACCGTCATGCGCTTTTAATTCCCACGCACGCGCTTTATATAAAAATGGTTTTGACAATAAAGCGCCAACGGGACAAAGATCAATAATATTACCGGATAATTCATGATCCACCGTATGTTTAACATAAGTAGAAATTTGCGAATGTTCACCTCGACCGACCATACCAATTTCACGCACACCGGCAATTTCTTTACCGAAACGCACACAACGCGTACACTGAATACAGCGCGTCATTTCTGTTGCAATTAACGGGCCGAAATCGTCATTGGCCACAGCGCGTTTTTCTTCGTTATAACTGGAATTATCTTTGCCATAACCCATGGAATAATCTTGTAATTCACACTGACCGCCTTGATCACAGATCGGGCAATCCAGCGGATGATTAATTAGCAAAAATTCCATCACCGCGCGTTGTGATTCCAACGTTTTTGCAGATTGCGTAAAAACCTTCATCCCGTCATTGATCGGTGTCGCACACGCAGGTAATGTTTTCGGTGCTTTTTCAACTTCCACTAAACACATACGACAATTCGCCGCAACCGTTAATTTTTTGTGATAGCAAAACCGGGGAATATAAATATCATTCTCGTCAGCGACTTGAATCAACATTTTACCCGGCTGGGTCGTAATTTCTTTACCGTCTATTTCTATTTTGATGTCGGGCATATCAAACCTTACATTTTTTATTTTTCACGTGATATTCAAATTCTTCACGAAAATGTTTTAAAAATCCGCCAACAGGCCACGCCGCGGCTTCTCCAAATGCACAAATCGTTCGACCTTCAATATTTTTTGCCGCACGTTGTAGCGTATCAATATCACTCATAATCGCTTCGCCATTTTCGATTCGTTTAACAAGCCGCGCTAACCAACCGGTGCCTTCACGACACGGCGTACATTGACCGCAAGATTCTTCTTGATAAAAATGTGAAAGTCTCGCAAGCATTTTTACCATGCATGTATTTTCGTCCATGACAATCACAGCACCTGAACCAAGTGACGAGCCCGCTTTTTGTAGCGAATCGTAATCCATATCACATTCCATGATGATCTCTGCCGGCAATACGGGCATTGAACTTCCGCCGGGAATAACCGCTTTTAGCTTTTTACCGTCTTTCATGCCACCGGCGAGTTCTAATAGCGTTTTAAATGGTGTACCTAAAGGAACTTCATAATTCCCTGGTTTATTGACATGCCCTGACACGCTGAAAATTTTCGTTCCACCGTTATTCGGTTTTCCCAAGCCTAAAAACCACTCAGGGCCTTTTTCTAAAATCACCGGCACCGATGCAAATGTTTCAACGTTATTGATAGTAGTGGGTCGTCCATACAACCCAAAGTTTGCAGGAAATGGCGGTTTAAATCTTGGTTGACCTTTTTTGCCTTCCAAAGACTCCATCATTGCAGTTTCTTCGCCGCAAATATAAGCACCCGCGCCCATTGCATGATGCATCTGTATATTAAATCCTGAATTAAAAAGATTATTGCCCAAATATCCGGCTTTTCGAGCTTCTTCGATTGCAGCGTTGACACGCGCAATCGGTTCTTCAAATTCACCACGAATATAAATATACGCGACATCAATCCCCATAATGTAAGCGCCGATGCAAATCCCTTCAATTAATTGATGCGGATTAAATCGTAAAATATCACGATCTTTTGCAGTACCTGGCTCGCCTTCATCGGCGTTACATAATAAATATTTTGGACCGGGAGATTCAGGTTTAATGAAACTCCATTTAATCCCTGTGGGGAAACCTGCGCCGCCCCTGCCTCGTAAATTAGATTGCTTAATTTGTTCAAGCAATTCTGCCGGCGGTGTTTTTTCTGCTAGAATTTTTTTCCATACTGCATATCCGCCGATGCTTTCATACGTTGAAAGCAACCATGATTGAGGTAAATGCAATGTTCGATAACACACCTGATTGAGGGTAATGGTCATTTTAACCCCTCCAACAATGCATCGACTTTTTCAGGGGTTAAATCGACTTGATAATCGCCTTTGCCTTTACATAAAATTTGACACACAGGCGCGTTGACACAGGCCGCTAAACATTCAACTTCACGTAAGGTAAATTTTCCATCCGGCGTTGTTTCACCGACAGAAATGCCTAAGCGCTTTTCAAATTGTTTAACAATATCTTCGGAACCACGCAATAAGCACGAAATATTCGTGCAGACATTGATTTTATATTGACCGGTTTTTTTCAAATCAAACATGCTATAAAAGCTCGCAACTTCATAGACTGCCATTTTGGGAATTTCTAAATATTCCGCAACCGCATCTAAATGCTCGCGGCGCAACCAGCCTTCATGATGATTTTGCATAATATGCAGCGCGGCTAAAACGGCCGATTGTTTTTTATCGCTCGGAAATTTCGCGGTCCATTGATCAATTTCAGCGCGGATTTCCGGGCTTAGGGAAGAATCGGTCATTCACACAGGCTCTTGCTATAGGTTTTGATTATTCTAACTTAAAAAGGAATTGTTTTGTAGCCACCCATCAAGCTAAATAAATTTGGACTCATTGCCCTTCGCATTCAATTTATTTATGTGTTATGTTAATTCTAAACCTCTGTGGTGTTTTGCAAAAGGAACTGGTCTTAATGTGAAATCATTAATAAGGAAAGTATGACGATGTTAACTAAAAAAATTCTGCTATTTGCTCTTTTTTTATCTATAGGCATAAATTCAGATAGTGCTTTTGCTTCCTCGCCGGTATGTAGTAATGATGGCACAAGCAGCAAACTTCCAACCAATAACTGTCAAGCGGTTTCGACAAGCTTCGGCTGCTCCAACTATTTTCAAGCCAGCTACAATTTACCAACCTACCCAGACAGCGGATGTAATACTTCAACCGGACAGGTTATCCATAAGCACGCAAGCACGCCTGTTCATATTAGAAATTCTTATAGTGGCGGGTGTCCTACTTATACATTATCAGGCAATATATGCACAGGAAAAACATCCAACTCAACATGCAGCGGCACATCATCCACCACGACCTCATGCAGCATACCAGGCACATTCGATTACGGCTGGAGTTGTACCGATACCAATGAAAATGGCATCTGCCCCTTCCCTATGCATGATGTTAACCGCAATCCCCAGAACGAAAAAGGATTTCCAGCGGTATTGGTCCCTAAAGATACGACTTATATTTTTGGCACCTCTTGCCCTACGGGTAAAAAAATTGAGGAAATTCAGATCTTATCAAGAGATGATTTCGAGATTTCATACTCTGCCAACCCAAACGATAACACGTGGACTAGTGTATCTACAGCAAAAAAAGCATCTCAATCATCGTCCAGCTCTTCTGATTATAATCCAATGCTAACAAACATATCGCCTTCGGTACATTATCAAACACTATTTTTACAAGTCACTTGTCTAAACAAGCCTAAAGATTTTGCAATTACTCAGATCACATGCTCTTCTGATTAGAAAGTCGACCTGCAAGGAGGGGGAGCCGTTGGCACCCCACCCTATAATTTGTTAATAGAGTTATTACGGGAATATCAAAGCACTCTACTACTGTTTCAATTTAATTCTGACGGGTTAGCTTTGAGTTATGTTTATAAATAGTGTACGAATCTACGTGCTAGATTGATTTTAAAGACGATTAAGGAAACGATATGCATAGGAAATTTTTCATCATTGGCGGTCGCTTGGCTGTTACATTCACTATCGCCATACCTGCGGTGTCCCTATCGTTTACGTCGCCGATAAATTCTACTGACATCCAAAGCAATCTTCAGTCTGCTTTTACATCAAACACTCAAGGCCTGCAAAGCATCACATGCCCTGCCGTGACGGAAATACCTATCCCAAAAACTTCGACTCCGACAATGAATACTACGAGTTCTCTAACTTATCAACCTATATCGACCAACAATGCTTGTCTTTCTCAACTAAGCGCAAGCGGCGGCACGCCAACATATTCATTTAAATCAGCGAACATTGCCACGGCGTCTGAAAGAGGTTACAAAATAATATGCACTTATACTGCAACGTCAGGAAGCTCAACATGCCCTCTTGCCTATGAGGCAGCAGTTGCTTCAGCTCCCGTCACCCCTAGTATTTGGTCTCATTATCACTGCCACCTTAAAACGAGAATACAAATTTGTACGGCTAGGAATTTCTTGAACTGTCTTTTTAAAGTCACAGAGCTAACCACCCAAAAAACCAAGACCTCAATAGAAAACAAATACGATTCTGATGAGATAACCCCCTCACCAGGCACTCATTCTATCGGCCGTCGAGATTATTGCGCCGAAATAAGCGAGGACTATACTTCAGAAGAAAACACAAGCCATACCAGGACAGACACACCTCCAACGGCAACAGGGAACAATATCGCACAAATAAGACAAAATTACTCATCGAGCGCGACTTCTTGCCCTATTTTTACGAGTAATAATTACAGCGCAAACGAAGTGACCCAGTTTTCAGGATTCAGCGCTATATACCCCACACCCTGCTCTTCTAGCAAGCTTCCTGTACTTAACAACTGCACAATGACAGGCCGCACACCCTCTCAAATAAACTGCTTTTACGCGAATGATGATCAATGCGTTTTCACTTACGAGTCTAACACTCCTGTTATACCGACTGGGCAACATTGGTCTTGGAAGCAGGACAGAGTAGAAGCTGTTCGCTGCTTTCAATCTATCAATGATTGCGCAATGTTTTTAAGTAATAATTAGAGAGAGTTCGATCTGCAGAATTTGCTTGTTACATTGCATTGGATATTGGATTTATTTACTATGATGCACTACAGGTTACAGTTATAGAGGATTTTTAAATGACACCTAAAAAAACATTAGCAACACTTCTAATACTATCGACTTTAATTGGATCTCATGAAGTTTATGCTGATTACAGCGATTGCTCTTGTTCATCGCAAGCAGCTCTCGATTGCACTTCCCGTGATTCCAGTATGCCATGCGCAATCACGTCAAGTGGAGTATGTGTACAAGGCTGCTCATAATACAGACGTCCTGTAACTTGACTGAATGATTGTAAGCCTTTGAGAAAATGGATCACCCGGTCGATGGCGTGGGACGACACACAGTGAAGTACACGAAAATATCTAACGATCAATCTCTCCAAACACAATATCCTGACTCGATAAAATCGCCACGACGTCTGCGAGCATATGTCCGCGACACATTTCATCTAAGCTT
>JAZKAS010000014.1:67899-69323 GCA_040389005.1 Pseudomonadota bacterium
ATGTGCGAAACCTGGAGCACGTATTTTCATCCGATACGGTTTATTCGCACCATCGGACACTAAGTAAATGCCAAATTCACCTTTGGGATGTTCGATCGCAGAATAACATTCGCCTTCAGGCACACAAAAACCTTCGGTGAATAATTTAAAGTGATGAATCAATGATTCCATATTACTTTTCATCGCGACGCGTGACGGTGGGGTAATTTTATGATGATCCGCAAGCACAGGACCTGGATTTTCACGCAACCAATTAACACATTGTTCGATAATTTTATTGGACTGACGCATTTCTTCTACACGCACGAGATAACGATCATAGCAATCGCCATTTGTCCCTACAGGAATATCAAACTGCAATTTATCGTAAACTTCGTAGGGTTGTTTTTTGCGTAAATCCCACGCAACACCCGACCCACGCAACATCGGGCCAGTGAATCCTAAGGCAATTGCACGCTCAGGAGAAACAACGCCAATACCCACGGTACGCTGTTTCCAAATACGATTATCTGTTAATAAAGTTTCATATTCATCAATACATTTCGGAAAACGTTTTACAAAATCTTCAATAAATTCTAATAAAGACCCTTGCCGTGCATCATTTATAGCATTGAGTTCACGTTGACTGCGCAAAGCCGAAGAAGCATATTGCGGCATGCGTGAAGGCAAATCACGGTGCACGCCACCGGGACGATAATACGTTGCGTGCATACGCGCACCGGAAACGGCTTCGTAACAATCCATGAGATCTTCGCGTTCACGAAAGGTATAAAGAAACATAGTCATCGCACCAAGATCTAAACCATGCGCGCCTAACCAAAGTAAATGATTTAAAAGTCGGGTGATTTCATCAAACATAACACGAATATATTGTGCGCGTTCCGGCACTTGCACACCGAGTAATTTTTCAATGGCGAGTACATACGCGTGTTCGTTACACATCATCGACACATAATCTAAACGATCCATATAACCAATACTTTGATTATACGGCTTTGTTTCGACTAATTTTTCTGTGCCGCGATGCAATAATCCGATGTGGGGATCAGCACTTAAAACAACTTCACCGTCTAATTCTAACATTAAACGCAATACACCGTGCGCGGCAGGATGTTGTGGACCGAAATTTAAGGTGTAACTTTTAGTTTCCGGCATAACGTTCATCCTCACGAATTATTTTAGGCACAAGCACGCGCGGTTCAATATCCACCGGCTCATAAATTACCTTGCCTTGCTCTGCATCATAACGCACTTCAACAAATCCACTTAATGGAAAATCTTTTCGAAACGGATGGCCTTCAAACCCATAATCAGTGAGAATTCTGCGTAGATCAGGATGATTTGTAAAAACAACACCGAACATGTCGAACGCTTCTCGCTCGAACCAATTCGCAGCAGGCCAGATATCATTAACAGAAGTAATT
>JAZKAS010000014.1:69333-70309 GCA_040389005.1 Pseudomonadota bacterium
AGAAAAATTTTGATGCGTAATCGTTGATTGTTGGTTAGCGATAATAAATGATAGACGACGGCGAAACGTTGACGATGATCAGGCGTGGTATCAAGCCTCTCGGCGACGTGCAGAGGTCCTACTGGGGGATGGGTGCACGAGCCGAGAGAGCTTGACACTGCGCCGCTTGCAACGACTGCAACACCCCGATCAAATCCCTGTGACGTTGCAGATTGTGTTTCCCATTCCGCCTCACCATACGTTAAATAATCAACAACCGTCACATCGATTAATTGTTTAAATTCAAATGCAGGTTCATCACGTAAAGCTACACAAGTAGCTGCAAGATCCAAAGAGTGTAATACAATCGTAACTTCATCGAGCACTTCTTGGCACTTAACAAGCACGCCTGAAAAACGTTCACGCAAATGAATAGCAAGAGACACAGAATCTGTCATTATTTCTGTTCTCCCTTGCGAGATAAGACGGTTTGACGTTTAATTTTATTTTGTAATTGCAGCACGCCATAAATCAACGCTTCTGCGGTAGGCGGGCAACCCGGCACATAAATATCGACAGGCACAATGCGATCACAACCGCGTACAACCGAATAAGAATAGTGATAATAACCACCCCCATTCGCACACGATCCCATGGAAATTACCCATTTAGGTTCTGCCATTTGATCGTACACTTGTCGTAATGCTGGCGCCATTTTATTACATAACGTTCCTGCAACAATCATCACATCGGATTGTCGTGGACTCGGACGAAACACAACCCCAAATCGATCGAGATCATAACGATTTGCCCCTGCTTGCATCATTTCGACTGCACAACACGCGAGCCCAAATGTCATGGGCCATAAAGAACCCGTGCGCGCCCAATCAACAATTTGATCGACAGTGGTTGTAATGAAACCCGGATTGCCGGTTTTTATTCCCATTCTAAACCACCTTTTTTCCACTCATAAATAAACCCAACGACTAATACGCCG
>JAZKAS010000014.1:70319-74308 GCA_040389005.1 Pseudomonadota bacterium
AGTTGACGAAATACAACGGCCCAGGGTACGAGAAATGCAGTTTCTAAATCAAATACAATAAATAAAATAGCGACGAGATAAAATCGTACGTCAAAGGGCAAACGCGCAGTTCCAACAGGCTCAAATCCACATTCATACGTTGAAAGTTTTGCAGCGTTCGGCGCTTTTGGACTAATGATCCAAGCAATCACGGGCAATGCAATACCGATGGCAAAACCCACTGCAATGAAAACGAGAATGGCAAAATAATTTTCTAACATTATTGGACATCTGCCTTATTGAAATGGGCAGGCACAAGGCACAGCCCATACAACTTTTTATAATTTGGTGTCGGCGGCGAGACTCGAACTCGCACAGCTTGCGCCACTACCACCTCAAGGTAGCGTGTCTACCAATTCCACCACGTCGACATTTTTTTTACTCAAAAAACCATTGTAATCGATTTTTAAATTAAATCGAAGGTTTAATCGGTGCTGCAGGTGCGTTTGAATTCACTTGTTTCACCGGTATCGTTAATCCAGGGATATCGTCCTCCTTTTGAGCATCCGCCGCATTATGCGCGGCAAGATACGTCAAAATAATACTGGTTGCAAAAAAAGCAATCGCCAAGCCACCAGTTAATTTATATAAAAACCCTTTTGAACCACGACTACCAAACACTGTGCCCGATGCCCCAGAACCAAACGCAGCTCCGGCAGTTGCGCCCTTGCCTTGTTGTAAAAGCACTAATGCAATTAAACAAATCGCTATTAACACATGAAAAATCAAAATAATCTGCACGCCCATCTGCTATTTCCTCTTTAGTTCGGGACAGGCACCAGGCGCAGCCCCTACAGCATTAATAATTCCAATAAAAGATTCCGCGACTAGCGAAGCGCCACCGACTAAAGCTCCATCAATATCAGGCTGAGATAATAATCCCGCCGCATTATCGGGCTTGACACTTCCGCCATATAAAATCTGCATTCTTTGTGCAACTGCATTGCCCAACCATGCAGCTAATTTTTCGCGAATAAACGCATGCACGGTTTGCGCTAATTCAGGGGTTGCCGTTTTTCCTGTGCCAATCGCCCAAACAGGCTCGTACGCTAATACCAACGGTGCTGGATTAATTTTCGGCTCATGAAAAATTGCCGATAATTGACGTTCAATCACTTCAAACGTTTGACCCGCTTCACGCTCTTGTAACGTTTCTCCGACACACAGCATTGGTGTTAAACCATTCGCTTGCGCCGCAATCACTTTTTGTCGGCACGTATCGTCTGTCTCAAAATAACTCTCACGTCGTTCAGAATGACCGATTAATACATAATCACAACCGCATTCTTTCAACATCGCCGCCGATATTTCACCGGTATAAGCGCCTTGATCATGCGCATCCATCGTTTGCGCACCTAATTTTATCGCGCTGCCCGTTAATAAAGTTTGCGCTTGCGACAAAAATACAAATGGCGGGAACACCGCTATTGTTACGGATGATGGCTGAATCGCCAACAAACCAGGCAAAATCTGCGCAACAAACGCACGCGAACCGTGCATTTTCCAATTACCCGCAATCAAAGGAACTCGCATATTACTGCCGTTAAACTACTAGGGGAGCGATTCTACAAGATATTCGACAAAACGGAAAGCGGAAAAACGGGCAACTATAAGCGGAGATCGCCTTTACTACGTTGCACCCTCTCTCTAAGGCCCAGGAGAATATCTGGATCTATTCATACTCTTCTCTTCTTTTCTTTCTTCCGCAAGCGCTTGACGCTCTCCAAGTGTTTTAACCAGATCATCCTTTTTATGTTGATTCGTTTCTTTGACGATTGTGTTTTGCTCGGTTAAACTCGTAGCAGTTACCGCCTTAGTTTCCCTCTGTTCTTTTATTTTTTCGTAGTTCACTGTTGCTTCAGCACTTTTATCTTTTGCCGCGACAATACCCATTGTTCTTTGTTTAACATCCTCATCAGCTTCAACCGCTTTTTCCCAAGCTGTCGCTGCTTTGCTGCCCCCTCGATTATCCAAAGTTTCGTTTAATGTTTTTTGCATCCTTGCATCGTTATCAATCTGAGTAAGAAGCTCTATTGCCCGAACTTGAGTAATAGGAGGAGGTGCAATAATAATACCTATTGGCGGCTCATTATTATCCGCTATCGCTTGAACAATAGATAATGCATGTTTCCATGGCTCAGCCTCGGCAATACCCTTGGCAGCGAGAATTCTTTGGAAATCTGCGTTACCCTTTGCTTGTTTATAAAGAACTTCTGCGCGAACTACATCCAGCTCTGACCTAAAAATACGCGTCATCGCTTTAGGAAGTTCAGCGGCAATTTCGCTCTCAAGCTGCGCAGGACTCAATCCTTTTTTATCGTAAATTTTTTGTATTTCAACATCTTCATTAATCAGTTTAATATAATCCTCTGCGCGCGCTTTTTGAATTTCATTTCCCGCAATAGCAGCCGGCACACGTTTAGCAATAATATCTGCAGCAGTAACAAGACGCACTCGCGCATCATCTTCCGCAGCTCCCGCAATAGCTCCAAGCTTACGAAGCTCAGCAGGCTTCTCCTTGCGGTATTTGACAAGTTTTCCCTCAAGCTCTACCACTTCATTCTCTGTGTCTGTCTTTTTTTGCTTCGCGACGTCTTCAGTTGCTTGACTAAACAACTGTGCAAGTGGGTCTGTTTCTTTTTCCAATCTTGCCAAAAGAGAACCCGCACGCTTAACAAGCTCCGCTTCTTCAGGGGAAAGCTGAAGATCTTTTACAACCTCAATAACCGCTTTTAGATTTTCGATAGCCTCTGTTTTAGGATCAAATGACCTAAGCGCGCTCTTGGTGTTTTCTTTACATATATCTGCAAGCTTCAAATGTTTTGCTTGCCTATCAGCTATGATTTGAATACTAGCCAATTCATTTTGTACCAGTTGAATGACAACATCGCGCATGTCATTCGCACTCACGACAATGGAAGGTTCATTCGCAGATAAACCGTCAGGCCTAAACTGTATGGTATCAATAGTTTCAACTTGCTCAATAACATCTTCTTTTGTTACATCATCTTTTTTTGTTACGGCAGTTTTAATACGCGTAGTCGTAAATGATTTTTCATGCTTCAAATGCTCATAAAGTTTTTCGATGACAGGGTTTTGTTTAATATTTTTGTTAGTACTCTGTTGCGTTTGCTGCACTAATGGGTCGTTATAAATTGCAGTGGCATTGGCAGGATCATTAGCCGCTGCATGGCGTATATTTTCATATGCAATGTTAGCCTTCATAACATCTGGTTTGCGATCAATTGCTGCCTCAAGAGAAGCTTCATCATCAGCGACATAGCCATTAAGAACTTTTGCTAAATCAGAATGTTGACGAAGAAGAGGCGTTACCTGCTCGATTACAGCCGGATCAGTAAAAATCTCTACCAAGCGCTCGGGTTTAAGCCTGCGCAGCTCAACGATAATTTCATCAACGTTTGCGTGACGAGATGCCCCCGCCCAAGGAACATTTAACAAAACAGGAATATGACGACCTAGAGCCTGTAACAGCTCTGGGTGAGCATGAATACCTTCTGCAAATATCCTTATTTGCTCCTGATTAGCAAGAGTCGCCATGGCGATCTCTTTAACTTGAAGCTTCGTTGTCTTATTTTTAAGAATATCCAAACGCGCAGTCTCTCGAGCATTTTTCAATACTCTCTCAGCTGCACTCACCGCAGGAAGTGTAGCGACGGAACGATAAATGGCTTTTTTCATGACCGGATGTGTATTAATAGCTGCTAAGGGATTTCTTGCAATCACTGGCTGAATAGCTGTTCGCAAAGAGGTAGGCGCCACTCCCGCATGAGCTTCTAATTGATTATCTGGCACGTCATCAATTATTTTATTAATGACCGTTTGGAATTCGAACGGATGCGCCACGAATGCAGCACGCAGTGTTGCTTCAACCTTCAGAGGATCACGAAGATCGTCAAGCACCTTATCCGTATCAGGAGGAAAAACAGGCA
>JAZKAS010000014.1:74318-85932 GCA_040389005.1 Pseudomonadota bacterium
GCTGCAATACTCTTCAATCGAGGATCCCCTGGATCCATGATATTAACAATCAACGCACCACACACTGCGAGATCTACTTTTGCAATCTCTTTAATCTCTTTTGCGGTAAGTTTTCCAACTTCAGCCGTGATTGCAGTTGCCATCACTCTATTATGACGAGCACGCGTACTTGCGAAGACGGCAAATGGATTTGCGCCAAGTGCACGCTCCATTGCCAGATGAGGCAGAGAATCCTTCGCCAGCACATCTCGAATAGCATTTCCTGCCGCACGTCTCAGTAAGGCATTAGGATTGCTTAATGCTGCTTTTAACACTTTTTGCGCTTGCACAGGCTCATTCAACATAGCGCGTGCCTCAGCCAACGTCGCCGGAGTTTGAGGTGCAACTTTCAGAGGTATACAAGCAGCAATCGTATCTTTAAACGCATTATCACCTTTAACAACCAACTCCGCCAAAACATCAAAATCCATTTGCTGAATAATAGCAACTCTTGCCAATTCGTTTGCCTCATTGAGAGGGCCAGTTGTCGTTGGCTCGTTCACAACTTGCGTCAATGCTCCTATCACCATATTTCGTGCTGCGATAGAGGCACCAGGATTCACTTGCATTGCAGCGGCATCAGTTTGTTTTTTAGCATCTTCGAGACTGAGAATCTTATCGTCCCATTTAATCGTACCTCTTACCTCTCTCACCCCATCCGCGCAATCTTTAGCACTGCTGTTCAGAAGCGCTTTTACTTCTGCATCTCGAGTGAATGCTTCTTCTACATGATCTGGGTTAGGAATCTTACGCACACTATCAACCACCTGACGAATAGGCTTGCCTGTTGCATCAGAAGGATTTTTTTCAATGACGTTAGCCACTGCACTTTGTATCCCAACATTTTGCGATATAGATTGTTGAAGTTTTAAACGAGCAGCAATTTCTTGTCGTGGCACCGCTGCATCGTTAACAAGCGCATCATAATGATTGTTACCGTCGTAGTAGACAAATAATGGCTCTCCAACCTCGGCCTCCTCAGTACCATTGACCCTGAAGTTTCCATCTTGATCAATGACGTAAATCGGTCGACCAAGCACTTTGCCTAATGCAGGTATTGTAAAATTATCCGCATACGCTCCCGCTGCAGAACCATCTCGCACTGCAACCATATAATCAGCAAATGTTGGCCAGGGATATTGAGTAGGATTCGCTGTGTGTTCTGCCTCATAAAATCCGACATAGTCTATGCCAGTTGTTGGATCAGCATTATACAACGCTTGATCGGCTTCTATTCGATCAGCAACTTGTTTTCTCAATGCTAAGTTTGCAACCCCTTGATCACTCTCAGTAAGAACACGCCCTGCTTGACTCGTGGCAATCGCATAATAAAAACAACTTCCATCTCCTCGAACTTCATTAAAAGTTAACCCTGCTCGATTTATAGCTTGCACTTGTGGTGAAGCAGCATTCTTGAATGACTCATATGAAGTAGGCGTGGTTAAAAGCCAATCGGTTACCTCTTTAAAAGCGTCGTTAGGAGTATTATTGATAGCTTGATCAGCATGAACTGTTGCATTAACTAGATTTTCGCCAGCCGCGATACGCTTACGGACCAGATATTCACTAATGAGGCTTTTACTTTCAGGATTCGCAAAAATCTCAGCCGCCATTTTTGCCGGATCAACCTCTACTAATGCTTTAAAAGCTGTCGGCACTGCAATAATCAATGCTGCCGTATCCTGTGAAGTTTTATTGGCCGCTTTCTTCGCTTTACTCAACACAACTTTGCCCGCAGCAAGATCATGAACAAGACCTTCTCTCAAAGCAGCCGCTGGATTCGCTTTAATTTTATCATTCGCTCTGTTAATAGCATAAATACGTTGCATCCCAGGCGTTTCTGCAACAATTGCATCCGCAAGAATATCTACCAACAAGTTTCTAATTTCTTTATTTCCAGCAACAACAGGTGCAAGCGCATCGATTGTGGCATTGGCGGAAATGACAATAGGATCTGCAGAGAAAAAAAACTGGTCAGTATTATACAACTCTGGATGAGCGGCGGTAATAAAAGAAATAATTTTCTGTTTAATTGTATCGTCAAGTCCATGAAATACATGTGGATTAGCAAGTATTTCTTCAATAATAGCAACTTTAGTAGATTCCGTTGCAGACTGAAAAGCCAGAGTGAATGTAGCCGGATTGTTTAGAAGATGCGTAATTATTTCAAGGCGAATTGCAGGTGTGAATACAGGATTGGCCCAATCATTCAATGCCACTTTAATAATATCCAAGCGTGTTGCTTCAGTTGCCGCTGCTAAAGCTGCTGCAAACGTTGCCGGATTGTTTAAGAGAAGCGTGATTATTTCAAGACAAATCTCAGGTGTAACGCGCTCCCAATTATTTAATGCCGTTTCAATAATGGTTAAACGAGTATTTTCATTTGCATGCTTAAATCCTTCTCTAAAGCGTACCGGATCAGGAGCTGCGTTAGAATTATCGAGATCAAAACCTAACATGAGCTTGATAACTTGAAGTTGAATATTTGAATCTAAATTCACCCAATCTTCTAAAGCTGCTTGAATAACAGCTTTACAAACTTCAGGTTTATTTATTCGTGAAAATGCTATCGCATCACGGTTCAGCGTCAAGACGATCATGCTGCGAAGTTCATCTATACCGCCTTGCATTGCTCTAGCTTCTGCAATAGCAGTCATCAAATCATTATTGACTTTGTTTCGAGCATCTTTTAATTTTTTAGCATATGTTTCGGTATAATTACGTCCTTTAGCTTTAAAAGTTTCAGGACCCGCAAGAATTTTAGCAATTGTTTCTTTGCTCTCATTATCAGATTTAATGATATCAGCGACACTTTCATTATCATGAACAATAATACTTGCAGCTCTTTTTACATCTGACAACACTATTTTTTTTGTTAAAGCTGAATTGCTAAGAACAGTATTTGCTGCTTGAATCCCAATGGAACGAGATTCCTCTGACTTAGAATGAATGACTTCTACTGTATTATCAAAATTAAGTTGCGCAACCTTGACCGCGAGATTGTCATTATCTCTCACTGCCAAATAAGTCTCACGGCGTAACATTACCTTCAGCACACTTGTTCGATCATTTCTAATAGCTATTGCAGTACGACTCAGATCAATTTTTGCAATTTTTCCAGTTAAAATCGTATCCGCACAAACTGCATTATATGTTTCATTACGTAATATTACTTGTTGCGAACTTACATCATCTTTTAGAATTTTATCTGCCGTAAGGGGTAAATTTTTTTGTGCCAAACCAGCAGCGCCACCAGGATCGGCATTAACAACAAAGCTTGCTACAACAGATGATCTGTTGCTAAGAATTATAGCAGAGAGTTTTGCCAGATCCTGTGGAGGCTCTTTGACCGTTTCATAAACTTCTTTAAGCACCGCCATTGTGCCAGTAGCATTAAAATCATACGCGCGATTAATCATCGCGACTTTTTGAGTCGCAGTTGCTGGCGGCTCAAAAGCACGTAAAACTGCTGCACGATCAGGATATGTCGCTTTATCTGCAGCGACTAAAATATCAGCAAGCTCATCCAGACTTTGGGGAAACATAGCAATCACCGACGCAAGTGCACGAATTGTTTCATCTTTATTCCCTAGAGCGTGGGTCATTTTATTTATTAACCCAGCATCATTAGTGAAAAATTTATCGTGATATCGCTGAATAAGCACCTCTGTTTCTCTCAGGGCCATTGCTAATTCTTGCATGTCATGCTTCAGCTTCTGTACTTTCGTCTCAAGAGCCGTAATTTTTTTTGTATTCTGAGGCCTGATTGCTTTTACTTGCTCGAGCTGAATCTGCATTTGCTGATAACCTGCAAATACGGTTTCATATTCTGCTTGTACTAAACGTTGCGTATCTTGTAGAGATTCAAGTGCTTGAGTGGCTTCATTAAAATTATCGCTCGTTAACTTAATGTTTTTCAGTGTTAAAGCAATGGTATTGCGAGAAGCGATTGCGAGCAGTTGTAATGCTGTCGTCATTTTTTCAGTTACGACTAGAGGCGATGCTGGACTATAATCAGCCGCATTTTGACGTGCATAACGCGTCTCTGCCATCAATAAATGCGCTTTTTCTATGTTACATTTATTATTGTATAGTTTAATGGACAGAATCTCGTCGCGATATATCCAAGCACTCCAAGGATTTTTATCCGCCCAATCATCCAAACTCGCAATCGCCGTATCATGCATAATGACATGCGAACTAAAAGGAGGTGAATTTGGATTGACCCTTGAAAGTTCTGATTGCTTTCGAGCACTCGCCAAAGAAACCTCAATAGAATCCGTTAAATACTGCATAAACCATCTAACATTTTTAGGCGCGAGCGCCAAAAAATCCATGCCAAAGTCTTCTTTCATGGCGCCTCGTAAGCGCTCATGTATATGCTCGGCTAAATCCATACGCCCTTCGTGATACAAATAACCCGCACCAGGGCCCCACTTGCCCATCTCAAAACTCTCACTCGAAATTGAAAAGTCAATATTCTTATTTCCTTTTCCATCATCCTTTTCTTCAACCGTCAATTTTATCATGTGACTTGAAAGCTTTCCTGAAACACGAATATAACTTGTTTCACTGTCTTTTTTCTGTTTCTCAGTGAGCACATGCCCCTCGTTAATCTTGCCGTCAGAAGAAGCACCAAGCGGAACAGCCTCATCCATGGCAGCTCTTGCAATACTGGACGCTGAGAGTTGTTGAAGAATTTGCTGTTCTGTAAATGCTTGTATAGCCGCTCTCATTTCAGGCAGCCGTGCCAAAAACGCATTCAGCTCAGCAATTTCTTTCTCAATAATTCCTTTCGCCACTTCATTTGCTACTGTTTTATTTTCTTCTTCTTTGCGATTAATTTCTTTTTTTATCGCATCATCCATCTTTAGCAATCTAAGCGCAGAAAATTCATCGGCATTTGCCTGAGTTTCAATAAGCGTTTGTTCTAAATGAAGCTTTTTTGCCGTTCTTTTTTCTTCAAACCGAGGGTGATTGAGAAGCCAGGCTGCATCTTTATGAGTCTCAAGATGAATGACATCTCTCTTTTGAGACGTGGTGATGTTTGCCCTATATTGTCTAGCGGCTTCTTGTTGAGTGATAAGCCCACCCAATGATGTTTCAAGTAATTCGAATTTTGTCTTTAAAAAAGCACTGTGTTTAGGGACTTCAGGCAAAAGATATTTTTTACGCTCATCATCAGAAAGATCTGGATTTGACGCCCATTGTTGCCAATGTTTTCTCGCAATTTCATAATTTTCTAATGGCATAACTACAACCCTCTGCTTTTGCTTAATTTTTATTTCACGCTTATTTCATTCGCAAGCTTTGTGCTTGTTTCAATGAATCGACATCTTGTGATGATGGGTTAAAATAAGAATAACTCACCGGTTTTCCAAATTTTTGCGATAACAATTCAAACTCAACCCACGCAGCGCGGACCATTTTATCAAAACCACCGAACTCAACTCGCCAACCGCGCTGAAAAACTTCATTCGCCATCGCTTGCGCTGTTTCCACCCCATGTTTTAAAGTGCGATTATGATCAAATAATTGCTTAGGCGTCGCCACAATACAGGATCCGCGATCGTAAACATTGAACATCTCACTTGCGCCTTTTAAAGCAAGCGCTTGCAATACACCTGCGGGCGCGGAATTATTAGCATCCCAAATGACAAAATACGAAATTCGGCTTAATAAATAATAAATTTCTTGATGGGAAATAGGTCGGTCCATCAACTCTTTTAACTCGGGGATGCTCTGACCTTGGATAATCGCTTCCCAAATAGCACGTTTTTCTTCAGAGAAGCCGCTTGCGTCTTCTTGTAGCGTTTTTAGAAGCTCTGCTTCTTCGGCTGCATCGAGCTGTATGGATTGCTCAAACTCATCTTCCAACGTGGTATCAGGCGCCCATTCATCTTCTGGACGTAACGCTTCTAACACAATTAATTCAAAATAGGTCACTAAAGGCTCGAAAGATCCATTCGTAACGGTAACAACCACTTTGTAGGGAGACTGCGCTAAGGCCGGGGGACGGCATGTGCCATAGATCATGCCGGTAATGGTATAATCCAAATCAAAAGGCAATAACCCCACTTCTGTTTCGACCGTATAAAGCAAACCCACTGAGGTATCGCCTGAGGTGTCATCTTCCTTTTCGGGAAAATTATTTTGGATGTACTCATTCAAATCCAAACGAAATGGCGTACCGACGACCACTTGTTGTTTAGGAATAGGATTGAGCAATAATGGCGGTTTCAATTCATCTGTCATGCGTCACCCTTAAGAAGTTCTGCCAGTATAGTCTATATCTATTCATTCTACAGGGAGGGTCGGGTTGAATTCAAATTTATGTTCAATTATGTCAGACAGCCACCACATCGCGGTGGTTTATGTTTTTGACCACTTAGTGGCAAGGTTATATCAGACTGTTTCGGCGAATAGTGTTTTAATAGAAAAAACACTAACAGATACGTCACACTTACGCCAATCATCCATCCAATGGATAAAAGTAGATGTTTATGCCACGTCATCGCTTGATAATAAAATACCGCAACGCCGTACGCAATGAAGGTCGTCCAAAAAACTGAAAACCATGCCCAACGTTTACCGATTTCACGCGAAATGGCGGCCGTGGTTGAAACGCAGGGAAAATAAAGCAACACAAATAACAAATACGCGAAAGCTTCGACAGGACCACCAAAGCGTTGATACATTTTTCCCATCACGCCAACATCGACGGTATCACCCGATACGCCTGCTGCAACAGGATTCCAAAATGCATTTCCCAGCATACCCATGATATTGTCAGGGATTGATATTAGCGCTTGCCACAATTGTGAACCAAGTTGCCAATGCAAAATTGTTGCACTGATCATATCCGTCTGCCCATAAAGACTATTCAATGTTCCAACAACGACTTCCTTGGCCAATAATCCCGTGATTAATCCCACAGTCGCAGGCCAATTATCCGGCATAATTCCCATGGGTGAAAAAATGGGCGTTACCCATTGCCCAAACCACGCGAGTAATGAAACATGAGAAACGGTAATCGCATTAAAAATACTGAGCAAAACACAAATTGGAATAATTAATGCCCCCGCTTTTACAACAAATCCATGCAAACGATGCCACGTATGTAAACGCAATGAGCGAAATGTCGGTAAATGATAGGTGGGTAATTCTAAAATAAACGGCGCGGATTCACCCTTTAATAGAGTTTTACGCAAAATAAATCCCGTCAGTACTGCAATAATAATGCCAATCATATATAACGAAAAAATAACTGTCGCACCATTTTTTGGAAAAAAAGCCGCCGCAAATACAGCAAAAATTGCCAGCCTCGCACCGCACGACATAAATGGGCTCATCATCACTGTTAACACGCGATCACGTTTATTTTCTAACGTTCGACACGCAAGAACTGCGGGAACATTACAACCAAATCCAACAATCATCGGTACAAAAGATTTCCCTGGCAAACCAATCAAGCGCATTAATCGATCGACTACAAACGCTGCACGTGACATATAACCACTTTGTTCTAAAAACGAAAGCGCGAAAAACATACCACAAATCACGGGAATAAACGTTAATACCGTATTTATCCCTTTGCCCAATCCTTCTGAAATTAATACCGTCAGCCAAGCAGGTGCATTGATTTTTTCCAAAAAATAAATCGGCGTTTGTACGAAAATCGCATCACTTGAAATATCAAAAAAATCTTGAAAGGCGGCGCCAATATTAATGGCAAATAGGAACATTGTGTACATCACGAGTAAAAAAATGGGCAACCCTAAAAAGCGATTTAAAACTACTTGATCGATACAATGGGAAATCATACTGCGTTTAGATTTGTCTTGTTTTACCACACGCTGAATCAAATCACCAATAAACGAATACCGGGCTTCCGCCATTAAAATATCAGGTTCAAAATGTAGCGTCTCTAATAAATTCGCTTGCCATTTTTTTATTAATAACAAAACAGACGGCGCGACACACGCATGCGCCAAGCAATCGCCTTCTAATAATCGCAACACTAAGCGGCGCGCACCTGCGCGTGGTAATCCTAATTGACTTTGACACACAACATCGTCAACAGCACGCTCCAAAGGCGCAGGATAAGCAAATGGCGCCATAGGAGTATTCATCAAATCACTTTGCACAAGAGAATCTTTTAATGCTTTTATCGTACGTTTTTTAACTGCTTGCAAAGGAATAACCGGACAACCCAAATATTTCGATAACTGTTCGACATCAATAAAAATAGACTTCTTACGTGCCACATCCATCATGTTTAACGCCACAATAACAGGCACGCCCATTTCTAATAATTGCAATGTTAAATATAAATTACGCTCGAGATTACTGGCATCAACCACATTAATAATGAGCTTAGCTTGATGTGATAACACATAATTACACGCAATACGCTCGTCGAGTGAAAGTTCTTCTGAAGCAACCGTTAAGGAATAGGTTCCCGGCAAATCAACCAGTTTGATCGATTGGTGCTGATACTGGAAGTGGCCGATTTTTTGCTCAACCGTCACCCCCGGCCAATTACCCACTTGTTGTTTTTCGCCAGTTAGCGCATTAAACAGGGTCGTTTTACCACTATTAGGATTACCGATAATGCCAATTTCTATTGCTGTCATAATTTTTCAACTTGAAGCACATCAGCTTCGTGTTTACGCAAACTTAAACTATAACCCCGCACCGCAATTTCAATGGGGTCCCCCAACGGCGCGACACGCTTTACTGAAAAACACGTTCCGGGCGTTAACCCCATCGAAAGCAGTTTTTGCCGATAAAGCGGATTACTGTGCGATAAATTCACCACACGACCGGTATCACCGGATTTGAAGGCTGCTAATGTCATGCTCACAATGATACCCAACCTCGCTACTGTTGGATTTTATTTTCACCACAAATAGAGGCTTTGTCAATCTAAATGAGAATCATTCTTATTTGAAAGTATGTGCATCACCCCCACAACTTATTACACACGCTTTGCGAAAACGCTAAAGATGGGCATCAGTCGCTATTGTTTTCATACACTTCAATTGTGCTGAATAAACACACCAGAACTATAAAATCGTCATCACGCCATCAAATCGTGAATCTGTTTTCGAATGATCTGAATTAAAATGCAAGCCACGACTTTCTTTTCGTTGCATCGCAGAGCGAACAATCAACTCAGACACGAGTACCAAATTACGTAATTCAATCGAATCTCGTGTGACTTTATAGTGCGCGTAATAATCTTTAATTTCTTGCTTCAACATTAAAATACGACTCATCGCGCGTTCGAGTCGGCGATCAGTTCGCACAATGCCGACATAGTTCCACATCGCGCGGCGTAATTCATCCCAGTTATGGGTGATGACAATCGCTTCGTCAGATTTCATGACACGATGTTCATCCCAGGGTGCGACCTCAATCGTTTCTTTTGATTTGGAGAGTTCGGATAAAATGGAATCACCTGCTGCTTTGGCAAAGACTAAACATTCTAATAATGAATTACTCGCCATACGATTCGCGCCATGCAATCCGGTACAAGCGACTTCGCCAATGGCATATAAATTAGGTAAATCTGTTTTGGCATTCAAATCAGTCATAACGCCACCACAGGTATAATGCGCCGCGGGAACAACGGGGATCCATTCTCGTGTAATATCAATACCCAGTGATAAACAACGCTCAACAATCATCGGAAATTTTTCGCGAATAAATTCAGGTGATTTATGAGTTATATCTAAAAAAACATTTTCATAACCACCGCGTTTCATCTGATCATCAATCGCGCGCGCGACGATATCGCGTGGCGCTAATTCTGCGAGTGCGTCATATTGATCCATAAAACGTTGTCCATTCGGTAAACGTAAAAATGCGCCTTCGCCTCGCAAAGCTTCGGTAATTAAAAATGAATTTTCGTTAGGATGAAATAAACATGTCGGATGAAATTGATTGAACTCCATATTCGCCACACGACATCCTGCGCGATACGCCATCGCAATACCATCGCCACTTGAAACCACTGGACTAGTACAATACAAATACGCTTTGCTTGCGCCACCTGTCGCTAATACTACATGAGAAGCGACAATCGCTTGAACTTGCTTCGTTTGCTCATCAAGAAAATATGCGCCGACACAGCGCCGCTTATTTTTAGTGGTAATTAAATCTATCGCTATCGCTTGCTCAATCACCGTGATATTCGGATGTGCATTAACGCGCGCATCAAGCGTTTCTTTCACAGCTTTTCCCGTCGAATCCGCTGCGTGCCAGATACGCCGTTGCGTATGACCGCCCTCTTGGGTTAAATGATATTCTTTCACGCCTTCTTTGGTGGTTTCATGCGTAAAATCAACGCCAATATTAATTAGCCAATCGATCGCGGCTTTGGCATTTTTTACGACGTATTCAACCGTTTTATACTGACATAAACCACGACCCGAAATTAATGTATCTTGAATGTGCGCTTCATAACTATCATCCGCATTAGCAGCAGCTACCGCTGCAACGCCGCCTTGCGCGTAATACGACGCTCCTTCTTGCAACGACGTTTTTGATAATACCATCACCCTACAATAATCCGCCAAGTGTAACGCCAACGCTAAACCCGCGGCACCTGTACCGATAACCAAAACATCCGTCTGTTGCTGTAAATTCATAATATACTTTCAGCTTTGCAATTAATGGTGATTATAATCACAAAAACACCCTTTTGTATAGAAAACTAACAAAATCTTAAGGCCGACTTAAGTTTATATCGCTATCCTATTATCTACATAGCACAATGAAAAAAACACATGCCCTCACGAAATTCAAGCACAGAATCGCAGCAGGATACACTCAAAGTTATCACAATCATTGCTAATGAAAAAATGCAAGATTTAGTACGCATTGGGAAAAAAACAGACGGAAAAAATACGAGTGATTATGATGGCACTTACGTATTAAAAACTCGTTACGATGCACTAGAAAGTGATCGCACGAACCCAGAAAATTATCGAAATAAGGAGATTTTTTTTCTAAAGCTATTTCCACAAAATAAAGACTGGATAGAAGGTTTTTTTGAAGCCCTTCTAGGAAATATTCTCACTCAGTTGGTTAAGAAAAAATTTATCCATCTTGAGTACGCAGCATGCTTTTCTCCTGCTAAAGCTGTGCTTGTTGTTGATGCAGGTCTTGCTTTACTTAAATACTTTATTAAGGGCTATAAACCTATTTATACAGCAACCAATAAAGAGCAAGAAAAAAAAGATCTGACAATGGAAATGTACAATCTCTATGTTCACGGAATAGGCTATGAAGCGTATCTCAATCACCTTCATAAGCGCAAACATGGCTTATCGTATAGCATGGCAATTAAAATAATATTTGCAGATTATAACTTTCACTCAAGCAATCAATTGACGGCTGAAGAGGGAGATGTATCTTTGTTTTGCAATGTCAACAATGGAGGTGCATTTGAGAATATCATTGCGTCTCACGAACAAAGGGATATATTTCAATCGACAGAAGAAATCCACACTCCTTTAGATTTTTACAAAACTATTCCGCGTTTATTTGGAAAAATTAAACACCATTA
>JAZKAS010000014.1:85942-90979 GCA_040389005.1 Pseudomonadota bacterium
CATATGGACCAGTTTATAAACTCTGTATTCGAAAATGAAAGTAAAAAAAGCGAATTTGACAATATCATTAGACAGGCAATTAAAGAGATTTATGAAATAGTGCTCCCTTTTCTTAATAAAACAAATTTCAGCTCAGAAGAAAAATTTATAGCCGCACTAGATGCGCATGTCTGCCAAACTGAAAGATCTGACCAATACAGGCGCACCCCCTCACTCTTAAAGCGTATGAACAACCACATTCTAAACTTTCAAAAAACAAACAAACAATCTAACCTCAGTGAACAGCTCAGCGCATTTACAGAGTCAATTGTTGATGCATTACGTGCTCGAATGTGCAGAATACTTCAAACTCTCGCCCCCGCCGAAATCAAAAATGAAAATATACCTTACTATTCAGATGGAGAAGAAGATGATGCGGATGTTGTTGATCAACAAAAAATCCCCGCTCTAACAGAGGATACAGATAGCACTGATAGCGACGAAACAATCTCTGTAGAGATTGATTCAGCGTTAACAAGCCCCCTTAAAATTCAACCGAGAACAACTGTCTTTACGCACACCGGCTCTGAGCCAACAAATACAAGTGAAAAAAAACTTGATGATATTCACAAACGTTTAATAGCAAAAAACAATCCTGTACTATTTCGCAGTTATTTTGAATATGCCATTAAAGCAACGGAACCTATTGATAATCACTCACTCCCTTACCATCTTGAACAGCTTGAATTAATTAAAAAAGATATCACATTTATCATCAATCATATAAATCATGCATTATTCGGTCAAAAAGAATATTCTTATAAGCAATACAACCGCCTTATCTTCGAAACGTGTGAGAAAATATCGAGAATTGCAAACGATCAGGGTGATTTTATAAAAGCGAAATTCGATCAACTACTCGATGCACCAATAGATTCGATTGATTTCAAGTTTCAACTGCTAAAGCCTTTCAGAACTTGGCTTGATTCTCAAGGTATAAGCCGAAAGCATTACACATTCGGATCAGGAAATGTTTTTTTCTCTTATGATGCCAATACGCAAGTAAATGAAGTGCCTGAAAACCAGAGACTCAATTGGCGGTAGCTATAATTCTCAATGACAAATCGATGGAATTGACATGCTTGGTAATAGCACCGACAGAAATATAATCCACGCCCAACGCAGCATAGTTTGCGATATTCTCTAACGAGACATTACCTGAAACCTCTAATTTGATGTTTTTATTTTTTTGAGCAACCGCCGTCTTAATATTTTCCATAGAAAAATTATCGAGCATAATAATATCAGGTTTGGCATTAAGCGCTTCTTGATATTCTGTTAAGTTTTCAACTTCCACTTCAACTTTCTTATCTGAATGTAACAAACGCGCTGTTTCAATCGCTTTAGTAATGGAACCACACGCTGTAATATGATTTTCTTTTATTAAAAACATATCGTATAACCCCATACGGTGATTCTCACCTCCGCCACATTTGACAGCGTATTTTTGCGCTTGACGATAAAGCGGTAACGTTTTTCGCGTGTCCAATAATTTTGTTTGAGTATTTTTTATTTTTTCAACATAGCGCGATGTTGTCGTGGCTGTTCCCGATAACAATTGCAAAAAATTCAACGCAGTGCGTTCCGCAGTTAAAATACTACGCGCCGGACCTTCAACGTTAAATAAAACCGTGTTCGCTGCAATACGATCAGTCTCTTTAACCTGCCATATAACGACTATTTTTTCATCGACCTGCTTAAACGCCTCATTGACAAAATCAACGCCACAAACAATCATCGGTTCACGCGTGATAATTTGTGCACGACATTGTTCATGCGACGAAATGAGTTCAGCAGTAATATCACCAGCACCTACATCTTCCAATAAAGCCGCTTGAACCATTTCGCGAATCATCATATTAATTTCCCCGCGTAAAATTAAGCATTCTTTCCAACGGAATCATAGCCTTTATGCGCAACTCTTCTGGCACTGTGATTTCCGGCGCTTCATTTTCAAGACAGGTTAATAAATTTAAAAGCGTATTTTGCTTCATCCACGGACAACGCGCACAACTCTGACAAGTTGCACCAGCACCGCGTGTCGGTGCTTCAAGAAATTTTTTTTCAGGCGCAGCTTCACGCATTTTATGAAAAATACCGACTTCTGTGGCCACAATAAAGATATCGTTATCCAAGTTTTTTGCTGCGTTAATTAATTGTGATGTTGATCCGACCACATCAGCAAGCGCAATCACACTGGCGGGAGATTCAGGATGCACTAATACGGCAGCATGGGGATAAAGTTTTTTTAATTGCACAATTCCTTCCGCTTTAAATTCATCATGCACGATACAGCTGCCGTACCAAGACAACATATCAGCGCCGGTATTTTTTTGAATATAGTCACCCAGAAAGCGATCGGGCGCCCAAATAATTTTTTCCGCTTGCGCATCTAAATGACGCACGATGTCAATCGCACAACTGGATGTGACAACCCAATCAGCGCGCGCTTTTACAGCTGCCGAAGTATTCGCATAAACAACGACCGTTCGATCAGGATGCGCATCACAAAATGCAGAAAATTCTTCAATCGGACACCCTAAATCCAAAGAGCATGTGGCTTCTAATGTGGGCACCAGCACTTTTTTATTCGGGCTTAATATTTTAGCTGTTTCTGCCATAAACTTAACACCGGCCACAATTAAAATATCCGCGTCACATTTTTTTCCAAATTCTGCCATGACGAGTGAATCTGCAATAATTCCGCCCGTTGCTTCTGCAAGATCTTGAATATCAGGATCAGCATAGTAATGCGCAATAATTTTCGCATTTTTTTGTTTGAGCAAGCCCTTGATTTTGTCAATCAGTTCATTTTTCTCTGCCGCAATAATGGGCTGTGGAAATACAGGCACTGTAAAAACAGGCGGTAGTTTTTGAAGCTTAGAAGCGATTTGTTGTGTAATCATGCTGTTATTTTCAACCAAAATTGTTGTGCAATATGATAGTAATCACGTGAGAAACAATAAAATTGCACGCTTATTTTTAAATCATTCGTTTTATCAGTGGGTGGCACGAGATAAACCGCCGGGTGTAAATCCATTAACGACGCAAGTTCACGATTATGTGACTTTAAATATGCTAAGCGATAACAAGGATTTTCTGCGTAAGTGTCATTAAGAATGTTGGCAATTGTTTCTTCAGCAAACTTTAACTGTTCTGTAAGTGGGGTATTTGCCTTTTCATTCAGTAAAATTTTATATAAACACAGATTACTGCGAGGCGAAAAATTAATGAGTGGCGCTGTAATAATTAAATTATTAGGAACTTTAATCGTTCGTCCTGTCGCTTGAGTTTGTTCAACGGACATTGTTTCATAAATTGTAAAATACATAAACCCTATGGCAGAGACGTAGCCAGTAAATGTTTGGATCTGAACAAAATCACCTTCTACAAACAACGTACGCCAATTGATAATCATGCCTGCAACTAAATTCATGATACTTTCTTTATTGGTCACCACAAGACCCGCGGCGACCAAACTCATCACAGCAATAATATGCGTAAATCCTACAACCCATATCTTTGCTAAAATTAAAACATCAATGACCAACATGACGTACATAAAACGTTTTCTGATAATTTTCTGATGTTTTTTAGAATCTTCTTTTTTGGTTTTGGCAAAAAAATAATAAACCAATAAAATACAAACTGTTACGACACTTAATGAAATGATTGTACTATTAATATTTGGTAGCAATTGATTTAAAAGCATTCTTGATTCAGTCATGATTAAAACCATTTCCTATAACGTAAATAAATCGCCACACCACCTGCAACCGTGAGCAACGTCAAACAAAAAGCAGGAAACGCCCAAGGTTCTGCTGCAAATGGAATGCCCGCTAAGTTAACGCCTAACAACCCGGTTGCAAACGTAATCGGTAAAAAAATCGCTGCAACAACAGATAAAAAATACATTCTTTGATTCGTATCTTGTTGCCCTTGTGAAGAAATAGCACTTTGTAAAAGTGCAGCACGATCTTTTTCAGCTTCTAAATCCTCCACCAATCTTACCATAGATTCAGCTTCTTCTTTGAGCACTTCTTGGCTATTCACGTCAAACCAGCTCAAGTTTCTCACTTCTATACGGTTGAAGGATTCACGCTGCGGAATTAAATAACGTCGCAACGCCACCATGTTTTTTTGCAATTGTGTCAACTTAGTCTGTGTTGATACATCGCTACTGGGCGCATTCTCTAGCTGATCAAGGATGGTATCCCAGGTCGTAATCACTTCTTCAATACGCTCACTGATGCCATTGAGTAAGAACATCAAACATTCTGCCGCTGTTTTAGGCCCAATATTCGCTTGGAAATTCGCTACCATTCTATTCATCGTCAACAACGGACATTCTTGAATGGTTACAATAAGATTTTTATTCACAAAAAAGCGCACAGAGGTCATTTCTCTGATATTTGTTTCTTCAAACTCTGCCGAGACTGTTCTGAAAATACCCACGAAGGCATCTTCAATAATCATTGTACGAGGCCGAGTTTCATCTGCACACAGGATGTCAATCACTCCCTTAGGGATCATGCCCAAGCTCATCAAGCTTTGATGAGTTTGATCGTTTTTATTATATTGAAGCCAAGTGAGAGAATCTTGATCCGCATGAACTGGGAAAATTCCTTCAATAGAAGTCAGTGGCTTCGCGCTCCCTACATGATCAAGGTTAAAAGCGGAATAGTTTAAATTTTGCACTATCATTGAACGTTTCAAATAAATAAACAAGATAATCTAGTATCTACAGAGAAAATAATAAAAACAACTGGTTTTGGTTGTCAATTACGTGAATTTTGGGCACCATTACCAAAATAGTATTTGAGGCAAGTTCCACAGTGTCTAAAAAACTCATAAGCAATCTTTCTCATAAGTTATTGGTGGCCATGCCTCATGTAAAAGATGAGTTATTTGAACGATCTGTTGTTTATATCTATGAGCACGATGAACAAGGCGCAATGGCGTTCGTCATCAATAAATTACTTCCTATCAGCATGGGCG
>JAZKAS010000014.1:90989-96700 GCA_040389005.1 Pseudomonadota bacterium
CCCTTAAAGCAAACGAACTTTTTTTATTACAAGGTGGGCCCGTTTCCAAAGAACAACTCTATGTTGTACAGTTTAACGTGGTTAATAACGGACAACTCACGCTTGCACAGCCTCAAGACCTCCTCAGTGCTTTTTCAAAAGGCGAGCAACTTGAAAACATACTGCCACTTTTGGGTTATGCGGGTTGGAGCGCTGGCCAATTAGAAAAAGAGCTGATCAGTAATGACTGGTTGATTTGTCCACTTGATCTTGAAGTGTTTACAGAAATACCGGCTAGCGAGCGGTGGGAGTATTGTTTTAAAAAAATCGGGGTGGATCCGGCCTATTTATCGAGTGATGTTGGGCATGCTTAATTAAACTGATTTAAAAAAAAGGCGCTGTTTCTTTCGAAACAACGCCTTTGCTTACTAAAAGCAAGCAAAAACTACCAGCGATCATCATCACGTGATCTGCCACCGCCAGCGCCGCCGCTACGTGAGCCGCCTGTACGAGAGCCACCAGTGCGTGTGCCGCCATCTTCTTTCGCAAGATTAACGCGAAGTTTACGACCGTCAACTTCGTTGTTATCTAACTGCAATGACGCATTAGCTGCTTCCGCAGTTTCAAATGTCACAAACGCGAAGCCCTTAGAGCGACGTGTTTCTTTGTCAGTAATAAGGTTTACTTGTTTGGTAGGACCGAATTTACTGAACATATCTGTTAAATCTTGCTCAGTAACGCTATAGGGCAAGTTCCCTACGTATATTTTTGATTGGCTCACAGCCTTCTCCTAAAAAAATTGAATCACATTTCCAAATATCTGAGGATTAAACAAACTCTTCCGATATCAGGAATATTCATCCTACTCCATTCATTTCAATAATGATACCAATTTTTCTTTCAATATCACTAATTGACCATGAAAGAAATGACCCGCCTCAGCCATAATGATGAATTGTGGCGCTGGCATTTGCACCCGCCCCCAATCTAAGACTGTATTCGCATCAACCACTTCATCTTGTTCGCCTTGAACCAAGATCCATGAACACGTAATTGGCGGTAAGTCACTGAAATAAGGATGCCCCACCGGTGGCGCCACCGCAACTAATTGCTTGGCATTGCAAATCTGGCTACCTTTAATGGCAATGTACGCCCCAAACGAAAAACCTGCGAGCCAAATATCATCATTCGGACATTGCGCTTTTACCCAATTAACAACCGACACTAAATCCTGTAATTCGCCAATACCATTATCAAACTGACCCTCACTTTTTTGCACGCCACGAAAATTAAATCGCACGGTTTTAACGCTTAATGCTTCCATTGTCGAAGCAAGCGTATAAACGACTTTATTGTGCATCGTGCCGCCTTGAACGGGATGCGGATGACAAATGACACACGTAATGGCACGAGGTGATTCTGGCGATGAAACCAATAATTCTAAATCACCTGCTGGACCTGAAATTAAAAGCGTTTGTTTTTTGTTAGCAATAAACATAATTAACAATATTTCCTCAAAAAATGCCCCGTATGTGACGCCTTACATTTTGCCACTGTTTCTGGTGTTCCCTCAGCAATAATCTGCCCGCCTTTGCCGCCGCCTTCAGGACCTAAATCAATTAACCAATCCGCTGTTTTAATGACATCAAGATTATGCTCAATGACAACAACCGTATTCCCTTTATCACGCAGGCGATGCAACACTTCTAATAATTGCGCAACATCATGAAAATGCAATCCGGTGGTTGGTTCGTCTAAAATATACAGCGTTTGGCCGGTATCGCGCTTTGAAAGTTCACGTGAAAGTTTTATGCGCTGCGCCTCACCGCCCGATAATGTGGTGGCACTTTGACCTAATGTAATATATGAAAGCCCGACAGAAATCAATGTATCTAATTTTCGTTTGATAACCGGAACTGCGTCAAAAAATATTGCCGCATCTTCAACGGTCAACTCTAATACTTGATGGATATTTTTATCCTTGTATTTTACTTCCAGCGTTTCACGATTATAACGTTTGCCTTGGCAAATATCACAGGTGACATAGACATCGGCTAAAAAATGCATTTCCACTTTAACAAGACCATCGCCTTGACACGCCTCGCATCGACCACCTTTGACATTAAAACTGAATCGCCCGGGTTGATAACCGCGTGCACGTGATTCTTTAGTTTCAGCAAACAATTCGCGAATCGGTGTGAATAATCCCGTGTACGTTGCTGGATTAGAACGCGGTGTTCGACCAATTGGGCTCTGATCGATATCAACGACTTTATCAAGAAAATTGAGCCCCTCAACACTTTGATAAGCCAGTGGTTTTAATTGACTTGGGCCATTAAGCGCTGTGGCAGCCAGTGGATATAATGTATCATTAATAAGCGTAGATTTTCCTGAACCTGAAACACCCGTTACGCAGGTTAATAATCCAATCGGTAATTTTAAAGTCACATTTTTTAAATTATTTCCAGTTGCGCCCGTGATTTTAATTAATTTTTTATTATCGGGTTGTGTGCGATTTTTAGGGATTTCAATTTTTAATTTGCCGGATAAATATTGCCCGGTGATTGATTTTTTATTTTTAATCACTTGCTCAGGCGTTCCTTGCGCAATAATATTACCACCGTGCGTGCCGGCACCGGGGCCGATATCGAGCACATAATCTGCGCTGCGAATCGCGTCTTCATCATGTTCAACGACAATCACGGTGTTACCTAAATCACGCAAATAATGCAGTGTTTTCAATAAGCGTTCGTTATCTTTTTGATGCAAACCAATCGAAGGTTCATCGAGAATATACATCACCCCCACTAAACCAGAACCAATTTGACTTGCTAAACGAATTCGCTGCGCTTCACCACCTGAAAGTGTTTCTGCACTTCGATCTAAACTTAAATAATCAAGCCCCACATTAATTAAAAATCCTAATCGAGCGACGCATTCATTTTTAATTTTCTCAGCAATAATTTCTCGGCTACCCGTTAATTTAAGTTTATCAAAAAAAGTTTTGGCTTGATCGATCGGCATACGCACTATTTCTGGCAACGTAATTTTATCAATAAATACATTGCGTGCGGCGGTATTCAATCGCGTACCTTCACAGGCTTGACACAGTTGATTCATGAGATATTTCGCGAGCTCTTCTTTGATCGCAATAGAATCCGTTTCATGATAACGGCGTTCCATGCTAGAAATGATGCCTTCAAACACATGACTACGTTTTAATAACTTACCATTATGACCGGGATATTCGAAATCAATTTTAGTTTTGCCACTGCCATAAAGTAATGCCTCTTTGGTTTTAGCAGGTAAACTTTTGTAGGTTTGCGTCAGTTTAAATTTATAATGTTCGGCAAGGGATGATAAAACGTGAAAGTAATAGACGTTTTTTTTATCCCAACCGCGAATTGCGCCAGCACCTACTGGCAGATTTTCGTCATGAATCACGCGGCTTTCATCAAAAATTTGTTTAACACCTAAACCATCGCATTCAGAACATGCGCCATTTGGGTTGTTAAACGAAAACATACGCGGCTCTAATTCGGTAATACTATAACCACATTCAGGACAGGCAAATTTCGATGAAAAAACCAACGGCGCTTTTTTAGGGTCATCCATAAAATTGACATACAACAATCCTTCGGAAAGTTTAATCGCCGTTTCGATCGATTCCGCGAGCCGCTGTTTCATTTCTTCTCGCACTTTGAAACGATCCACCACCACTTCAATCGTGTGCTTTAATTTGGGTTTCAATGCAGGCGCTTCATCCAACTCAATCACTTCACCATCAATGCGTGCACGCACGTAACCTTGTGAACGTAATTGCGCAATGAGTTGTTGAAACTCACCTTTGCGATCGCGCACAACCGGTGCGAGCAACATCACTTTTGTATCTTGTGGTAATGCAAGAATCTGATCGACCATTTGACTGACGGTTTGCATTTCTAATGTGATCTTATGTTCAGGACATTGTGGTTGCCCAACGCGTGCAAACATTAATCTTAAGTAATCATAAATTTCAGTAATAGTCCCCACGGTCGAACGTGGATTATGTGAAGTCGATTTTTGTTCAATCGAAATAGCAGGTGATAGCCCTTCGATACTATCAACATCGGGCTTTTCCATCATCGATAAAAATTGTCGCGCATAGGCGGATAATGATTCAACATAACGCCGCTGGCCTTCTGCGTACAATGTATCAAACGCAAGCGAAGATTTCCCCGAACCTGACAAACCCGTGATCACCGTCAACTTATTGCGCGGCAAAGTGACATTGATATTTTTTAAATTGTGGGTGCGCGCGCCACGAACGATGATATTGTCCATTTTCGCTCTTTAGCTGAAGGAAGGGAGTCATATTATACCGAAATAGGAGTAGTCAAGCGACTACCCCTACAAAACTTTTTACCTTAAAATGGAATATCATCATCAAACGAATCATTCGATCCTACGCTTTCTGGCATTTCTTGCGAACGCGATGAAGATTGTGAAGATGATGGTGCGTTGTAAGAAGAGCCACCGTTCGATGCGCCACCTTTGCCGTCAAGCATTTGCATTTCAGCAGCGACAATATCGGTTGAATATTTGTCAACACCGGTCGCTTTATCTTGCCATTTGCTGGTACGTAATTTACCTTCGATATAGACTTTCGCGCCCTTTTTAAGATATTCAGCCGCGATTTCAGCCAAACGCCCGTACATCACGACACGGTGCCACTCGGTACGCTCTTGCATTTCGCCGGATTGTTTATCTTTCCAAGATTCAGAGGTTGCTAATGCAAGATTCGTAACTGCAGCGCCTTCAGGCGTATAGCGTGTTTCTGGATCGCGGCCTAAGTTACCGACGAGAATGACTTTATTAATACCCCTTGCCATAGTGATGTTCCCCTCTATAGTTATTTTGAATTTATGCGAGATTGTAGCGTATCTACCGAACACAAGTCTTTATCAATTTTCAAATATACCACACGTTCATCAGGACAAACGGCAGCATCGATGACGCCCGTGATAGTCAAACAGTGTTCACGAGTAAGATCAGGGTCTGTGAGCGGCAAAACGCAGGTGGATAAATACCGTGGTTCCTGCATAAACCAAGATATCACTAACCAAATGAACAATAAAACAACATTGACGAATAGCACATCCGTCAAAGAATAATGCTGATACACCCAGCCGGATAAAATACCGCCGACAAAAATGCCAAGAAATTGGCTGGTCGCGTATACGCCCATTGCAGTACCTTTCAAACCTGCGGGTGCGACTTTAGAAACGAGTGATGGCTGCATGGCTTCTAACACACAAAATGCCGTGAAAAATAACCACAGAAACATGATCATGCCAATCATACTTTCTTGCATAATCCAGCAACCTAATTCAGAGAGTGCTAACAAACCAATACTTAAAATAAAAATAAACTTAATACGACGCTTTACTTCCGCAATAATAATCATCGGCAAACTAGCAACAAATGCCAGAACAATCACGGGTAATGAAACCCTCCATTCAGAATGGCCTGTTACGCCCATCGCCTTAAACATGAGTGGCACAACGACAAACGTGCCTGTTAATACCGCGTGTTGAATAAAAATCCCAATATTGAGTTGCGCTAATGTTTTATCCCATAAAATAGAAGGAAGCTGCGATAAACTCGGTTCAGTATCATGATGCACGGTCCAAGTTTTTTGCGTGGGCACTAATACTTGCAACAATACTATACCTGCAACTGCCAAACCCGCC
>JAZKAS010000014.1:96710-102378 GCA_040389005.1 Pseudomonadota bacterium
AAAATACCTGAGACGCCGACATATTGATTGAGCAAAGGCCCAACCACCATTGCCACCGCAAAAGAAAGGCCAATCGTCATGCCGACAGAAGCCATGGCTTTAGTACGATGCTCTTCGCTCGTCACGTCGCATAATAACGCCATAGTCGCACTGGAAACTGCACCCGCGCCTTGAATGGCGCGACCGATCATCACACCGTAAATCGTATGAGAATACGCCGCAACAATACTCCCTATCGCAAAAATACATAAGCCCGCAATAATCACCGGCTTACGGCCTATTTTGTCAGAAACTAAGCCAAAAGGAATTTGTAAACAGGCTTGCGTGAAACCGTAAATGCCCAGTGTTAAACCAATCAAAAAAGGCGTAGTTGCGGGTAGTGTTTTTGCATAAACAGAAAAGACTGGGAGAATCATGAATAACCCGAGCATTCGAAACGCATAAATTAATGCAAGACTGCTTGTAGCTTTTAATTCTTTTTTAGACATTTTAGTGATCATAAGCACTCTTTTAGCGATAAAAACAAGCGGCGTTCACTTGTGAAAGAATATAGTTAAAATATTCATTAGCCAACATTATATTCTCTGCAGACTCCATGTCACTAAAAAGCGTATATTCTTGTATTTTAGGTGGAATCGCATTCAAGTTAGTCATAATCCAATTGATTCTTTCCGCCATATTTGAAGGATATGCACGCAACCACATTAATTCATTCACATTGATGGCTCTTTCGATAACAGGAAGCACCTTCTCTGAAGTAATTATATTTGCCATAAAGTAAGGACTACGCTCAAGTGCTTTATCAATCAATTGTAAATTGTGGTGATTTTTTTCGTCACCTGAAAACAAATCCAACAAAGTAAATGCAAAAAAATCATCGCAATTTTCTAGATAAATTTCTGCTGCCGATTCAATAATTTGCAACCTTCCTTGAGCCTCATAAAAAGCAATCAAAGGAAAATAACGCTTCGCAAGCCGAATGACTTGAGCATCTATTTCTACAACGGTCAAAGTAAGTTTTGGAAAAAGTGTCAATAACAGTGTGACGCCAATTCCTGCGCCCAAACCTAGCACTAATGCTTTTTTATCAGGAAATAACCACGCAGCAATAATAAACCCATATAAATAACGTGACGCAGAAACTGGGCCCGGCCCATCAAGCGTGCATGAAAAATCAGTAGCGTTAGGAATAGAAAAAGCTTGTCCTTCAATTTCGTCATTAATTTTCATCAAACGAATAGCAGGGTTAACAGTTTCACAAATTGAAATTTTGCCGAAAAGGCCAGGAGATGATTCGAGAATTTTTTCGCCGTTCATTCTTGCAAGGTGGATTAAGCGTGATCGCTGTAATCCACCAGACGAAGATTATTCAGCAGCTAAGGGAGAATTCGGACGACCGACTAATTCAACATAAGCCATCGGCGCAGCATCACCTTGACGGTAGCCGCATTTTAGAATACGCAAATAACCACCAGGACGTTTTTCATAACGTGGGCCAAGTTCATTAAATAGCTTGGTCACAACATCACGATCACGTACGCGTGCAAATGCCAAACGACGATGATGAAGTGAATCTTCTTTCGCAAGCGTAATTAATGGCTCAATCACTCGACGTAATTCTTTTGCTTTAATCAACGTTGTTTTAATCAATTCATGTTGAACAAGAGACGCAGCCATATTTTTAAACATTGCTTGTCTATGTGTACTTGTTCTTGAAAATCTTCTACTTAATCTACGGTGTCTCATAATTTATCCTTCGGGAAATCACTTTTCTTCTAGGTCATATTTAGGAAAGGGCCAGTTATCAATACGCATGCCCAAACTTAAATCTTTTGTTGCCAATATAGATTTAATCTCATTTAAAGATTTTTTACCTAAATTAGGCGTTCTTAATAGATCACTTTCAGCACGCTGCACAAGATCACCAATTAAATTGATGTGCTCAGCTTTAAGGCAATTCGCAGAACGAACTGTTAATTCTAAGTCATCAACAGGTCTTAACAATAAAGGATCAATCGCATTAGCACCACGATCTTTTCTCATTGTTGGCTCTGCTTCTAAGTGCACAAAAGAAGATAGCTGTTGTTGCAAAATAGTCGCTGCTTTACGAATCGCTTCTTCTGGCTGAATAGTACCATTCGTTTCAATATCTAATACTAATTTATCTAAATCGGTACTTTGCTCAACACGCGCACGCTCTACTGAATAGGCGACTCGAGAAACAGGAGTAAAAATGGCATCTAAATTCAACACGCCAATTGCTTTACTTTCATCAGGATTCTCTGCCACCATCGCTTGGCGATAGCCACGGCCAGTTTCAACTTTTAAACGCATTTTTAAATGTGCTTTATCACTTAAGTGAGCTAAAACCAAATCAGGGTTAACAATCTTAACATGCGAACCAGCTTGGATATCTGCCGCAGTAACAACACCAGGGCCTTTTTTATCAACCGATAAAAAAGCCTCAGAACGAGTTTCTAGTATAACTGCTAATTGTTTTAAGTTAAGAAGAAGATCTACAACATCTTCTTGCACACCTTCAATCGTACCATACTCATGCAAAACACTTTCAATTTCTGCCTGTACTACCGCAGCACCCGGCATAGAAGAAAGTAAAATTCTTCTCAACGCATTACCTAGAGTATGACCAAAACCACGCTCAAACGGTTCCAATACGATTCGCGAATGAAAATTCGAAAGTTTTTCAACTTTAATTTCACGAGGAGTCAAAAGATCAAGAGTTACGCTCATGAATGCCCACCTTTTCAGTTCAAATGTTTACTTAGAATAAAGCTCTACAATTAATTGCTCTTGAATATCAGGAGGCAATAAATCACGAGTAGGCGCTGCTTTAAAAGTTCCTTCCAATGCTGTTGTATCAACTGAAACCCAGCTGCAATCGGCGCGTTGTCCAGCAAGCTGTAAAGCTGCTTTAATTCTTCCTTGAGCCTTGCCTCTTTCACGTACAGCAACTGTATCCCCAGGATTCACTTGATGAGACGGAATATTGACACAATGGCCATTAAGTAAAATAGTCTTATGAGAAACCATTTGACGAGCTTCAGCACGTGTTGCTGCAAAGCCCATGCGATACACCACATTATCAAGACGCTTTTCAAGCAATCTCAAAAGATTATCGCCGGTAGAACCTTTTAATCGAGCCGCTTCTTCAAAGTATTTTCTGAATTGACGCTCAAGAACACCATACATACGTCTTACAACCTGCTTTGCACGCAACTGCAAACCGTAATAACCAGGTTCACGAACACGTTTCAGGCCATGCTGACCCGGTGGAACATCTTTATTACACTTTGATTCAAGTGAACGCAAACCACTTTTTAAAGACATGTCCGCTTTAAGAGCTCGCTCAAGTTTGCATGTTGGACCAAGATACCTTGCCATATTAATCTACCCCTACACCCTACGTTTTTTCTTACCACGGCAACCATTGTGCGGTATGCCAGTTGTGTCTTCGATTGAAAGAATCTTTAAACCTGCTGACTGCAATGATTTAATTGCAGCTTCACGGCCTAAACCTGCACCATTGACTTTAACATCAACTGCCTTAAGACCAAACTTATCAATAGCCATACCAGCCGCATCTTCAGCCGCTTTTCCTGCTGCAAATGGGGTGGATTTTCTTGATCCCTTAAAGCCACATTTAGAAGGGGTTGACCAACACATTGCGTTACCTTGACGATCAGCAATCATAACAATTGTATTGTTAAAATGTGCGCTAATGGTCGCAATGCCTTCAGTAACTACTCTTTTTTCTGCCATTTTTTAAACCTTACGCTAATCGGGCAAACACAAGGCTTACCCCTATACTTTTATTTACGTTTCGCTTTACCCTTGCGAGTACGTGCATTTGTTTTTGTGCGCTGACCACGAACAGGCAAGCCTCTTCTGTGTCGAATGCCACGATAAGAACCCAGATCGATCAACCGTTTGATATTCATTGCAATCTCGCGACGCAAATCCCCTTCAACTTGAAACTTGGCAACTTCAACTCGTAATGCCTCTAACTGTACTTCTGTCAAAGACAAAATTTTCATTTGAGGATCAATACCTGCCGCTTCACATATAGCGAGCGAGCGAGTAGGCCCGATTCCATAAATTGATCTTAGTGCGATATTCGCATGTTTTTTGTCCGGGACATTAACCCCCGCAATACGTGCCATTGACTCAACTCCTACACAACTGAAACTCAAAACCGAAAAGTACGCAAGGATACCGACATCATCCTCATAAATCAATAAAAAAAACAACAAAACTTCAAAGACAAAATTACAAAAGCTCTTTTAACTTATTGTTTATAAAGAGTTTTAGAAAAATTATCCTTGTCGTTGTTTATGTTTTGGATCCGTACAAATCACCCAAACTCTACCTTTACGTTTAACAATTCTACATTCGCGACAAAATCGTTTTACTGAAGGACGGACTTTCATAACTACTCTCCTCTAAAAAGGGCAAGCACAAACCTGCGCCCACATTAAAATAAATTAAAGCCACCATTTTTTGTATTCGACTTCTTAAACAAAGACTCATACTGTAATGACATAAGATGTGCTTGCACTTGAGCAATAAAGTCCATGATAACAACCACAATAATCAACAACGAAGTACCACCAAAATAAAACGGCACATTGGCTGCTGTAATCATAAATTGAGGCAGCAAAGAAACCAAAGCGATATAACCTGCACCCACTAATGTCAAACGCGTCATAACTGTATCAATATAACGTGCTGTTTGTTCGCCCGGTCTAATTCCAGGAATAAACGCACCAGAACGCTTTAAATTATCAGCAGTATCTTTAGGATTAAACACAACCGCAGTGTAAAAAAAGCAAAAGAAAACAACTGCAACTACAAAAATTAATAAATACAAAGGCTGTCCTGGTTGCAACCACAATGCTATCGCATTAAGCCAAGAATAACTACCGCCATTACCAAACCATGAAGCTAACGTGGCAGGAAATAAAATAATACTAGAGGCAAATATAGGCGGAATAACCCCTGCCATATTAATCTTTAAAGGCAAATGAGTTGATTGCGCAGCATACAATTTATTACCTTGTTGGCGTTTTGCATAATTAATGGTAATTCGCCTTTGCGCCCTTTCAACAAAAATCACAAAACCAGTTATTAATAATATCATAACGACAACAAGTAAAAGTGTAATTACTTGCATCTGACCTTGACGCACTTGTTCAAGTGTGCGACCAATTGCACTCGGTAAACCTGAGACAATTCCAGAAAAAATAATAAGAGAAATCCCGTTGCCAATACCCTTTTCAGTAATCTGCTCACCCAACCACATAAGGAACATAGTCCCTGTAGTTAAAGTAATTGCGGCAATCAAATAAAACCCTACCGTTGGATTCAAGGCAATACCTTGCGCTGCCAACATTTTTGAAACACCAATCGCTTGGAAAAAAGCTAAAAAAAGCGTCCCATAACGCGTATATTGATTAATCTTTCGCTGACCGGCTTCGCCTTCTTTTTTAATTTCTTCTAACGCAGGAACAACTGCGGTTAACAATTGAATAATAATCGATGCAGAGATATAGGGCATTACTCCAAGAGCAAACACCGTAAATCGACTTAACGCCCCGCCCGAAAACATATTAAAAAGTCCGATGATACCATTTTGCTGAGAATGAAAAAG
>JAZKAS010000014.1:102396-109693 GCA_040389005.1 Pseudomonadota bacterium
ACGGATGCTGCCACACGGATACCTTTAAGCTTAACTGCGCGTGTAATATCGCCTTGATTAAACACTTTAACAATACGAATTTTTGATTGAATCAAACCTTTTGCTTTTAAAAGCTCAAGTGTAATAAGTTCATCACCTAAGTTATTCAAAACACTAGATCTTAATTCATCACTGCGCAATTGCTTTCTAGAAGTGAAACCAAATTTAGGTAAGCGACGTTGAATCGGCATTTGTCCGCCCTCAAAACCAACTTTATGAAAGCCACCTGCACGTGCTTTTTGACCTTTATGGCCACGACCACATGTCTTGCCTTTACCTGAACCAATGCCTCGACCCACACGCTTATTATCTTTGCGAATATGAAGTGGGGCTATACTATTGAGATAACTCATTTATGCTTCCTCTACATTTAACATGTATCTTACTTTTGCGATCAATCCACGCACGGTTGAACAATCTTGAAGAAGAACTTCATGATTAATTCTACGTAAACCCAAACCATTCACACATTCACGATCATGCTTTGAAGTTCCATTAGTACTGCGCACTAATTTAATTTTAAGTTTCTTATTAGTCGTCACTTTATTCTCCTCCACGCAATACTTCTTCTAAAGTCTTTCCACGTCTTTTAGCGATTAGACGAGGCGATGCCATAGAAATTAAGCCATCGACAGCTGCGCGTACAACATTACCCGGTGTTGATGAGCCAATAATTTTAGCAGAAACGTTTTGTATGCCTAATACTTCGAAAACAGCGCGCATTGCACCGCCTGCAATAATACCTGTACCTTCTGGAGCTGGCATCATAAGAACAGTCGTAGCACCATGTTTGCCAACAGCTTTGTAATGCAATGTTCCACCATTAAGATCAACTTTGCACATGCTTTTGCGCGCAGCTTCCATTGCTTTTTGAATAGCAACAGGCACTTCTAGCGCTTTACCACGGCCAAATCCTACTTTGCCTTTACCATCGCCAACGACGACAACTGCAGAAAAGCTAAATTTACGTCCACCCTTTACTACTTTTGCATTTCGATTAACAGCAACTAACTTTTCTCTAAAGCCGTCGCTACTTGTTGAAACATCATAACTTGCCATAATGAACCTTTCCTCTTAAAATTCTAAACCGCCACTTCTAGCAGCATCTGCCAAAGCCTTAACTCGACCATGGTATTTAAAACCTGAACGATCGAACGCAACTTTCTTAACACCTGCACTTATAGCACGTTCAGCCACTAATTTTCCTACCGCAGTAGCTGCATCAATGTTACCTGTGCTCTTAAGACTACCACTTAATGTTTTCTCAAGTGTTGAAGCACTAGCAAGCGTTTTACTTCCATCTTCAGAAATAACTTGAGCATAAATATGCTGAGAAGTGCGATGAATTGAAAGACGTACCACTCTCAACAAACGGATATGTCCGCGAGTTTTTTTGATTCGCCTAGCTCTCGCTTTTACTTTTCGCTTATTATCCATTTCTTCACCTTACTTACTAAACTTACAAATTACTTTTTCTTAGATTCTTTTCTACGAACTACTTCGTCAGAATATCTAACCCCTTTACCTTTATAAGGCTCAGGCGGACGATATCCACGAATATTAGCTGAGACTTGACCCACCAATTGCTTATCAATACCTTTAACAAGGATAACCGTTGGCTCAGGTGTTTCAATTTTAATGCCTTCTGGCACAACAAAATTGACAGGATGGGAAAAACCGAGCGTTAGATTCAAAACATCACCCTGCATTTGTGCACGATAACCGACACCAACTAACTGCAACTTTTTCTCAAAACCTTGCTGTACACCGACTACCATATTTTGCAAAAGAGCACGAGTTGTACCTGAAATTGAAGCGGCCAAATGCTGCTGTTCTTTCTTCGGTTTTACAGAGGCATTATTGGCGACATGAATTTCGTTACCATCAATAGTTACTGTAACAAATTGATTTAGCGAAGATTTAAGATCTCCCTTTGGGCCCTTAATATGGATGTTTTTATTATCATCCTGTAATTGTACGGTAACCCCTGAAGGAATAATTACCGGCCTGCTTGCAATACGTGACATTTGAAATTCCTTCCTTTATCTACTCTTATTCTATCGTGCAAATAACTTCGCCGCCCAAACCTAGCTTCCGAGCATCTCGATCAGTCATCAAACCTTGTGAGGTTGAAACCAACGCCATTCCTAAACCACCGCGAACTTTAGGCACTTCAGCTTGCTTGAAATAACGCTTCAAACCTGGGCGACTAACGCGCTTCAATGATTCAATAACAGATTTACCTTTAAAGTATTTTAGCTCAACACTTAATACTGGTTTGTTATCTGCAGAAGCAACTTGGTAATCACTAATAAAGCCTTCTTGCTTTAATACTTTAGCAATCGCCGTCTTAAACTTTGAACTGGGCATCGCAACAGTAGGTTTACCTACCATTAATGCGTTTCTCACCCTGGTTAACATGTCTGCGATTGGATCTTGCATTGACATTTTTTCTCTCCGCCCCCGTATTCTTAATATAAAGCTTTTAAAAAGTTATTGATTACCAACTAGATTTAACAATACCTGGGATATGTCCCAACATTGCATAATGGCGAATCATGTTTCGAGCAAGACGAAACTTGCTATAAACGCCCCGCGGTCTACCTGTTAACTCACAACGATTTCTAACTCGATTAGGACATGAATTAAGCGGTAACGCGCCTAATTTCATCTGCAAAATCATTCTTTCTTCGCCTTCAGATTTTCTGATCTGTTCTTTAAGTTCAAAACGTCTAGCTTCATACTTTTCAACTAAAGCAATACGTTTTTTATTTCTTTCAACAACCGATGTTTTTGCCATTGTGCTTAAACTCCCGCATCATCTTTTAAAGGAAACTTAAATGCGGACAACAAAGCTAAAGCCTCTTTGTTATTCTTCGCAGAGGTGGTAATTGCAATATCCATCCCTCTAATCGCATCAATTTTATCGTATTCAATTTCTGGAAAAACGATTTGTTCTTTAATACCAAGGTTATAATTACCCTGGCCATCAAAGCCGCGGGCACTATATCCACGAAAATCGCGAATACGTGGAATTGCAATCGTTACTAAACGCTCTAGAAATTCGTACATCATTTTTCCGCGCAGCGTCACTTTGCAACCAATTGGCCAACCATCACGAATTTTAAATCCAGCAACTGATTTTCTTGCCTTGGTCACTAAAGGCTTCTGCCCAGTGATTTTTTCCATATCAGCGACTGCAAAGTCCATGACTTTCTTATCAGTAACTGCTTCGCCAACACCCATATTAATGGTAATCTTTTCAATACGAGGAACAGCCATCACTGAAGAATAACCTAATTTTTCTTTGAGATCAGCTCGGATCTTTTCCCTATACAACGCTTCAAAACGTGCCATCTTTTTCAACCTTAATTATCAATAACATCGCCACTGGAAGCAAAACAACGGACTTTCTTACTTTTGCCATCTTGCTCAACCATCTTAAACTTAATTCTATCGCGCTTTTGACTGGTAGGATTAATGATCATAACATTAGAGATATGAATTGAAGCTTCCTTAGCGACAATCCCACCCTCTTGCTGCGCCTGAGGATTAGGCTTAACATGCTTTTTAACCATGTTAACGCCCGCAACAATCACACGCTTTCCTTCATCAACACGAGCAGAAACAATACCTGTTTTACCCTTATCTTTACCTGCAATAACGATTACATTATCGCCTTTTCTAATTCTTACTTTTACTGTCATGCTCTCGCACCCCTTCAATTAAAGGCCTAATTCAAAGCACTTCTAGTGCTAAAGAAATAATTTTCATAAATTTTTCGCGCAATTCGCGAGTAATTGGTCCGAAAATACGTGTCCCAATAGGTTGTAACTGGGGATTAAGTAACACACAAGCATTACCGTCAAAACGTATAAGAGAACCATCAGAGCGTCTTACCCCTGTTCGAGTTCTTACAACAACGGCGCTTAAAACATCACCTTTCTTAACCTTCCCTCGAGGAGTAGCTTCTTTAACAGAAACTTTAATCACGTCGCCTACATGGGCATAACGCCGATGAGATCCTCCCAATACCTTGATACACATAACACGGCGAGCGCCAGTATTATCTGCAACATCAAGGACACTCTGCATTTGAATCATGCTATCTACTCCACAGCTTAACTATTTATCCCCAAAGGTCCCACAGCGGGTTGCCTCAAAGGGCCGACAATTCTAACACGAAAAATATAAAAGACAATAAAACAATGAGTGTAAATTCAAATGTTTATTGTATGAAAAAATTAACTAAGCAATTAGTTCAAAAATGCAACTGCACATTTTTTAGAATTATTTGTTTTTCTCAATAATTTCAGCAAGTAACCAAGTCTTTGTTTTAGAAATTGGTCGACATTCGCGAATACTCACTACATCACCTTCTGAACAAGCATTTGTTTCATCATGCGCGTGTAACTTAGTAGAGCGTGTAATGTACTTCTTATATTTAGGGTGCATTGCTTTACGCTCAACTTTTACCGTAATCGTTTTATTTCTTTTCGCACTAACAACTTCACCGGTCAGTGTTTTTACCTGGTCGCTCATTCTTTATCACCTTTCTTGCCTTCAACCATCAAGGTTTTTACTTGTGCAATCTTTTTTCTAGCTTCTTGGATCTTATGAGGCTTCGGAGACTGCCCCGTCTTATTTTGCATCCTAAGATTAAACTGCTCACGCCTTAAATCTTCTAGCTCCTGATTAAGCTCTTTGAGAGACTTTGCTCTTAATTCAGCAACAGACATTACATCACCTCACGTTGTTGGAATATTGTTGAAACTGGAAGCTTAGCAGAAGCCAATTTAAATGCTTCTCTTGCCACTTCTTCAGTAACACCCTCAATTTCAAATAGAACTTGTCCAGGTTTGATTTGAGCAACCCAATATTCGACGTTACCTTTACCTTTACCCTGCCTAACTTCAAGCGGCTTTTTAGTAATTGGTTTATCAGGAAACACGCGTATCCAAAGTTTCCCGCCACGCTTACTGTGTCGAGAAATGGTGCGGCGTGCCGCCTCAATTTGCCTCGCAGTTAATTGTCCACGAGCAATTGATTTTAAACCAAAAGAACCGAAGCAGACTCTTGACCCACGAGTGGCCATGCCTGTGTTCCTACCTTTCTGTTGCTTGCGATACTTCGTTCGCTTCGGTTGAAGCATGTCGCCCCCTCCTATTAATTATTTTTGGCCTATTGACTAACTTTTTCAGATGCTTGCTTACTAGTAGCAGAACCTAGTTCTTCCTTGCTAATAATTTCACCTTTAAAAATCCAAACTTTTACGCCAATAATGCCATATGTTGTATGTGCTTCAGCAGTAGCGTAATCGATATCTGCTCTAAACGTATGCAACGGAACTCGGCCCTCACGGTACCACTCAGTTCTGGCAATTTCAGCCCCCCCCAATCGACCGCTGACGCAAACTTTAACCCCTAACGCACCTAATTTAAGTGCACTAGTCACTGCTCGCTTCATTGCTCGACGAAACATCACTCGTTTTTCTAGTTGCTGAGCAATAGACTCACCTACTAAACGAGCATCCATCGCTGGCTTGCGAACCTCTTCAATTGTAATATGAACAGGTACACGTAATATTTTACTTACTTCATCACGAAGTTGTTCAATATCTTTGCCACTTTTACCAATAATATTTCCTGGACGCGCCGCTCGTATTTTAATACGTGCATTTTTCGCAGGTCGCTCAATTAGAACGCTACTAATAGCTGCTTGCTTTAGTTTTTTCTTAATATGCTCTCTCGCTTTCATATCCGCTAAAAGAATCTCAGCATACTCTTTTCCTTGAGCGAACCAGGTCGACTCCCAAGTTTTTGTATAGCCTAAGCGAATACCGACCGGATGGACTTTCTGACCCATTATTTATCTCCTGCTTTATCGGACACTTCAACAGTAATATGACAAGATCGCTTCACAATGCGATTACCCCTTCCTTTAGCGCGAGGCATCATGCGTTTTAAACTTGGACCCTCATCAACCATAATAGTCGAAACACCTAAAGCATCTACGTCAGCACCCAAGTTGTTCTCGGCATTAGCGACTGCAGAATTCAGCACTTTACTAATTAATCCAGCTGCTTTTTTTGTGCTGAATTTAAGAATGTTTATCGCATCCTCAACAGAACGACCGCGAATCTGATCCGCAACCAACCGCGCCTTTTGCGCAGATATTTTTGCTTGCTTATGGATAGCTCTAGCTTGCATTAAAATCCCCTTTATCTTCTCTTTTAACTTCGCGTTATGATGTTATATATTTTACGACTTTTTATTAGCCGCATGACCACGATATGTTCTTGTCAACGCAAACTCACCTAGTTTATGGCCAACCATATTTTCAGTAACAAAAACAGGGATGTGCTCTCGCCCATTGTGCACGCCAATAGTTACTCCAACCATTTGTGGAATAATCATTGAACGTCTTGACCACGTTTTTATAGGCTTTTTAGAACCTTCGCGAACTGTTTTTTCCACTTTTTTCAATAAGTGAATATCAATAAATGGACCTTTCTTAACTGACCTTGGCACCTTAAATCCCCTCTTTACCTGGTTTTCTTACGACGACTAACAATAAATTTGTCAGTACGTTTGTTATGTCGAGTCTTGTATCCCTTAGTTGGTTTACCCCATGGCGTCACTGGATGACGACCACCGGATGTTTTACCTTCACCACCACCATGTGGGTGATCGACTGGATTCATTGCAACACCACGGACTGTCGGACGAATACCGCGACGACGTGAAGCACCAGCCTTACCTAAGCAAATCAGATTATGCTCTGATTTCGATACTTCACCAATAGCTGCTCTGCAATCAACGTGAATTTTTCTCATTTCACCTGAACGGAGTCGAACTGTAGCGTATGTACCCTCTCTTGCAACCAATTGAGCGTAGCCACCTGCACTACGAACCATCTGGGCCCCTTTACCTGGCTTCATTTCAATACAATGTATTGTTGAACCTACCGGTATATTTCGAAGAGGTAAACAACTTCCCATCGCAATCGCTGCTTGGCTGCCGTTTTCTACAACCGTTCCTTGCTCCATCCCTTTAGGTGCGATAATGTAACGTCGTTCACCATCAGCGTAAAGCACTAAAGCAATATAAGCAGTTCTATTAGGATCATATTCTATAGCTATAACCTTACCGTTAACGTCACGGTCCAATCTTTTAAAGTCAATTATTCTATATTTGCGAGCGGCACCGCCACCTTTATGACGGCAAGTGATTCGACCATACGCATTTCTTCCGCCTTT
>JAZKAS010000014.1:109703-112230 GCA_040389005.1 Pseudomonadota bacterium
ATCATATTCTACGCGCTCAACTTTACCAGGAATGCCGTCTTTATCTCTGATGAAATCGACTTCACGATATTTACGCTTATGAGCACCACCGATATGTCGCGTCGTAATTCGACCTAAATTATTTCGTCCAGAAGGCGCACGCTTCCCTTTTACCAAGCTCTTTAATGGATCACCTTTATGTAGATCGGTTCTCACAAGACTGATCTTGTGCCGACTACCCGGCGACCTAGTAGATGAATGTCGTCTTAAAATTATAGCCATGACAGTTACCTTAAAATCTATTCAGTTGCAGAAGAAAAATTAACATCGAAACCCGCTTGCAAAGATACATATGCTTTTTTCCAAGCTTTACGAGTTCCTGCAGTGCGACCAAACATTTTCTTTTGTGGTTTAACATTAAGCACACGAACGCAATCTACTTTCACTTTGAAAAGTACTTCAACCGCTTCTTTAATTTCATGCTTAGTTGCCGTTGGCAACACTTTAAAAACAATTTGTTTATTCTTTAATTCAGCCAAACCAGACGTTTTTTCAGAAACGTGTGGGCCAACAATAACTTGATATTTTCTTTCAGGGTTCACGCGAATCTCTCCTCAATAAGTGCCAATGCATCTTTAGTGACTAGAACACTTTTATAACTTAGCAAAGCGACCGGATCCATCAACGCTACGTCAATAACATTGACATGGCCTAAGTTTCGGGCTGCCAAGTAAAGATTTTCGGTGATCTCTGCACAAATAATCAAAACGTCTTGAACGTTAAATTGATTTAAACGTGTAATCATTTCTTTTGTCTTTGGTGTTTCAACAGTGAAATCATCGACAAATTGCAATACACCGTCATGTGCAATACGTGATAAAATTGACCGCATCGCTGCTTGGTACATTTTTCTATTCACTTTTTGCATAAAATTTCTAGGTACCGCAGCAAATGTCTTACCACCACCTACCCAGATAGGGCTACGGATAGTACCTGCTCGCGCACGACCAGTTCCTTTTTGTTTCCATGGTTTAATACCACCACCACGAACTTGCGAACGACTCTTTTGCGCTTTTGTTCCTTGACGACCACCGGCTTGGTAAGCAACCACTACCTGATGCACTAAATCATCATTGTAAGTTTGCGCAAAAACTCGATCTGACACAGTGATTTTTTTTGCACTAGCAGCATTAGCTGACGTTATATTAAATTCCATCATTTGCCTCCACTCGTAACGCCACCTGGAGCTACTTTAACTTTAACAGCAGAGCTAATAATCACTAACCCGCCAGGAGCACCCGGTACTCCACCTTTGACCATAATTAGATTTTTCTCTAAATCAATTTTAGCGATACGTTGGCTTTGAACAGTACACTGTTCGCTTCCCATATGACCCGCCATTTTTTTACCTTTGAATACACGGCCAGGTGTTTGGTTTTGACCAATAGACCCTGGTACACGATGAGAACGTGAATTACCATGCGTTGCATCTTGGGTAGCAAAATTATGACGCTTAACTGTTCCGGCAAAGCCTTTACCTTTTGAACGTGAAGTGACATCAATTTTTTGACCTTCAACAAACAGTTTTTCTAAACTGAGTTCATCGCCCACTTTATAACCTTCAAGATCCGCGTCGCTTTTTAGACGAAACTCCCAAAGACCAAGACCAGGCTTAACACCTGCCTTTTTAAAATGCCCTTGCAAAGGTTGAGTCACTTTATTTTGCTTTTTTTCGCCTGTAGTGACTTGCAATGAAGCGTAGCCATCTATAGCAACTGTTTTTATTTGCACGATAAATGTAGGACTCATCTTTAGAACCGTTACCGGAACAGACTGACCATCATCGCTAAATAAGCGACTCATTCCGCACTTTTCTACTATCAAACCAATAGCCATAACGCTACCCCTTTAACTCACCAAAACTTCAGCTATTTTTTAGTATTTTTCTTAAAAATAGCTTCCTGTTAAATTATCAATTATCAATGTTATCGACACTGATCTTCACATCAACACCCGCAGACAAATCTAGCTTCATCAACGCATCAACTGTTTTTGGAGTTGGCTCCAATATATCAATTAAACGCTTATGCGTACGAATCTCATACTGATCACGCGCATCTTTATTCACATGCGGAGAAATTAAGATCGTAAATTTTTCAATTGTAGTCGGTAATGGAATTGGACCACATATTTGCGCACCATTTCTTTTCGCCGTATCTACAATTTCTTTCGTAGATTGATCAATCAACTTATGATCAAATCCTTTGAGACGAATACGAATACGTTGCTTGCTGCCAATAACCACAGCTGGTTTTTTTGCAACTGCCTTTTTTACAGCTGGTTTTTTTACATCAGACTTCGCTGCTGCTGGCTTTTTAGGCACTGCAGCAGTTGTTGAAGACGTCGTTTTTTTAACGGGTGCTTTAGCAACCTTTTTTTCAGTATCCATAGTCTCTATTCTACCTTCCGCCTTATTTAATCACTTTAGCTACGACACCCGCGCCGACAGTACGTCCACCTTCACGAATCGCAAATCGCGCACCATCTT
>JAZKAS010000015.1:0-2260 GCA_040389005.1 Pseudomonadota bacterium
AGAAACTTATTTTAATGGAAATTAAAACTTTTTAATTGGATTGTGCCCTTTTGCGACGAGCTCTTCGCTTTAGGTGCAAAGTGTGAAGAAGTATTGTTTAAACTTCCAGAGGGCCTCCCTTGTTTTTCACTGGCTTTTTTATTTTTTTTATAAACAACTTCTTGAAAGGCAGGCTCGTTAGATGGCATTTCTTCAGAAGCGGATTGCGGTATCAAGCTTCTTACATCCTCCTGACCCGCCTCTTTTTTTAATAAAGATAATTGTTTTATATCAGGTATCAAAGAAAAACGCTGTTCTAATTCAGAGAGAATTTGGGAATAAAGATCAGCGGTGGTGTTATTTCGACATCGAATGATTTTATAGTCCTGTGTTCTTAGCCAATCATCTCTACGCTGATCTTTCGATCTTAGCTCACCAGAGTCAAGGTAGTGATGAGAGCCATCGAGTTCAATAACGATTTTATCGTCGTCATGGATCATACAAACATCAACAAACCAAGCGCCAATTAAAAATTCAGTTTCTATTTTTCCCTTAGGAAAATTCAGTTTTAATAACTTAACGAGTTCAAACTGTTGTTGATTTGGACGTGGCTTTTGTTCTAATAACTTACAGTATAAATATTCAGGAAAATTCTTCCCTTCCAGCACAAATGCTTGACAAACTTGAGATGCCTCTTTAGTTGTAAAAACAAAATTTTGTTGTTCAATAAGCTCAAAAAAATATTTTTGTAGATCATTTATAGACACAATACATAATGATTCGAAACGTTTTTGCAAAATAGCAATGGCCCATAAGGTATTCGCAATCACTTGAGTATTGGCTTGTGCGCGCTGCGTATGCAATTCGCTGAATAGCCCTGTTACTTGAGAAGCATCGAGCATGAGTAATGGATTGGCTTCTACCAGTTTTGCCATGGCCCATAAGGTATTCCCAATCACTTGAGGATTGGCTTGTGCACGCTGCGTATGCAATTCGCTGAATAGTCCTGTTACTTGAGAAGCGTCGAGCATGAGTAATGGATTGGCTTCTACCAGTTTCGCCATGGCCCATAAGGTGTTCGCAATTTCTTGCGGTTTAGCCTGCGCATGCTGCGTATGTAATACGCTGAATAGCTCTGTTACTTGAGAGGCATTGAATGTTTGTATTTTATTGGCTTCTACCAGTTTCACCATGGCCCATAAGGTATTTGCAATCACTTGAGGATTAGCCTGCGCACGCTGCGTATGCAATACGCTGAATAGTTCTGTTACTTGAGAGCCATTGAATGTTTGTATTTTATTGGCTTCTACTAGTTTCGCCATGACTGAAAAAACATTCGCAATATTTTTAGGGTTCGCTTTTGCACGTTTCATATATAATTCTGTCAGTAGCTCTTCCACGTGAGACGAATTGAGCATGGGTAATTGCTTGGCTTCTACTAATTTCTCAATGGCCCATAAAGCATCCGCAATCTTATTAAAGTCAGCTTCTACGCGCTGTGTGTATAATTCTGTCAGTAGCTCTGTTATCTGAGAGGCATTGAGCGTTTGTATGTGATTGGCTTCTACCAATTTCGCCAAGAACCATAATATATCTGAATGTTCTTTAGGACTGGGGAATCGATCAGCAGCGCTTAAAAACTTTGTGATAAGAAGGTTAATTCTCAAAGAAACATCAGGGTATGTAAAAAGTATATTGGCCTCTTCTTTTAGTGTAATGATGATAGTGGCGATCTTGTATAGTGCAGTCGCATAATATCTTGCATTCGCGCTTTCAGTACCGTAGTTTTCAGGAATAATCAAGTCAAGCACAAAAGAAAACCGATCAATTTCTTTTTCCTGCCATTGCTTGAAATCAGTTTTATTAATCACACAAAGTAAATACTGAACAATATCAGCACGATATTTAGCCGGTATAACCCGTTGCATAGCGTCAAAAAATTCTTGATGGCCTGTTGATCGAGCAAGTTGAGTATCACAAGTTGATAGCACAAGCAGATCTGACTTTTTTATATTTTTTAACATTAACATTTTTCTTTATAGCTATAAGGAAAATATTGTACCATTATTTGAGATACTTGCATAATAGAGGGTGTTTTGAATACTTCTTAAAAAAAATGAGTTACTAGGGCGCCGTTGCAAAAGCTTACTTGTGTTAAACTACCCGCCTATTTTTAGTAGTTTAGGCAATGTAATGGACTCGCCCCTCTTACAAAACGGCGTCATAAATTTTTGTAATTTTTCACGGCACCATTGATCAACCGACACAGCGCCCAAACATA
>JAZKAS010000016.1:0-3386 GCA_040389005.1 Pseudomonadota bacterium
TGATTTGCATAGGGGTCGCCTTTTGTAACGCTATTTTGCGGAATACCATGAAATGACATGATTAATCTTTGCGGTTTTCCATGGGTTTGCCAATGGGTTTTGACACTTTGTGCGAGCGTTTCGATATACGCAGGATGATCATAATAACCATTAATCAAAGTTAACGTGGGAATAAAGCATTTGCCTCGTAATGTTTTAAAGACTTGATCAAATACGGCGCCAACGGTTGAGCTGGCATATTGTGGATACAAGGGCAGAATTGTTAAGTGCGTGTATTTTTCATCAATACATTTCTGAATCACCTCTGATAATAAGGGTTGGCTGTAACTCATCGCACAATGTACAACCGTAGAAGGGGGGCGAGCGCTGGTCGCCCCTAGAACAGTCTGTTGCAATTTTTGACATAAGGTTTGTGTGTAGACCTCGAGGGGTGAGCCATCCGGTAACCAAATATCTGCGTATTGTTTAACTAATTTTTTAGCTCGAAAAGGTAATATCAGTAAATTAAGAATGAGCTGCCAAAAAATCTTGGGAAGCGGTACAACACGTTGATCAGAAAGAAATCGACGTAAAAAAGTACGAATCGCGCTGGATGTGAGCGCGCTTGGGGTGCCTAAATTGACTAAAATAACACCTTTCTTGTTCATGTTTCTTCCGAATGCGCACCTCAAAAATCTATTGTAAACACAGCCTAAACTCTGGTCTATCAATTTCGACTCAGGTAGACTCTCATTCAGTTACCTTTAATTATTCTGCGGATTTTTTGACCAATGCTATTAGATAAAATTAAACTTGTCGGTTTTAAATCGTTTGTTGATGCCACCCCAATCCACTTTCCAAGCCGACTCGTTGGTATTGTCGGCCCGAATGGCTGTGGAAAATCGAATGTCATTGATGCGGTGCGTTGGGTGATGGGCGAAAGCGCTGCTTCTCGATTAAGAGGCGAGCAGGGTACGGATGTGATTTTTAATGGATCTTCGGGGCGTCAGCCGGTTGGCCAAGCATCAGTTGAGCTCGTTTTTGATAATAGTGATGCCTCTTTAGGTGGCGAGTATGCGCAATATGCAGAAATCGCCATTCGTCGACAAGTTTCTCGTGATGGCATTTCCACATATTTTTTAAATGGCACCAAATGTCGCCGTCGAGATATTGTTGATATTTTTTTGGGCACGGGCTTAGGGCCGCGAAGCTACGCCATTATTCAGCAAGGGAACATTTCGCGCATTATTGAAGCGAAGCCCGAAGAGTTACGTCAATTATTAGAAGAAGCTGCAGGTATCTCGAAATATAAAGAACGACGTAAAGAAACGGAAAGTCGTATTAAGGGTGCACGTGAAAATTTAGAACGCTTGCAAGATGTACGCTTAGAGTTAGAAAAACAATTAGCTTCTTTAAAGCGCCAAGCGAATGCCGCGGAACGTTTTAAAGAGCTCAAAGTCGAACAGCGCCAAACCAAATCTGAATTACATGCATTGCGTTGGCGCGCGATGAATGAAAAAATTGCTTCTTTCCAACAAAAAATTGCAGCGAAAGAAACTGAATTAGAAGCAATTATTTCAGAAGTACGACAACTTGAAACGAAAATTGAGCATCAACGCTTGGCGCACACAGAATCAGTCGATAAATTTAATGAACAGCAAAGTCAATATTATCGTACCAATAGCGAGCTTGGAAAAGTTGAACAAGAAATCAAACATCAAAGTGAACGCCGTCAACAGTTAACATTTGATTTTCAACAAGCCGAATCACATTGGCAATCACTCAATGCCACCCTAGAGCATGATAAAGAACAAATTGTTCGCTTAAAACAAACTGAAATCACTCTCATGCCGCAACTTGAGTTGGCACATGAAACCAGTGAGCAGGCGAGTCTTGAGCTTGAAGAAGTAGAAGTAGCATTAAACAAATGGCAACATGCTTGGAATGAGTTTCGCGATCAGATGTCTAAAGCCAGCAAAACGGCGGAGGTTGAGCAAGCCAACATAGCACAATACGAACAGCGTATTGTGAATATTAATAATAAATTACAAAAACTTGAACAAAATTTTTTAGAAATTAATGTCACTTCCACAGAAGATAATATTGCTTTATTGCAAGAAAATATTGAAAAAGAACGCCAAACGACGCAAGAAGTTCAGCAGGCGTTGATTGAAAGCAAACAAGCTGCGCAATCGCAACAATTAAAATTACGTGAATTGTCTGCGTTGATTGATAGCACAAAACATCAGCGTCAAAAATTAGAAGGCCAAAAAGTTTCGTTAGAAATTTTACAAGCAGCGGCATTAAGTTCTGGCAATGAAAAAACAAAACAATGGTTAGCGCAACAAGGGTTATCCGATAAAAAACGCTTAGCTCAAACGATTCAAGTAGACGCTGGTTGGGAGCATGCGGTTGAAACAGTGCTTGGAGATTTTCTGCAATCTATTTGTATCGAGAAAGATTCGAGCAACCATCTTGTAAACGAATTGCTTGCATTTAAGCAAGAGTCATTATCATTAATTTACCCACACACTTCTTCGGCATCTTCTGCAAGAAAATTAGCAGAGAAAATACAATGTGATCATATGCCAAGTGATTTTTATTCTATTTGGACAGCAGAAAACTTGGAAGAAGCGCTTAAAATTCAAGCGACATTATCACCAGCAGAATCTGTGATTACACCAGAAGGGTTGTGGTTGGGCAATAACTGGATGCGTGTTGCGTATGAAAAAAATCAATCACAAGGCATTCTAGAGAGGGAAAAAGAATTAAAACGTGTTGCGGCAGAGATTATCAGCGCGGAGCAAGTGTTGACACAGCATCAAATGGCAATCGATGCTATTGAAGAAAATATGGAGGCGCAACAATCTCATGCTGAAGCCTTGCAACAACAATATCAACAAGTGGCGTCACGTTTATCTAAAGCAGAAGCTGATTTAAGTGTACAGCAGCGTTTTCTTGATCAATCAACAGAGCGGCGTGACAATATTACGCAAGAATTGACAGAACAACGTCTTGAGTTGCAGCAATTAAAACAACAGCTTTCACATTCGCGTGATTTATGGAGCAGCGCGCTTGAATCACTTGATGCATTAGAAAATCAGCAAAGCACGCTTGAAACCGAGAAAGAAGAAAAAACTTCTGAGGTGCAACAAGCGCGTCAAAAAAATCAACATGCAAAACAAGTGTTTCATGAGTTAACTATTAAAGTAAATATCACAGAAACAGAGTTAAAATCGTTAGAGAAAAATATTGCTCAATTACAACATCAGTTTGCGACATTAGAAGAGCGTAAACAACAATTGACGAACACCCTATCGAAAAGTGATACGCCGATTACGCTTTTGGAAGAGCGGCGCGAGCTTCTACTTGAAGCGAACCGGCGTCGTGGATGGCGAGGCCTACCG
>JAZKAS010000016.1:3396-22723 GCA_040389005.1 Pseudomonadota bacterium
ATGGGCGAAAATCCCGCGATGTCGGATCCCGACCTCAATCATGCGCGCGAGGCGATGAATGCTATTGAAGGCGAACAACGCACTCTTGAAAAGCGATGCCGTGAAGTCGAGCAAGCTATTGCAGGTATTCAATCAGCCATTCAAAATAATCGTTTGGAAATGGAAGGGCAGAGTGTTCGTAAGCAAACGATTGAAGAACAGTTGCTTGAATTAGAATTGAAGGCAGAAGACGTACTTGCTTTAATGACAGAAGAAAAAGCAATCCCACAATTAGAAGATCAATTAGAGCATATTGATCGACGTATAGAACGGCTTGGTCCTATTAATCTTGTTGCAATCGAAGAATGCAAAGAAAAAGAAGAGCGTAAAATTTATTACGATGCACAAAATGCAGATCTTGAAGAAGCGTTAACTGCACTTGAAGATGCTATGCAAAAAATTGATAAAGAAACGCGCACTAAATTCAAAGAAACCTTTGATGCTGTTAACGAATGTTTTAATACATTATTTCCTAAAATTTTTGGTGGTGGTAAAGCATCACTTGAATTAACGGGTACAGATTTGCTGGATGCGGGTATTGAAGTGATTGCACAACCTCCCGGTAAAAAGAACAGTTCAATTCATTTGCTTTCTGGTGGTGAAAAAACCATGGTGGCGATTGCGTTGGTATTTTCAATATTCCAATTGAATCCTGCGCCATTTTGTATGCTCGATGAGGTTGATGCGCCACTTGATGATGCTAATGTTGTACGATTCAGTGAGCTTGTTAAAGAAATGTCGCAAAAAGTACAGTTTATTGTGATTACCCATAATAAAGTGACGATGGAAATGATGCATCAATTGATGGGGGTTACCATGCACGAGCCTGGGGTTTCAAGGATTGTGTCGGTTGACATAAAAGAAGCCGCAGAATTAGTTGAATAATTGTAGGGGCAGGTCTTGTGCCTGCCCAATTAAAAGAGGTGATCATGGACACAATGCAAATCATTTTACTCTCTATTGCAGGATTAATTATATTATTTGTGATTATTAATTCGATGGTACATTTTTTTAGAAATCGTCATGTTATTTCGGAAGATGATGAAATGGAAAATCAAAATGATGAGAGTTTTCCTAGTGTTCAAGATGTTGAATCAGAAATGATAGAAGAAATCGTCGTTGAAAATCGACAGTCAGCTCAAGCTCAAGCTGTTAAAAAAGCGCCAATAGAAAACAATAACTTCATCATGATTAGCGTTCATGCAAAACTGAATGCCGTTTTTTCTGGTTATAGTTTTTTGCAAATCATGGGGTCTGTGGGTTTGGAATATGGCGAACATAAAATATTTCACTACGATGTTAAAACAGATATTGGCACACAACGTTTATTTAGCGTTGCGCAGTTGAATAAACCTGGTACGTTTGATATTGATCATGTCGAAACGATTAATTGCAAAGGATTGCTATTATTTATGGACTTGCACGCATGTCGAAAACAAACTCTGGCTCTCGATTGCATGCTGGAAGCAGCGTATCAGTTAGCTGAAGATTTGAACGGCATTATGTTTGAAGCCTACAACATACCTTGGCAAGATGACACGCCTCGCGCGCTTGCTCAACAATTAGAGCAATATCAAAAAAACAATAAGAGCACGTTTGATGATATCCCTTGCGAATAAGCGTGCGGCAGAGTTGCATGAGCAACTACATTTTCATAATTATCGCTATTATGTGCTTGATGATCCAAAAATCACAGATGCTGAATATGATCTGTTATTTCGAGAGTTGCTTAATCTTGAAGAGCAGTATCCTGATTTAAAAACACCTGATTCGCCTACACAGCGTGTTGGCGCCATGCCCCTAAGCGAATTTCAACCTGTGACGCATGCGATATCGATGCTTTCACTGAGTAATACATTTGATTTTACTGAGCTGCAAGCCTTTGATAAACGCGTGCATGATCGTTTAAAAATAGCCGAGCCAATCGAATATGTTTGCGAGCCAAAACTTGATGGGTTGGCGATTAGTTTGCGTTATGAAGCAGGTATTTTAACTCAAGCCGCGACACGAGGTGATGGACAAACAGGCGAGAACGTGACTGATAATTGTCGAACAATTAATACTATTCCTTTAAAATTAATTGGAAATAATATTCCAATTATTTTGGAAGTGCGCGGAGAAGTTTATATGCCGCTTTCAGGTTTTACAAAACTTAATGAATCGATATTAAAACGAGATGAAAAGCCATTTGCCAATCCTCGTAATGCAGCCGCAGGAAGTTTGCGACAACTTGATTCAAAAATTACCGCAACACGCCCCTTAGCTTTTTTTGCTTATGGTATTGGTGAGGTCTCAAAAAAAATAGCCGAGACACATGCTGAAATGTTAAAACAACTCGCGAGTTTTGGTTTGCCAGTTTCTTCAGAGTATAAAATAGCCTCTGATGTTGCAGAATGTCAGCGATGTTATGATGCTTTAATTCAAAAGCGTCATGATCTTGATTATGAAATTGACGGTATGGTGATTAAGACGAATTCGTTTCAATTACAAACTGAATTAGGATTTATTTCACGTTCACCGCGTTGGGCAACGGCGTATAAATTTCCTGCTGCAGAAGTCACGACAACGGTTGATGCGATCGAGTTTCAAGTAGGGCGCACGGGCGCATTAACTCCTGTGGCGCGTTTAAAACCTGTTTCAGTCGCAGGTGTGATTGTTAGTAATGCAACACTGCATAATATGGACGAAATTGCTCGCAAAGATGTGCGTGTTAGCGATACCGTTATCGTACGACGTGCAGGCGATGTTATTCCTGAAGTTGTGCGTGTGGTGTTTGAGCATCGTCAACTTGATGCAACAATCATTGCAGCTCCTACGCATTGTCCGGTTTGTGCAAGTGAAGTCGAGCGCGTAGCAGGGGAGTCTGCTATTCGCTGCCCGGGCGGTTTGCATTGCGCAGCGCAACGTAAAGAGATGATCCGACATTTCGCATCACGCAAAGCGATGGATATCGAAGGATTAGGTGATAAATTAGTTGACCAGTTGGTCGAAAAAAATTTAATAAAAACCCCCGCTGATTTGTTTCATTTGTCGTTAGCACAATTATCTGTTTTAGACCGCATGGCAGAAAAATCAGCGCAAAATATTTTGGATGCCTTAGAAAAATCTAAAAATACAACCTTGAATCGTTTTATTTATGCATTAGGTATTCGTGATGTTGGCGAAGCCACGGCATTAAATTTAGCGCAACATTTTTGTGAATTAGAAAAAATTATGCGGGCAACGATTGAAGAATTATTACAAGTAAATGATATCGGGCCCATTGTAGCAGAAAACACACGTGCATTTTTTCATGATGAACATAATCAAGTAGTTATTAAAGCATTGCTTCATATAGGAATTTCTTGGCCAGAAATAATTGCAAAAAACACATCGAGTGAAATTTCAGGAAAAATCTTTGTCATTACTGGAACTTTATCTTCAATGAGTCGCGAGGAAGCGAAAGAAAAATTACAAACCTTGGGCGCTAAAGTGACCGACAGTGTTTCTAAAAAAACTGATTATTTAATTGCAGGTGAAGAAGCGGGCTCAAAATTACAAAAAGCACAATCATTAGGCGTTGTTGTTCTTGATGAAAGTGCTTTATTAAATTTACTACAGGATGCATGACAATCGACTGTTGAAATCTGAAAAATTTCAACAGTCCCATAAGATAAAACTGCACCTATCACTTCCTCCGATAAGCAGATCGAGAACCAGCGTGATAGCGGCTTTTTTCTTGATGATCAAAAAAAGACCCTCTACTGTTTGACGAAGGACGGCTAGTGTTGTTGTCACGAGCATTAGAACTAGGGCCATAATAATCCCGATGATTCCTATAGTGATGTTTATAAAGACTCGCAGAATTACCCGGCGGTTGATGCGAGTGTTCGTCATTTAGACGTCGTTTCTTATGGTCTTCACGGCTCGTCTCTTCAACTGTTTGCTGATTGAATGGTGCAAATTGATCTAAAATTTGCTGCACAGTAAGATTATTATTATCTTGTATCAGCGCATCATAATGATTGTGGCCATTATAGTAGACAAAAATAGGCGATTTATCCGGGTATTTATCCAACATATCTCGATGAGCAATCCTTCCGTTCGGATAAACAATCAAGATCGGTCTTCTCATATAGCACACTAATGCCTGAATCTCAGGATCGTCTCCCCATTGATCTGCAGCAACGCCATTAACATAGTCTTCATAGGTTTTTCCTGATGAAAGCAATCCTGAAACAAAGGGGCGATAATTTTCTGGATGAGCTCTCATTTCGGATACCACACGATTTCTTAAATCTCGATAATCGTAACGGCAATAAAACGCGATGGCGTGGTAAAGACAATTTCCATCCCCAGGTACTTTTTCAAGACGCAGCCCTTTAATATTATTGATAGAAAAATTATGAGACATATCTTCTATGCGAGACCGTTTTTTAATGACGCCTCCCGACAATTGTGGTGTATACGAAATAATGCGTGACTGCAGAACACTATGTTCAAGCAATCTCTGTGCTTGCTGGTTGGTCTCAGTCATGATCTTTTGTATTATCACTAAATCTTCTTGTTCAGCCTCATTAGCACGACTCAATAACACCAAGCCTTTATCTAGCTCTTTTTTTGCTGCTTCTAATTTATCAATCACATGCGGATGCTTGCTATCGGTATGAAACTGTATTGCTCGCTTCAAAATATCTTGCTGAAGTTTTTTAATTAAAGTGAGTTTTTTTTCTTCTCTCTGTTTTTCATATCGTACGCCACGCTCTGTCAGCATATTTAATAAAGACAATACGGATTCACTATCACAAAAGAGTGTTAATTTGAAATTCTTTTGCTCGCTATTACAATACTGAATAAAAGTTTTTAATTCTTCACAAGGCAAAGATGCAATAATGGGAGCAATAGCATTATTTTTTATTAATTTATAACGAAAATATTCGGCACATCCTTTTAATACAATCGCAAAAAAATTAGAGCTTCTCCTCTGAATAAGTTTAGTCAAAACAACTTTATCTGTTTTTTTGAAAAAGTCTCTCACTAAAATATAATTATCTTTCTCTCGTTCTAGATTAGCTTGGTTTTTTGCCACATCTTGTTTTGAGTTAGGTATAAAATTTTGAACGTGATTGGATTCTGCGTAAGTAGCCAAAGAAGCATGCGTCGCCTCAGTGACCCCAAGCAGTTTCATTAAATCATTAGGCTTATTGGCTTCAATCAAAGCATAAATTTGATTATTTCTGGCTAATGTTTTTTCGACTTTTTTATGCTTAATTTCTGCATCAGATTTTGGCGCAGGCGCAGGTGTATCAAGGACAGCCACACGATGAGAATGATCGGTCAATGCATCATCCAAAAAAGACTCATTATGAAAAAAATCTGCTGACGCCTGCTGAGAAAATGCATCTTGCTGAGGTTGTTTTTTCTTTAAAATTTCCAAATCCGATTCAAGTTGAATTCGTGTTTCTGATGGAAAATATTGGGGCGCTAATATGTCGCGCGTCAATAAATGACATTGCTCACGTAATGGTGCATTCAACTCATCATAAAAAATCACACATGCATGAATGACTTGGGCTTTGGATAAACTAGAAAGCCGATCTAACGACGAAAAAATACGCTGGAAAATGCCATGGATTTTATCAGAATCTGTCGGCTGAATGTGTTGTTTTTCTTGAAAAGATGTCAATCCAAACAGCAAATTCAAACATTCTTGAACAGAATAAGAATGAATGTTTTCTTGTTCAAGGAGCTCACACAGACCATTCATATTCATGTTTATACGACTCATGTCAGCGTGTTTTTTTGCAAAATCCCCTAAACAAAAAAATAGGCTGCTCAGCTCTTTAGAATGATTAAACTTGCCCACACGAGAAAAGTGGCCAAAGAAATGATTGATGATCGCGATCGCTTGATTAGAATCGCCCACCTCTCCCAGCGTTCTCAGCATGCTCCGACACGCCATCGCATCTAAAGCGATGAATGTTTTTTCTAAAATACACTGGAGCAAAGCCAACACGCGAGAATCCTTGGAAGAAGCCAGCAACTTCAGTCCTTGTGCAGCACAAAATATTTGTATACTCGTCAAAACAACCTTTGCCTCACTAATCTTGCGAGTCAACGCATCGACAATACTCAAGACTTCTTCATGTTCCGCCGACATCTTTTGCAAACCATGTAGCGCACCTCCGATTGCTTGCGCACCTAAGTCCGCTTTTGATTCGTCGATTTTTTTAGCTAATGCCGCCAGAATCACTTGCACACCAGCAGAATCTGCCGACATTTTTTGCAAACCATATAGCGCATTCCCAATATTTTGCTCACTTAATTGGGCGGATGAAATCTCGATCTTTTCAGCTAAGGCTGAGAGCACCGCTTGCACACCGACAGAATCTGCTGTCATCGCTTGCAAACCATATAACGCATTCCCAATCGTTTGCGCATCTAATTCTGCTGTTGAATGTTCAATTTTATTGGCTAATGCCGCCAGCATCGCTTGCACACCGGCAGAATCTGCCGACATTTTTTGCAAACCATATAACACATTTCCAATCGCTTGTGCCTTTAATTCGGCTATTGAATGTTCAATTTTATTGGCTAACGCCGCTAGCACCGCTTGCACACCGGCAGAATCTGCCGACATTTTTTGCAAACCATATAGCGCGATTCCGATCTCTTGCCCATTTAATTGAGCGGGGGAAGTTTGGATTTTCCTAGCTAAAGCTGCCAACACCGCTTGCACACCGGCAGAATCTGCCGACATTTTTTGCAAACCATATAACTCATTTCCAATCGCTTGTGCATCTAGTTCGGCTATTGAATGTTCAATTTTATTGGCTAACGCCGCTAGCATCGCTTGTACATAGACAGAATCTGTCGACATCGCTTGCAAACCGTATAATGCATTTCCGATTGCTTGCGAATCTAATTTTGCTGTTGAATGTTTAATTTTGTTGACTAACGCCGCCAACACCGCTTGCACGTCAACAGAATCTGCCGTCATTGACTGTAAACCATATAGCGCATTCCCAATCTCTTGCACATTTAATTGGGCGGATGAAGTGTTGATTTTTTTAGTTAATGCCACCAGCACCGCTCGAACTTCAGCAGAATCCGCTGTCATCGATTGCAAACCATATAACGCATTTCCGATCGCTTGTGCACTTAGTTCTTCTGTTGAATATTCAATTTTATCGGCTAACGCTGCCAGCACTGCTCGAACTTCATCAGAATCCGCTGTCATGAACTTCAAGCCATATAGCGCATTCCCAATATTTTGCGTACTTAATTGGGCGAATGAAGTGTTGATTTTTTTAGTTAATGCTGCCAGCACCGCTCGAACTTCAGCAGAATCCGCTGTCATTACTTGTAAACCATATAGCGCATTCCCAATATTTTGCGCACTTAATTGGGCGGATGAAGCGTTGATTTTTTTAGCTAATGCCACCAGTACCGCTTGCACACCGTCAGAATTTGCCGGCATTTTTTGCAAACCATATAACGTATTTCCGATCGCTTGTGCACTTAGTTCTTCTGTTGAATGTTCAATTTTATCGGCTAGTGCTGCCAGCACCGCTCGAACCGCAGCAGAGTCCGCTGTCATTGCTTGCAAACCATATAGCGTGTCACTAATATGCCGCTCACATAATTTGGCAGATGAGGCGTTGATTTTTTTAGCTAACGCCGCCAGCACGGAACACACTTCGTTTGATTTTGCATCTACTCCAGCAAACGCTTTCAATGAGCGCCCTATATTGACGGGATTGTTCCAATCTTTGGCATGAGAAGCTTCTATATCGATAGCTATTTTTGTCATGTACTCCAAAAAAGACCTTCGATCTTTGTCATAAAAGCGCTTCAAATAGTTACGCTTGTCGATTTTTTTATCAACTTTTATATCTATTTTTTCAGCGATATCCCTAGCTGTAGCTAATGTACCGAATTCGTTAGGCATCTAAATTTACCTGATTAAAAAATACTGGGCTAATTGTAGTATGGATAGTTTTGATGTGCAAATTTTATATAGTGACTAAGTAAAGCATTTAAGCTTATTTTAAGAACTAGCAGCTAGACTGTTGGCATAATAAAAATAAATGGAGACGCTGTGATGCTCCGCAATAGATCTATATTTTTTTCAAATGCCACACAAGTTGCTTCTGATGAGCTGTTTGTATCTGCTTACCGATTGCTGTTAGCGACAAATAGTACGGAAAATAATCAAACATCCTCCTCCTATTACTGCATCGGTTTTATAGAATTAGAGAAAAATCAACACAAAGGTAATGCTTCTTTACATAATAATGATGACTCATCTCCAGAGCAGGAGTGTCAACAAATGGTGGATCTTGCTATTATCGTGATACTAGCTATTTTTTTAACAATCCTTAGCGCAAATTCTTATATTAAATGTAGCAGACAAGAAGCGAGCATACATCCTTAGGTGATAAAAATTTTCAATCTTCGCATTGCCTCAGCTAATATTTCCATGCTTGACGCAAATGAAAAGCGAATACATCCCGGTGCGCCAAACGGTGTTCCGGGGGTAATCACGATGCCAGTTTTTTCAATCAGTTTTTCTGCAAATTCTAAATCATCTTTTAAGCCCATGCGTCGAATAATTTCACTGACATCGGGGAGGGTATAAAAAGTGCCTTCGCTTGGAAGAATTTTTATTCCTGGCATGTGACTCATTTCATGAAATAAAAAATCATGACGTTCGTGAAATGCATTGACCATTGGAGGAATAAAGCGCGTCATTTCAGCAGAAAGTGCGACGGCAGATGCTGCTTGTGAAATCGAGCAGGGGCATGATGTTGATTGGCTTTGAATTTTTGTCATCGCTTCAATAATATCTTTGTGGCCTGCAGTATATCCAATCCGCCAACCGGTCATCGCGTAAACTTTTGATAAGCTATTCATAACCAGCGTGCGATTTTTTAATTCAGGCACAGCCATCACAATATTTGAAAAAATATGGTCGCCCCATAAAATATGTTCGTAAATCTCATCGCTTAAAATCATGACATGCGGATGTTTTAATAATACTTTGCCTAAGGCTTGAAATTCTTCTTTCGAATAAATTTTCCCGGAAGGGTTGGAGGGGCTATTAAAAAATACCATTTTTGTTTTTGGCGTAATCGCTTTGTCGAGTTGCTCAGGTGTAATTTTAAACTGTGTATCAACACTTGCTGGAAGAATCACAGGAACGCCATCAACCAGTTTCACCATGTCAGGATAAGAAACCCAGTAGGGTGCTGGGATAATTACTTCATCACCTGGATTAATGAGAGCAGCTAATGCATTATAAATACTATGTTTTGCGCCATTAGAAACAATAATTTCATTTAGCTCATAAGACAATCCATTTTCACGTTTAAATTTTTCAATGATGGCTTTACGTAACTCAACCGTGCCTTCGACCAAGGTATATTTGGTTTTACCGGCTTTCATGGCGGCGGCGGCAGCTTCTTTGATCGGTTCTGGGGTGTCAAAATCCGGTTCACCTAAATTTAGCGCGATAATGTCTTTTCCTTGTGCTTTTAAAGCAGCGGCTTTGGCAGCTACTGCAAGCGTTGCTGAGGGCTCAATTTGATTGGTGCGGTTTGAAATTAAGTGATCCATATTGATTCCAAGTTATGGTATTATTCTATCGATAATTTAAAGCAACTTTCGCACAATGTCCAATTTTTAATGAGCAAATGATGGTCAACAATCAATATAATGTCTTCGATCAGCTGTTAACTAATGATCATACATTAAAACTCACAGATTTAAGAAAAGCTGTTTTAGCTATTTTTCTTGATTCAAAAAAAGCCATGAGTGCTTACGATGTTCTGGCTATTCTTAAACAAAATCGTGATAGCGCAGAGCCGATGACCGTTTATCGTGTGATCGAATATTTTATAGAAAGAAATATTATTCATCGCATTAGCACAGAAAATAAATATGTTTTTTGTCGTCATATTGAAAATAATGCTTGCAAGCATCAAGGATTATTTTTTATCTGTAAAAAATGTCTATCTTCATTTGAAGTGATTGATCAAGCGTTTGATCATTTACTTAAAGCATTAGCAAAGCAAAAGCATTTCCTTGCTGATGCTTCTGCATTTGTTGAGGTCAAGGGGCTTTGTCAGGCTTGCCAACTATTGGACAAAAGGATTGAGCAGTGAATCATTGTCGTCTTCTTTTTTTGAGGGTGCTTTATAGAAAAAAGGATGCCGCCCAAGATGATCCTCTGCATTACGCGCTTCAGAATAAGCGGTCAGTGTTCCTGGTAAACAAAGACCAAGTGCAAGCAATGCTTCAGAAGTAGACGATAGCCGAGAACCCGTCAAAGCAGTTAGTGCAATAACAGTGAGTGTAATGGGTTCCGAGCGCTCATTACCCGTGCCAAAAGCTCGACATATAATGAGCCCTTTGCCAAAGAACGTAAGTTTTTGCCATGCGCTTCTATTATCTTCCTCTATGCCAACTGTTTCAGATGAATCTTTTTGCGCCTCACCAATACTTTCTGTATTAGCATTGATGCATAATTGAGTAAAAATATTGCCTGTCGTTGCAAATATTGCGAGAGTAAGGCCGGCATAAAAATTGCCGAAACATATTTGTTGAAAAGAGAGAAAGTTGGCGTAAAGTATCGCAAATGATTTTGCAATAGCAGAAAACTTTGTTTGGCAGCCCGCCTGATTGCTTGCGTTAGGGTTGTCAATTATTCTTCCCTTTTCAAATTCATTCATGACAATTAATGTATTAAAACAAGTTGTTACCTCTGGTTTGCAGGCAATACCCGCAATTAATACAGCTGCTCCAATTAAAATAAATTGTGCAATTGGATTATGTATATTTTTTAAAATAGCAATAACAGTCAATCCGATATATTCATTAAAGTGCTGTTCTACATCACCAAGAACAGCACATTTTTCTTTACAAGAAAGCGAGGAGACATCTTCTGGGTCAATAACTATAAAACGATTAATAGGTCTTTCTTGTATCGTTGGGCATATTAGCCGTTGATCATCAAGTTGAAATCTATTGCTATCTCCCCAATGCAATAATTGCTGCCAGTATTTGGCTGAAGTAATAAAATTATCGCGCTCACGACTGGCGATTTCTAATTTTGCGTGACAATAAGGTGCGCCATAAGCTGCAGGCACAACAAGCATAAGTGAAATCAGTAAAATTGCTGGCGACACCTGTAAGGTATCATTCGGCACAAACCAAGCTGATTCCTTGGCTTTGGGGTATACTGATGTGAGAAGTATGTCTAGTATGGGGCCAATTGCAAGAGAACCTCCAAGGGATGTAATAAATTCACCAATCTTTCCTATTTGAATAGCCAAATCCTCTGTTTCTTCAGCTCGAAGCCTTAGATCTCCTGGGTGGCTTGATGTTTCGACATCAGTATGTTGAGAGGATGATGAATGAGTATGACCACACCCCAAGCCTATAGAGCCAAGAGCTTTAATTTTTTTATCAGTTAAGTCCAGTTCTAGGCAAAAATCTTTTTTTCTAGCGGCTTCTTCTGGACTATCTTTTTTTAGCTGCTTTTTTTCTGTGGGCATAAAATTTATTTTTGTCTATTTTGTGTGCTTATAATTGTTATGTTATAACATAACAATTATAAAGACAATAGCTCAATCAAAACTCCAGACTATTTTTCTATGGGCCTCAACGTTTTAGCATGCTCTCCTTCCGCCCCAGAAGCTTTAGAATCGGAAAACATGCCAGCATTCGATGCTGTTCCTGCTGCGGCTTTTTGCGCCTTAATTTCTGCAACACGTTTTGCAATGCGTTCTTGCTTTTCTTCCTCTGCTGTTTTTTCTTTGGGAGCCGATGAGGATGAGCTTACATTTAAATGCTGCAATGCTTGCATTATTTTCTCACAGGCTTCTGCCGCCTCATCATCAAACGAATCGATATCTAATGCTTTTTCAAAATCTTTTTTCGCACTTTCTAATAACTTAGTTTTTTGAGTGGTTGTACTCGATAATTCAGCACGACATGCATAAAAATTTCCACGTTCTCGATAAATTTCACCTTCTTTAGGAAATTGCTTCATCAGCTCTGCGTATTGTTCTAAGGTATTTTTAGGATTATTGCTTTCCCATCCGCTTTGTAAATCCAATAATTGCGATTGAAGAGAGACTTTCTGTTGCACTTTTTGTTGTTGCGCGGCATTGGCTTTTTGCGCTTCTTGCTGCTGCTTTTCATGCAGTTTTTTTGCACTGATTTCTTGAAGCTGCGCGCTAAACATTTGATGCAATTCAGTCGCTTGTGTATTCGCAGGCTCAGCACGAATTACGCGCTCCAAGTCTTTAATTGCAGTGTTGAAGTAACCTTCTTCTTGTATCAAAGAAGTGCTTTGTTCAACTAATTTTTCGATTAATCTTGCGCGAATTAAATATAAAGAAATAACAGTAGGTTCTGCCTCAATGTTTTGCGTGATGGCTTGAAAAGCACGATTAAGATCGGTTTTCTCTGATAACAAAAATAACATGAGCGGTAAATCTAACGCACGCGCTAATGCAGCGGGGGTTTGCCTTTGCCCGTTAATAATGGTCTTTGATGCGCCTTGCTCCAACAAATATTGCATAATCGCAACGTAATTCTGACGAATAGCAATATGCAATAGAGTTTCTTGATTGGGTTGGCTCGTCACAATGCAGTTTAGATTAATAACACCGGCCTGAGAAAGCGCGAGTTTCGAGACAGCGGCTTTGAGTTTTTTTAGGTCTCCATTAGTAACGGGTTCTATTATCGGCTCTAACCCTTTCGCTGCATCTTGTTGTAATTTTTCATAAGCAGGGCGGCAAATACTTAAGGTTTTTTCTGCGAATTGCTGATGCTCACTCGACATTTGTTGAGTATTACGATTTTTCTTTACTATTTCTTCTAATATATTCATATCGGCGGCGCTCATACACTTAATGAGTTCATTTTGATTTTGAAGATGATTCTCAATAAGAGCTCCAAGTAGCGCTGGTACATACGTGTTGAAAGCAGCGCCAACAAAAACTGGTTCATCACAGTGTAAAAAAGAAAGCAAAAGCTCAATGGTAATTGCTTGCATAATGAACGTGCGACTTGAGTTATCAGCTCCAAGCACGCTAAGTAGCATCAAGCATCCAACAAACCTCACATTAATGTTTGTATGGCGTAACAAAGAAACAAAGGCTATAAGATCATTTTGTTCATTTATGGAATTAGATTTGGCATACATCAGAAGTTGATTCAACAAATCTGCGACATTTTCTCGTATTCCTATGCCAGTATTTGGATCTCTCTCTGGCAGCAATCGCAGTAAAAGAGGAATAGCGCTTGCACGAATGATGGCTGGCCCGCTTTCATCAATCTCGTAACAAAGATAAGAAAATGCTTCTATTGTATTCTCGACAATATCTCGGTCAGGATTATTTAACAAAGGGACTAAAGATTCTATACCACTTAGTTGGCGAAAAGTGGTACGCTGGTCACAGTCTTCTAATAAATTTTTTATTATCTCAATTGAATCTTGCTTCGTTCTCAAGTTGTTTGAAGATAATCCTTTAATGCTTTTTTCAAATTTTCGACAAAGTAATAAGTATTCAATAACCTCGTTTCTAGAATCATCGATTTCTTTTAAAAAATCTTTTAATCGCGCAAAGCCACCAACTCTTTGAATAAAATCCTGTTGGCATTGAATGTTGTTATTCATAAAAATCATAAGCAAGCTTGCAATATTTTCATCAGCGTCTACATCTCTGTCGCAGAATATAGTTGCCAAAGGTTTAATTACACTGGCTTGTAAAGCTAATTTTTGATTATCGAGGTTATCTAGCATCAGATTGAAAAGTGCTATGATTGCCGCTTTTTTTATATCACTCTCTGAGTCATTCAATAAAGTTATCAATTTTGGAATAGCTGAAGCTTTGGCAATCGCCTCGCGATTTTCGCTGTTATCGGCCGCAAGATTCCCGAGTATAAGAGCTGCAAATTGTCTCACTATGGAATTAGGATTTTTCAATAAAGACACCACAGGCGCAATATTTCTATTATCTACTATCAGATTAGAAAGGGCCTCTGCCGCATTTTCTTTTATGCTGTTATCATTATCGAGCAACAAAGCTGCTAATGGCTCAATTGCACCAGCATGGGCTACAAATGCTTTATTTGTGACATTTTCTGACGTGAGATTTGTGAGAGCTTCTGCTGCAGATTCTCTCACTTCTGCGTCTCTATCGCGCAACAAAGTGACCAAGTGAGCTATACCACCTAATTCGCGAACCGCAATACAATTTTCATCATCAGATATCACTGACCATTTAATTACATCAAGCGCAAGTTTTTTTTCCTCAAGATCGCGAGATGTTAGTTTGGCAATATTGTCTTTAATCTCTTTCTTAAACCGTGTAGAAAACATGACAACCCCCGGTAGTTAATAAAAAATCGCCCGAGGATTATCACATAAAATATTCTTTGATCAAAATAATAACTCAAAAAATATTTTATAAGTCTATTTTTTAGACACAAAAATTATATTCTTCATATTTCTCTAAGCTTGGCGTGAGAAAATTGATACATGCAACAAGCAAATAGGAAAGTAAAATGAATTACGATTCAGGCTCATCAAGCCCATTAAGTGAGCAATTGTTTGCGCGTGCTCAAGCACTGCAACAGAAGCGTGATGCATTAACCTCTAGGCTTGAAAGTTTTTATGATAGAAAAAAAATAGTTGAAGAAAACATAGATCATTCTTCAGAAACACTCAGAAAAACAATAAAAAAACAGACAGTATTGGCGCAAGAGCTAAAAAAGATAAAAGAAAAAAAAGATGTCTCTGCATCACAGTTAGAAAAAATCAGACAAGCGTTAGCACAGAAAAAAGGAAATCTAGATAAAAAAAAGAATAATCAGCAGCAATTAGAGCGTCGTCGGCAAGAAGCGCGGGCAACACTATCGCAACAAAAAAATCATGCGCAAGCATTAAAACAAGAAGTGAATCAGTATAAAAATCAATTAAGCAACATAAGCACGCAAAAAAATCAACTACAACAAAAGCAAGCGGCGCGCCCATCAAAAACACCCGTTAATCCAGAAATTGCTCAAAAAAGACTTGAATTTCAACATCAGCGCCAAATGTTGACGGTCGCGATGAATCAATGCCATCAACAGTTAACTCATGCGCAACAAATAAAAAACAACAAAGTACAGTGTAATGAGATTTCAAAAGACTTGCACATGCTTTTGGAAAGGCGTAGTAATTTTGAATGTTATGTTTACAATTTTGAAAAAGATCATGGCGCAAGTGCATCAGTTTTACAGCAACAAGAAATGCGCCGTAATCGGGCGATTTTAAATTTTAGAAAATCACAAGAGCATCAGAATGCGCCGCGACATCGGGATGCACCGCGACATCAAAATGCGCTACGACATCATCAGGAGCCATTTCACCATCAGCTTGATATGAGCGAAATACCCGATAATGAAGTGTATGACGACAGCGCGAATGATTTTACATTTGCAGCTGAACAGCAAGAACAGTTTGAAAATGATTTTGTAGAAATCGAGCAACATGAAGAACAACTTGTTGATAATTATACCGAGATAAACGAACAGTACGCTGAACAAAATGATCAAATCAATACAATAGAAAATGAGTTAGGTAATATTGATAGCGCTGCGCAAGACTTGTCAAATCATATTTTTGACGATGAACGCCAAATGGCGGACATGCAAGGAGAAATGCAAAATTTTCAGCGCGATTTCAATGACGTACAACAAGACTTTTCTCAAACAAAAAATGCATTAGATCAAATTAATGATGATGCAGATTATCAGCAAGATCAGCTCACACAAGCAGAACAAGAATATGATCAGTTAGGAGAAAGTATTAATGATCTAGAAAATCAAACAAATGATTTGGATAATGACATTGAACAAACCAACATGGATGCAGAGGCAGCTGCCGCTCAAGAAGCGCAAGATGCTCAGGATGCAGAAAATGCAGCAGAAATAGCGGCACAAGAAGCGGCTGATGCAGCAGAAGCAGAAGCCGCTGCTCAGGCGGAAATAGAAAGTGATTCATCTTATAATGATTTTGATAACCCAGAAGAAACGGCATTCGATGATCAAGATGATGAGAGACAAAGTGTTGACAATACCTCGGTTTCTGATGGTCAATCCGTAACCGATGATTCAATTCAAGATCAAAATCAGGATCAGGATGATAACCCCCTCGACTCTGACGAAGAAGCGCAAGCACAGGCTCAAGCAGAAGGGGAGTTTGACAGTGAAGCTGAAAGTTATGGGTCAAATGACGACCAATCACATGAGACGCTAAACTCGGAGGAGAGTAGCGGTGGTTCACTTGACAGTGATGAAGAAGCAGAAGCGCAAGCCCAAGCCCAAGCCCAAGCAGAGGCAGAGCTTGCGAATGAAACAGGAAGTCAAACCTCAAGCCAACATTGTACAACACCATCACTAAACGATGATCACGGCTCACTTGATACTGATGAAGAAGCAGAGGCGCAGGCTCAAGCAGAAGCAGAACGCCATAATGAAACAGCGCGCGAAACACAACAAACACCACTTGCTCATGATTCTTCTGATGCAACAGATAAAACCGATAATTCAACGCATCATGATGATGCGCGACCAGTATCTCCTAGCAGCTTACAGAATTCTTTTAGTCTATTTAATCAAAAGCCGGGTGCAGATACAGTTCCATCTTCCGATGATAATCGCAACGCTGACAGTGCAACAGCATCACAATCGAATGACAGTCCTAGTAATTCCGGACACGGTTTCTTTTCCCTTCCAACGCCAACGGAGGTCGCAGACGCGATCGTTAGTACAGCGATTGATGTTGCTCATGAAGTGGGAGCGATATCTGACGACGTTAAAGAAAATCTGCATGCGATCAAAGATTGGGGTGACAATATTGTCAGCAAAGCATCAGATGCTATAGATACAGTCGTATCGTCTGTGGAAAATGAGTTTTCTCCTTAGGGGCTGTTATTTATATAGGCTGAATCTTTGTTGCCAATTGTTCATCCTAAGAAAGCTATAAAACCAAGCTCACATTGTGTTAGAATGGATCAATTATGTCACGATATAAGGTTGCCAAGAGCGTGTTAGCATTAGATATTCCTGTCGCTACGATCACTCAAGTCACTAGCCTTAGTCAAGAAGAGATCAAGCGATTACAGAGTGAGTAGTTATGTTTAAAGTAACCGCGCATTTCAAGCCCGCTGGCGACCAACCCGAAGCTATCAAAAAACTCACGGCTGGTTTGAGCGATGGTCTTATGTATCAAACCTTATTAGGCGTGACCGGTTCTGGTAAAACATTTTCCATTGCGCATGTGATTGAGAAAGTGCAGCGTCCCACCATTATCATGGCGCCGAATAAAACCTTAGCGGCGCAATTATATGGCGAGATGAAAGAATTTTTCCCTGATAATGCGGTTGAATATTTTGTTTCTTATTATGATTATTATCAACCCGAAGCCTATGTACCCGCATCGGATACTTTTATAGAAAAAGATGCATCGATTAACGAGCATATCGAACAAATGCGTTTATCGGCGACAAAAGCATTAATGGAAAGAAAAGATGTGATTGTGGTGGCAACCGTTTCTGCGATTTATGGATTAGGTGATCCCGAATTATATTTTAAGATGGTGTTGCATATTGATCGCAGTGAAAAAATGGATCTATCAAAATTATTGCGTCGATTAGCAGAGTTGCAATACACGCGCAATGATACTGATTTTCGACGCGCAACGTTTCGCGTGCGCGGTGATGTCGTCGATATCTTTCCCGCAGAATCCGATAAATCAGCCGTTCGAGTGAGTTTATTTGATGATGAAATTGAATCGATTACTTTATTTGATCCTTTAACCAGTGCTATTTTAAGCAAATTACCGCGCGTGACGATATTTCCAAAATCACATTATGTGACACCGCGTCAAACGATTTTAGATACTGTTGAATTTGTGAAAGAAGAATTGAAAGAACGCTTAAATCATTTACGCGATCTTAATAAATTAGTCGAAGCGCAACGTTTAGAAGAGCGCACGCGCTTTGATATCGAAATGATGTTAGAACTTGGTTATTGCTCAGGCATTGAAAATTATTCGCGGTATTTATCCGGCAAAGAAGCGGGCGAACCTCCGCCAACGTTGATTGATTATTTGCCGCATAATGCGTTAATGGTGATTGACGAATCGCATGTGACTGTTCCACAAATTGGCGGTATGTATAAAGGCGATCGTTCGCGTAAAGAAACGCTTGTTGAATTTGGTTTTCGTTTACCTTCTGCGCTGGATAATCGTCCCTTACGTTTTGATGAATTTGAAAAGCGCATGCCGCAAACGATTTTTGTATCTGCAACACCTGCGCAATATGAAGCGGACCATGCTTCGCAAATTGTCGAACAAATTGTTCGGCCAACGGGATTGATTGATCCCGAAGTTGAAATACGCCCAGTCGCAACACAAGTCGATGATGTGTTATCGGAAATTCATAAACGCGTTGCGATGGGAGATCGTGTGTTAATTACCACGTTAACAAAACGCCTTGCAGAAGATTTAACAGAATATCTTGCTGAGCATCAAGTTAAAGTACGTTATTTACATTCGGACATTGACACCGTTGAGCGCGTAGAAATTATTCGTGATTTACGATTGGGCGTGTTTGATGTTTTGGTGGGAATTAATCTTTTGCGCGAAGGGTTAGATATGCCCGAAGTTTCACTTGTTGCAATTTTGGATGCTGATAAAGAAGGATTTTTACGTTCAGAAAGATCCTTGATTCAAACCATCGGGCGTGCCGCGCGACATTTACGCGGTAAAGCGATTTTATATGCGGATAAAATTACGGGATCGATGCAACGCGCTATCGATGAAACTGATCGACGCCGTGAAAAACAAAAAGCGCATAATCTAAAACATAACATCACGCCAACTGGAGTTAAAAAATCCATCAGCGATGTGATGGAAGGCTATAGTAAAAAATCGGCAGGTGAAAGGGCGGTGGCGAAAATTGCTGCGCAAGAAGTAGCTTCTTATCAGGTCTTATCGCCAACTGATTTAAAGAAAAAAATCGCAGGGTTAGAAACAAAAATGTATCAACATGCGAAGGATTTAGAATTTGAAGAGGCAGCGAAAATTCGAGATCAATTACAGAAACTCTATCAACAAAATTATGGGGCTTGACCGGTATGGTTAATGTAATTATAATGTAATTACATTTTTGTCGGAGGATTTATGTATAAACTCATCGATATTGGGCATTCTCGCGGGGTTCGAATTCCAAAACATGTGATTCAGCAA
>JAZKAS010000016.1:22733-34726 GCA_040389005.1 Pseudomonadota bacterium
CAGCAAGCCAAATTAGAAGAGTGCGAGCTGGAATTTGAAATTTTACCTCAAGGCTTGCTCATCAAACCTCATCAAGAGAAGAAGCGAAAAGGCTGGGAAGAAGCGTTTAAAAATGCTGTTTCTTTGGAGCGAGAAGAGATAATAGAAGTGACGAATACGTTTGATAGCGAGGATTGGTCATGGCCAATGGAATCATAAAACGATTTGATGTTTATTGGGTACAGCTTGACCCTGCGGTGGGTTCTGAAATCAAAAAAACGAGACCTTGTGTTGTCATATCTCCCAATGAGTTACATTTTTTAAAAACATGCATTATTGCGCCGCTGACTTCTAAAAAACATGGGTTTCCCTCGCGTGTGCTGGTTACCTTTCAAGGTACAGAAGGAGAAATTGCGCTTGATCAATTGCGCTCGGTTGACAGTTCTCGCTTAATCAAAAAAATGGGGGCGCTTTCAGCGACAACAGCAAAGAATATCATTAGTGTATTATTAGAAATGTTTGATGAATAGTTTTTTTCAAACAGTGCAGGAGAGTAAGCATGTCTATCTGGTTTGAATCTTTTACCCTTGAGGAATTACATCATCGTGGTTTAGATACAATGGTGAACTATCTTGATATTGAATTCACTGAAATAGGGGATGATTATCTCAAAGCTACCATGCCCGTTTCAGAAAAAACCCAACAATACATGGGTATTTTGCACGGTGGCGCATCCTGTGTTTTGGCAGAAACGATAGGCAGTGTTGCTGCAAATTGCGTGATTGATCATTCAAAATATCGCGCCGTCGGTCAAGAAATTAGTGCAAGCCATTTGCGACCAGTTCCGCATGGGCAAATCGTGACGGGAATCACTAAACCGATTATGTTGGGCAAACGTTCTCAAGTGTGGGAAATCAAACTCTATAACTCTGAAGGAAAAATAACCTGCATTTCAAGATTGACCATGGCGGTGATTGAAGCAAAAAAATTGAGTTAACACATACTAAATTTTAAGTGTATTAGCTTAAGCTTGGTAAGTATGTTTAGCCGAAAGAATGAGGCTGTAATACAGTATTTTTTTTAGGCTTGTCTGCGCTCTCATCACCTATTTGATTGCCAGCATAAAAACTTTGCGTGTTCAATGTCATTTTAGGTGCTTTTTTATTAACGCCATGTTCTATATTCCGCCTTTTGTTATCTGTCTCTGGCTTTTCGGCATCAGTATTGTCATATTTTCTTTTATTAACATTTCGTAGTTGTGACTCCGATACCCTGGGATTCAGTTTCTCTTCAATAAAATAAGTGCTTAGATTAAAATGTCGACAAATATCCATGCTCTTTTGAAGATTTGTAAAATTAAAACTCCCTACTAAAGCTTCTGCCTGACAAAACCATGCGCTTAAAAAAGCGTCCTCTGGTTCTACCTCTAAATCTTTAAAAGCTATCAAACTATCCACTAAATCCATCTGATTAAAGCACGCAATGATTTCTTTTGCTCGACAACACCATTTTGATAAAAAATTCCATTCTGGCTGTGTATGCAATCTTTGCCTTGTGTGCAATTCTCCAAGAGCCTTCAAGCTATTGACCAATTCTTGATGTTTAAAATTATCAATTATCCTTGTTACTTGTTGCTGCCATAATGTGAAAAAAACTGAGCCTGGCGGTATATCTAATCTTTCAAAAGCAATAATAATTTCTGTTAATTCCACACTATCAAATTCATCTATTATCTCCATCGCTCGGGTATACCATGCTAATAAGAACATCGGCTGTGGGCGTATTTTAAATTTTCCAAAAGCCATCAAACTGTTTGCTAATGCTTCTGTGTTAAAAGAATTTATAATCTGCTTTGCGCGACAAAACCATCCTTTTAAAAAATATGAAAATGGCAGCATGTTCAACCTCTCAAAAGCTATCAAAATATTGGCTAACTCTTGAGATGTAAACATGTTGTCTTGCATCTTAGATTCAAAGAGAATTTTTTCTGCTTGCTTATACCAAGCCAACAAGAAATGATCGTTTGGCTTTACGCGTAATTTTCCAAAAGCAGCCAAAGAATTTGCCAGCGCTTGATGACCAAACTCAGATATCTTTGCCGCATTTTGCCAAGCATTCAAAAAATCAACTTGCCTATAACGTACTTGCCGATCAGACCTAATGCTATACTTGTATAAAATAAGGCTATATTCTTTAGCGTCGAGTATATGTGGATAATATAGGAATAATATAATGGCGTTATCTATCCATGCGCTATCAAGTTTATAAGAGTCTCTATTGCCTAGCGATCTAAACACTTTACTCTTAATTTCAGCCAATTCATCGCCGGTAGGCATACGTGTGGAATTAAACACTAAACAAAACTCCTATTATCATAACTTTAGTGAGTTTAGACTAAGAATGAATAAAAAAAATTAAAGAATTCTTATGTGAATAATCTTGCGTTAATAAAGCAGCACTACACTGTGGTCATCTGATAAAAATTTTAATAGTTAATGGTCGAGTGGAGTGATATTAATGTCATCTATTATTGATGGGTTTCAACCAGACGCTGATAAAGACAATGCAAATGCACAATTTGATCTTGGATTACGTCACGCAAAAGGCGAAGGCATAGAGAAAAATCAGGCAGAAGCGGTGAGATATTACCGATTGGCAGCCGATCAAGGTCATGCGCAGGCACAATGTAATCTTGCAGTCTGTTACGCAAAAGGCGAAGGCATAGAGAAAAATCAGGCAGAAGCAGTTAGGTATTGTCAATTAGCGGCGGATCAAAGCCATGCACAAGCACAATATAATCTTGCAGTCTGTTACGCAAAAGGCGAAGGCATAGAGAAAAATTTGGTAGAAGCGGTGAGATATTATCGATTAGCAGCCGATCAAGGTTATACACAAGCACAATTTAATCTTAGCGTATGTTACGCAAAAGGCGAAGGCATAGAAGAAGATCAGGCAGAAGCGGTGAGATATTATCGATTGGCAGCCGATCAAGGTCATGCACAGGCACAAGCCATTCTTGCAACACGTTACGCAAAAGGCGAAGGCATAGAAAAAAATCAGGCAGAAGCAGTTAGGTATTGTCGATTAGCGGCGGATCAAGGTTTGGCAGAAGCACAATACAGTCTTGGGATGTGTTACCTACATGGTTTTGGCGTGGAGGAAAATGTAGAAGAAGCCGTTAGGCTATATCGATTAGCCTCTAATCAAGGCGATGAATTGGCTGCATCCATGCTCACAAAGAATGTTAAACTTGCCATATATAGTTTTTTTTCTCCTGATAATTCTGGTGAACACAGAAAACCAAGCGGGTATTCTTGCGCTGTAAATGGGGGATAGCTTCAGTATTGTCGAACGGGAGTTGTAGGGGCTACCGGCGGTCGCCCTGTTTAGCAAAATGTTGTACATCATTAATATAATGACGTTCCCTTCGGAGGGCGTTTAGAAAGAAATCTAATAAAAAAATCGATTTCAAAACATCCCCAGCTCAAGCTTAGCTTCTTCCGACATCATGCTTCTATCCCACGGGGGATCGAAGACAAGTTCGACAGTGACATCAGTTACACTGTCAATTTCACGTACTTTTGCCTCAGCATCCGCGACAATCACAGGCCCCATGCCACACCCAGGTGCGGTGAGAGTCATTTGAATATGCACTTCATTGCCGATTAGCTTTTCTTCGCTATTATATCGAGGATGAACTTCGACTTTATACACTAGCCCTAATGCGGCAATATTAACGGGGATTTCTGGATCATAAACCGTTTTCAGTTGATCCCAAACTGCAGCTTCATCAACCACGCTGATAGGGCCTTCAGGGCGTTTTTTGATATCGGGCAAATCGCTAATATCAACACCCAACGCATCTGCTTCGCCTTTATCAATACGTGCCAAATTGCCGCGAACATTCACTGTAATATGGCCGCCAAGCGCTTGTACGATTTGAACTTCAGTTCCACCGGGAATAGAAAAGGGTACAGCTGAGGGCACCATGAGCGCTTCGCAATCTCGTTCTAAATAAACCCATTGTCCTTCGTGCATTTTTGTTGTATCTCGCAATTTATATTTAAGAGGGCGACCGGAGGTCACGCCTACGTTAGGCCAAATCTTCGAATTTATTGTCAATGGTGAAACTTTCTCCGCAGCCACAAGCGCCAGTTTCATTTGGATTTTTATATTTGAATATTTGATTTAAACCTTCACGCACGAAATCAATTTCAGTGCCTTTAAGAATCGAATAATCTTTTTGGGCGACATAAATTTTAATCGCATCTCCAAAACATAAATCACTTTCATCGACCATATGATCAATCACATTGAGTTTATACATGTAGCCAGAACATCCCGCTGTTTGTAAATGCAAGCGTACGCCGAGGGCATTAGGCTGCTTATTCATTTCTTTTTGAATTTGTTGTTGCGCGGCAAGGGATAATTGAATCGACATTTGCTCATGAGTCATGTAAAAGGAATTTGTGCCATTATAGCTAATAATCCCGATCGTGCTACTAAATAACGTTGAGTCATTGCAAAAAATGGATTTTTTAAAATATTGACTATAATGAATGGTATAAGTAGAGAGCGTAGTGTTGTTTTCAAGGAGAAAAGCGTATGCAGCGTACATTATCGGTCGGAAGAGGTCTGATTTACAGAGCTAGCGCTTTAAGCGCAAGCCAGGTGATTAGGCCCAAACGTAGTTTTCATGAAAAGGCCAGGCATCTGCTACCAGGTGGTCTTGGAGAGGTTTATCAGGTAAGGGGCACTAACAAGGAAAAAAATGCTCAGTTTATTGAAGAAATGATTAAAAAAAATCCAAATATGTTGGTTGTTTTTTGCGAAAGCACGGTTATCGCCAGCAATATTCAGGATTATGATCAGCGTGATCAGGCCATCAAAGACACTATTGAGAATATTAAAGAAGGTAAAGGTATTCAAGCAGGAGTAACGCTTTCCCCAGGGCATATCGCTGTCTTTACAGAAAACCACTATATCAGCCATAGTCCTCGAACAGCAAAAAATAGCAAAGATATGCTATCGTCAGTAAAAAAAGTGATTGAATATGATGCTGAGCAGTATGATAAATATTCGTCATCACACGAAACTAGCTGCTGTATTCTAGTGCTTAATCCTCAAAAATTTGATTGTCAGCCCATGGATATTGCCATAGCAGAAGAAGAGCTACGGGATAAAGGATATGATGTGTTTGCAAAAAAAGTAAATTCACATAGTTGTGCCACCGCCGTTACAGGTTGGAGTTCGGGAATGCTTGATATGATTGACAGAAGTGGCATGAATCCGCTGGCTTGTTTGTATAATCTTCTTGAACGGGTGACGCCAATCGATCTTATAAATGAAATGAGAGTTTTTATGAAGCAGGTGGGGATTGATCGAACTTTGTTTGAAGTATCGCATGCTGAGGCTGAGATTAAATTCGGTCCGAGCAGTGCTAAAAAAGCAAGTCATGATCTCGCGCCTAATGAGGAAATAAGTCATGATACGCCAACGTTAAAAATTTAAGAATAGGAGTTAAAAATGTCAATATCACTCTTTTCTGCAAAAAAAAGTCCATTAACTAAGTTAAGGCATTTTTGTCAAACATTAAATAATTTAAACCCGACTTTTTTATGTAATACGCTCCATTCATACATTAAACTAACCAACGCTTTACTCGACCCAAAGAAAATTACCGTATCATCTCTAAGCGAAGCAGGGAAAAGCTTCGATTATGCATTAAAATTTATTAAAAAGCATAAAATTGATGAAATTAGTGATGAGAGGTTAAATCAAACAACGGCAGATCTATTGGTTCACTATGCTCGGTATTTATATTTAATGTCACGTAAAGAAGAAGCCTTGTATGAAATAAACGAAGTGCTACAGCGCGCTTTCAAATTAGATCCTGATCACAGAGAGGGGAGAGCTCTGGAGGCCGATATGAAATATAATTATCCTGGGCATTTTGGTTCGCTGAAAGTCAGCCCATAAATCTTTATAAGCCACCTGCGGCTTTTTCAAGCTTTATTTCATTTATCTCAGCCATCATTGGGTTACTATTTTATTTAATCAACAAGAGAAAAGCTAACATGGAATCAAAATATTCAGCACCTTGAAGAATAATATTTGATAAGTATCTTAGTAATGGGATAAATACGCTCAAAAAGGGAAGGGTAAGAAATTCACAAACAATCAAGGCTGATTTACAAATAAAAGAAAAGTTACTCGAAGAAATAAGGAAGCTTAACTACGCAAGTTATCTCACTGGAACGCAGGCGTTCCGTGAAGATACTTCTCTCCTATCTCTTCTTTATATAGCCGCTTGTGTAAAAGTGCCCCGCTTAAAAGAAAAAGAGGGAATGTCTTACAGCGAATTATTAGATGATATCTTTAATACCCTGAATATTGCTTGTTATATTTTTGTTGAGCGTGCCTTGCCAGGCATGGCCAAGGCTATTTGTCTAAAGATTATTGGCTCAGAACAAGAGTTAAAAAAAATAACCGATATAGCAACAGAAGTACAAGCTTATGCAACAGATAAGCGCTATGAGGTTGGATATCCTGATCGTGATTTTAATCAGAAAAAAATATGCAAAAGAGAAATCAATATAGGAGGGTTTTCTCCTGAATACTTAGGATTTGACAAGCGAGTGAGCGATGCATATAACGCTGCTTTTGATGTGCCAATACATGAAACAATATCCCATGTTTATAGATCTGCTAGCCTTAAAATATTGCTTGAAGCTATTCCCGCATCAAGCTATGGCGAAGCGATGCAACTGGGCATTAGCCAGTTTTCATCGACATCTTCAAGCGTTGACGACCAAAGTCATACACTCAATAAAGAAACGGCAACTTCACCTTAAAAACCAGCGGCTGAGTCATGAAAACAAGCGCTTTATTCTCTAACAGGAGAATAATCCTTTCTTCCAGGAAAGGGTCTAGCAACTAGCATCAGTAAGGTATGTTACGCGACATTAATGCACTAGGGTCATCATATTTTGTTAATAAACTAGCACTATACTGCAAGCCTCTAATAAAAATTCTGATAATCAATAGCTTAGCAAGGTAATCTTTATGCTGTCTATAAACTCTGAAATTACGAATGTAACTGCAAAACAAAACTTCGATCTCGGCGTTTGTTATCAAAACGGATGTAACGTCGTGAAAAACCAAGGTGAAGCGGCGAAGTACTATAAGTTAGCTGCTGATCAGGGCTATGCAAAAGCACAATTCAATCTCGGGATTTGTTATCACAACGGCTGGGGTGTCGTGAAAAACCAAGGTGAAGCGGCGAAGTACTATAAGTTAGCTGCTGATCAGGGCCATGCAACAGCACAATCCAATCTCGGGGTTTGTTATCACAACGGCTGGGGCGTCGTGAACGACCTGACTGAGGCGGCGAGGTACTATAAATTAGCCGCTGATCAGGGCCATGCAAAAGCACAATCCAATCTCGGGGTTTGTTATCAAAACGGCTGGGGCGTCGTGAAAAACCAGAGTGAAGCGGCGAAGTACTATAAGTTAGCTGCTGATCAGGGCTATGCACAAGCGCAATTCAATCTCGGAATTTGTTATACAGACGGCGATGGTGTTGAGAAAGACGCGGTTGAAGCCGTTAGATGCTATAGACGTGCAGCTGATCAGGATTATCCAGAAGCAGCAGCGAGGCTCAAACATTGCTATCAAGAGGGCTTGGGTGTACCGAAAGATGCAACCGAAGCCTTTGGGTACTATAAATCAGCAGCCGAGCAAGGTTATGCATACGCACAATTCAACCTCGCTGTTTGTTACGCAAATGGCAGGGGTGTCAAGATAAATAAGGTTGAAGCGGTTAAATGGTACAAACTGGCTGCTGATCAAAATTTTAAAAAAGCACAACACAATCTCGGGCTATGTTATACAGAGGGCAGAGGAACCGCGATAAATCTGACTGAAGCGGCGAGATACTACCGATTGGCTGCTGATCAAGGTTATCCACTCGCACAATTCAATCTCGCGAACAGCTATGCAAAAGGCAGGGGCGTCGTGCAAGATATGGTTAAGGCGACGAAGTACTGGCGATTAGCTGCTGATCAAGGTTATCCACCCGCACAATTCCGTCTCGCGCGTAGTTATGCAGAAGGCACGGGCGTCGTACAAGATATGGTTGAGGCGACGAGATACTGCCGATTAGCCGCTGATCAAGGGCATGCACAAGCGCAATTCAATCTTGGAAATTGTTATGAAAAAGGCTTAGGTGTCGATCAAGATTTTTTCGAAGCGTCTATATACTATAAAAAAGCAGCCGATCAGGGGCATGCAGATGCACAAGCCAAGCTCCCAGGTTCTTATAAAACCAGCCAGAACCCGAAGGATCGAGTGGAAGAAGGTGAATATACTACAACGAGGTTGAATATTCGCTATTTTAACTCGGCGGAAAAACGTGTGCGAAAAGATTCTGAACAACATGTTGAGACAAAGAGACAGCGCACGAGCCCGTAAAACTTTAGTGTAACACGGATTAGTCTCAACTCACTCTGTCACAGCAACTTCATTTTTGCCTTCAAGAAGGTTGTGCAAAGTATGCCACGCCAATGTCGCGCATTTAACGCGCGCTGGGTATTCTTTAACGCCTTCTAGAATCGTTAGTTTTCCGAGGTGTTCATCAGGAGATTGTTTGTCTACCACCATGGCATGAAAATGTTGGAATAATTGTTTGGTTTCTTCTAAGCTTTTTCCTTGCAAATGTTGCGACATCAACGAAGCAGAAGCCATCGAAATAGCGCAACCCGTGCCTTCAAACATGGCTTTTTCAATTTTATTATCTTTAATCAATAAAAATAATTTTAATTGATCACCGCATAGGGGATTATAGCCTTCAAGTACATGCGTTGCCTCGGCCATAGCGCCAAAATTTCGTGGATGCCGACCATGGTCAACAATCACTTCTTGATATAACGCGCGCAGTTCTGAATTCATGAAAATATCCTATCAACTGTTTTAAGAGCGTTTATAAAAAGATCTATTTCTTCAAACGTATTATAAAAACAAAACGATGCGCGCGCCGTGGTATTGAGCTTTAAATAATTCATCAATGGCATCGTGCAATGATGTCCAGCGCGAATCGCAATGCCTTCATCATCTAAAATGGTCGCAATATCATGCGGATGTGCATTTTTATGGATAAAAGAAATGATGCTCGCTTTATCGGTTGCAGTGCCAATAATTTGAATATTAGGAATCGTATTTAATTTTTCAGTCGCATAATTTAAAAGATCGTGCTCGTACTGTTGAATGCGATTTAAATCTAGCGTACTTAAATACTTAATCGATTCTACCCACGCAAGCGTTCCCGCAATATTGGGTGTACCCGCTTCAAATTTTAACGGTGCTTTTTGATATTCAGAAGTTTCATAACTGACTTTGGTAATCATATCACCACCACCTTGATAGGGAGGAAGTTTATTTAACCATTCAGAAGTTCCATATAATGCGCCAATACCTGTCGGACCAAACATTTTATGACCTGAAAAAACAAGAAAATCACAAGCAAGCATTTGTACGTTAATCGGTTTATGCGCAGTGGCTTGTGCGGCATCAATTAATGTTGGAATATTTTTTTCTTTGGATAAACGAATAATTTCTTCAACAGGATTAATATTGCCTAATGTATTTGAAATATACGTTACTGCAACGAGTTTAGTTTTTTCTGACAATAATGTTTTAAAATGTTCTAAATCTAATGAAGTATCTTCCAGCAAGTTAATCACTTTTAAACTTGCGCCACTATATTGGCAGGCCAACTGCCAGGGAACGATATTGGAATGATGCTCCATCGCGCTAATAATAATTTCATCGCCAGGTTTTAAAATGGTTCGAGAAAAACCATGTGCAACTAAATTAATAGCTTCTGTTGTGCCGCGTGTAAAAACAATATTACTTGAAGAAGGCGCATGAATAAAATCAGCAATGATTTTTCGCGCATCTTCATATTTTTGCGTGGAAATTTCACTTAAATAATGTACGCCGCGATGTACGTTGGCATTTTCCATTTCATAATATCGCGATGTTGCTTCAATGCATTGACGCGGTTTTTGCGTGGTAGCGGCATTATCTAGATAAACAAGTGGGTTGCCACGGGCTTGGGTTTGTAAAATGGGGAAATTTAAGCGAATTTCTGCGATCTCTTGTAATGTAAAAGCCATAGTTATTCCTCATTTATCAAGAATGGAAATACAGTATTATTTTCGCTGTTTAAAAAAATTTCTTGTAAAAAACCTTCCATCAACAATGCTTTGGCTTCTTCCAAAGCAATGCCACGTGCTTGCAAATAAAACAGCGCTTGTTGATCCAGTTGCCCAACGGTTGCGCCGTGTGAGGCTTTGACGTCATCGGCATAAATTTCTAATTCAGGTTTTGTGTCAATTTCCGCTTGATTAGATAATAACAAATTTTTATTAAGTTGCTCTGTTACACTTTTTTGTGCGTCTCTTTCAAAAACAACTTTCCCATTAAAAATCGCTTTGGATTTATCATCTAAAATACCGCGATAATGTTGTTTGCTTTGACAATGCGGTACATGATGATAAATGACGCTATGATGATCGGCAATCTGTTCACCCTTGGTTAAGTAGGCGCCTTGCAAACTCGCTTCTGCATGTGGCGCATTTAAATGCACTTCAAAATCCGTGCGTGAAAGGGCGGCGCCTTTATCCAAAGTAACGCTATTAAACGTGCTGTTTGCAGATTGATTCACCAAAATAAAATCAATTAAAAAACTATTGTTATTTAACCTTTGTTTTTTATAGAGGGAGAGTTTTGCATTTTTTTCTAATACAATTTCAGTAAAAATATTTGTAAAACAAGCGGTTTTATCTTCAGAAGTGTGGTCAAATAAAATTTCTGCTTGGATATTTTCTGCAACATGAATACGCTGATAAATATTTGTTGCTGTCTTTTCTTTATTAATAAAGTTAATTTTGATAGGCGATGAAACTGGTTCTGTTATTTTAATTGTTTTCACTTCATCTGCCATTTCAATCGCCAGGTTGGCGAATGGATGCGGTGACAATTGCATCGGCCTGGGGTAGGGGCTACCGGTAGCCCCTGCATGGCCAGCACAAAATTCTGTGTCTAACAATTTTTGAATGGGAGTATATTTCCAGTTTTCTGTTTTACGCGTTGGAATCGTCAGTTGAAATTTTTCAAACGCTTCTTTCAAATTAAACATCGATTTTTTCCGCCCAAGCATAGCCTTCTTTTTCTAATTTTAACGCGAGTGATTTATCACCGGTTTCAACAATACGGCCATTGACAAACACATGCACATAATCAGGTTCAATATAATTTAATAAACGCTGATAATGTGTGACTAAAAGAATCGAACGTTCTTCATTGCGTAAAGTGTTGACGCCTTTGGCAATAATTTGTAATGCATCGATATCAAGCCCAGAATCAATTTCATCTAAAATAGAAAGTTTGGGTTCAAGTAATAACATCTGCATAATATCGTGACGTTTCTTTTCACCACCAGAAAATCCTTCGTTGACAGATCGATATAAGAAATCGGGATCCATATCGACAATATCCATCTTCGCTTTAACGATGGCTAAGAAATCCATCGCATCCAGTGGCTCTAATCCACGTGCTTTACGTTGGCTGTTTAATGCAGCACGTAAAAATATAGCGGTTGTTACGCCAGGAATTTCAACAGGATATTGAAAGCCCAGAAATATACCGGCACGTGCACGTTCATCAACAGAAAGATCGTGAATATTTTTGCCTTCAAAAAGTATTTCACCTGCTGTAATCACGTAGTCTGGTTTGCCTGCTAAAATGCTCGCCAACGTGCTTTTGCCGGAGCCGTTCGGTCCCATAATAACGTGTACTTTTCCTGGGTTAATAATTAAATTAACGCCTTTTAAAATGGGTTTATCGTTAACACTTGCGTGTAAATTTTTTATTTGTAGCATTTTTTTCTCTCTAAAAGGGCGACCGCCGGTAGCCCCTACATTGACCAACATCAACCTATCCGTCATTAATTA
>JAZKAS010000017.1:0-20553 GCA_040389005.1 Pseudomonadota bacterium
TTATTTTCCTCAGCTGGGCGAAGATTTATTTCATGGATTTATTGGTGTTCCCATTGTTCATCAGCGTCAATTATTGGGTGTGTTAATTGCGCAACGCGAAGTGGCGGAACGCTTTTCAGAAATGGAAGAATCATTTTTGGTGACGCTTTCTTTGCATTGTGCTCAAGAAATTGCGCGCGCAGAAATGTTGGGTGCAATTACACAGCTTTCGCATGCTTCTATCCAGCAGCAAGAGATAATGTTGAATGGAAATCCTGGTTCACCCGGAGTAGGTTTGGGAATGGGGTTTGTTGTTTTCCCCAAAGCAGATTTAAATGTTGTGCCTGATAAGATGGTTGACGATATAACGAACGAGATTGAAGCATTTCGTGTTGCTGTACAAACTATCCGTGAAGAAATTTCAGATCTTAGCGCACGACTAGAATCTAATTTGGCACCTGAAGATCAAGCGTTATTTGACGCTTATTTGCTAATGCTTGATGACAATAGTTTAGGGTTTGAAGTTGAGCAAGAAATTCGTCGCGGCAATTGGGCGCAAGGCGCATTGCGTAAAGTGATCAAATCACATATTCGACAATTTGAAAGCATGGACGATCCTTATTTGCGCGATCGTGCAGAAGATGTTCGCGATCTTGGGCAACGTGTTTTGGCGGCTTTGCAAAAAAGAGAAAAACAAGCAGCGATTGATTATCCAACAAAACTAATTTTAGTGGGCGATGAAATTACCGCAGCAGATTTAACTGAAATTCCGGTGGCTAATTTAAAAGGGATTGTGTCACGCTCAGGTTCGAGCAACGCGCATATTGCTATTCTAGCAAGATCATTGGGTGTGCCGGCGATTATGGGTGTTAGCGGATTAAATCCTAGCCAATTTGAAAATAAAAATATTGTTGTAGATGGATATTATGGCCATGTTTATTTAGAACCTTCTGATATTATTGTGCGAGAATTTAATCGTCTTTTGCAAGAAGAGTATCAACTTAATGAAGAATTAAAAAGTCTTCGCGCATTGCCTGCACAAACGACGGATGGCCATAATGTCGCGATGTTGGTGAATACCGGGTTATCTTCTGATTTAGGATTATCGTTGAGTGTTGGAGCGGATGGAGTCGGCTTGTATCGCACTGAAATTCCATTTTTAGCACGAGAACTATTTCCTTCTTCTGAAGAGCAGAAAATTATTTATCGGCAATTGTTAAATGCATTTTCGCCTCGATCAGTGACGATGAGAACGCTTGATGTCGGTGGCGATAAAACCCCCGAATATTTGCGCGTACAAGAAGAAAATCCATTTTTAGGTTGGCGTGGTATTCGTATTTCACTGGATCATCCTGAGCTTTTTTTAATGCAAATACGCGCGATGCTTCGGGCAAATGTGGGCTTAGATAATTTAAAAATTATGTTGCCGATGATTAGTGAAGTAAAAGAAGTCGATGATGCTATTGAATTAATTAATCTTGCTTATCAAGGTTTGTTGAGCGAAGGTTTAAATGTAAAAATGCCAGAAATTGGCGTGATGATTGAAGTGCCCTCTGCGGTTTATCAAACGTATGCGATTGCAAAAAAAGTAGATTTTATTTCTATAGGCAGTAATGATTTAACGCAATATTTATTGGCTGTGGATAGAAACAACGCGCGCGTTGCGAATTTATATGACAGTTTTCATCCGGCAGTATTAATAGCGCTTACTCATATTGTCAACGAAGCACATCGCGCCGGCATTCCCGTTTCCATTTGCGGTGAAATGGCGGGCGATCCTCTCGCGGTATTATTATTATTGGGGATTGGATTTGATGCCTTAAGTATGAGTGCTTCACGATTATTAAGAATCAAATGGGTTATTCGACACTTTTCATTTGAGAAAGCCAAAAAACTTGTTGCAGAAGTATTGCAAATGGAAGATGCGGCCATGATTAAAGCTCGCCTTGAGGCTGAGCTTGAGTCGGTGGGATTGGGAAGTTTGATTCACGCAGGGCGAAATTAATTTTTCTATTAAGCAAAAAGGTAAAGTAATGTTTGTTATTCAATTACATTATAAAGTTGCCATCGAAACAGTAGATCAGTACCTCATTGAGCATCGAAATTTTTTGGATGAAGGTTATCAGAAAAATTATTTTATTGCCTCTGGCCCTAAAAATCCAAGAACCGGCGGCATTATTCTTTCGCAATTAAAAGATCGCACACAAATAGAAAAAATTTTGAGTGAAGATCCTTTTTCTATTCATGGTGTTGCGGATTATGACATCATGGAATTTACGCCGGTGAAGTTTCATGCTGATTTTGTATCATTTGTTTGAGTGGTATAAACCTCCGATCCCACTTTCGCTGGTGTAATTTTTTTAAAATACTCCTGTGACAACGCCTGTGCTTTATTGAGTTCCTCTGGCGACATCGTCGCTTCAAGTAGCGCGCGTGCGCTGAGCGCTGTGCTACGAATATCGGGTTCGCTGCTGCTGGCAGCAATATTTAACCATGCGTAAGATTCCGTTTTACTAAAAGCCACCGCTTTGCCTTGTGTGTATAACATTGCAAGTTGTAATTGCGCATTCGCAATTCCATTGTAAGCTGCGAGTTGATAATAATTAAATGCTTCCGATAAATTTTGCGGTGCGCCTAATCCATTTTGATACATATAACCCATCATATATTCTGCGCTGGGTATTTTTTGATTCGCAGCGAGTAAATAATATTTGAGCGCTTCAGAATTGTTTACAGCAGCGCCAATGCCGTTATGATATAAATAGCCTGTCATATTTTGCGCGTCTGCATTTCCAGCATTTGCTGCTTGAACAAATAAAGCGAGTGCTTTTGCGGGATCTTTTGTGGTACTCGTACCGTTAAGATAAATTTGCCCTAATAATGTTTGTGCTTCTGCGTTATTACCTTTTGCAGCAATACTTAAATATTGAATCGCAAGTGGAATATTAGCTGGAATTTTTTCTGGAAAGTCTTGCCCATAAAGGTAAATTTGCGCGAGTTTAAATGCGGCATCGGCATTGTTTTTATCGGCTGCGCTAGTGAGAAGATCAGCGGCGCGTGTGTAACTTTTTGTAACGCCGTGGCCATGATAAAAGAGTAGTCCTAAATAATATTTGGCGTCTTCAATTTTTGCATCGGTTGCCACAGTCAGCCAATGTGCAGCAGCATAATCATTTTTATCAACATTTTTTCCTTCAAAATAAAGCTTGCCAAGTTCGTAAGCGGCGGCGGCATTATTTTGTTGTGCGGATGCTAGTAACCAATCGCTCGCGTGATTGGTGTTGCTGCCTTGTAATTCAGGTTGGCTCAGTAAAATCATACCGGCGTAGTATTGCGCTTTAGCATTACCTTGCGTTGCCGCGGGTAATAGATCGGCATAAGCAGTTTTATAATCTTGAGCAATCCCTTCTCCGAGATAAAGTGCTTCTCCGAGTGCAAATACTGCATCTGGTTGCTTTTGTGCAGCGGCTTTTTGATACCAGGCGACAGCAGCGCGTGAATCACGAATGACGCCAGTACCTGTTGCATACATTTGACCGAGCCAATATTGTGCGTTGGCATCATTGGCTTGTGCGGCGAGGGTTAAATCATCAAGCGCATTTTTAAGATTTTTCTGCGTGCCTTGTCCATTCAAAAACATATATCCCAGCATAAATTTAGCGTGCGGATATGTTTTAGCAAGCAATTGATAATTGCTGAAAGCTTGTGTGTAATTTTTTTGTTGATAAGCCTGGTCGGCTTGGCTCAAAAGTTGTTGGTTAGCCTGTTGTTCCAAGCTGATCGATGTATTGGATTGTGCATACGCCGTTAAGGCAATACTTAAACAACCGAGTGCGACTAGTTTTTTCATCATGTTTCTTGCTTAAGATTTGATTTCTATCTGACCCTAAGTATGGCATATTTATGAGAAATCAACAGCCTGGTGTTGTTATGTCGCTTTCTATTCTTTTCTTTCTCTTGCTGACGGGCGTGCTTGCGGGCGTTTTATCAGGTTTATTGGGGCTGGGTGGCGGTATTGTAGTTGTGCCGATTCTGGCCTATTTATTTCAACATGGATTGAAGGAAATAGTTCCGAATGCGTTAGTTATGCATATGGCGGTTGCTACCTCCTTAGTTTCTATTTTGCTCGTTTCTTTAACATCGGCGTATGCGCATCAACGTAAAGGTTCGGTGCGATGGGATATTTGGCAGCGTTGGGTCGTGGGTTTGATGGTCGGCTCGCTGATCGGCTCTTATTGTATGACTATTTTGAATGTCGTCTGGCTACGTAATTTGTTTGCAGTTTTTCTTTTGTTAGTCGTGTTGAAGTTATTAATTGAGCATCGACTACCTAAAATACAGTTGCCGATGAAAACACCTTTTCTATTTTGCATTGGTCTTTTAATGGGCGCCTTCTCGGGCACTTTAGGTGTTGGCGGTGGGATTTTAATGATGCCTGTGTTGTTGGGGTTGGGTTGTACGATGTCAGAATCAGCAGCCACGTCGTCAGCAAGTATGGTGCCTTTGTCTTTGATCGCAACGGTCAGCTTTATCGTATTGGGGGATGCGCAGCAAATTCATGTCGCGTGGTCGATCGGTTATATTTTTTGGCCTGCGGTGGTGATTATTGGATTTTCTGGCCTTATTTTTGCGCCGTTAGGGGCTAAATTATCGTATCTTTTGCCAGCTATATGGACCAAGCGTATTTTGGCGTTATTGTTATGCATCGTTTCTCTACAGATGTTGAGGTGATATTTTCTTATGACTCTATCTTATCCTGCCATTAATCCCGTTGCTTTTTCTTTAGGTCCGATATCGGTACATTGGTATGGTGTCATGTATTTAATCGGATTTGTTTCTGCTTGGTTATTGTTGAATTGGCGAGTTAAATCTTTCAGTCGTTACTACGCAGAAGCTAGCTCTCTCGGTTCGAGCATCCATCCTCCCGTGGGACCCCGGCTCATCACCGCGAGACTAGCTTCTGCTTCTCGTAACGGCTGGACCGTAGAAAATGTCAGCGATATTATTTTTTATGGTGCGCTCGGTGTAATTATCGGCGGGCGAGTTGGATATATTTTATTTTATAATTTTGCAGAATTTATTCATTCACCCTTAATGATTTTTAAAATCTGGCAAGGCGGCATGTCATTTCACGGTGGATTGATTGGCGTAATTTTGATGATGTGGTTTTATTCAAGAAAAATTCACAGACATATTGCAGATTTAACCGATTTTATTGCGCCGGTGGTGCCGATTGGTTTGGGCGCAGGAAGAATTGGTAATTTTATCAATGGTGAGCTTTGGGGTAGAATAACCGATATGCCGTGGGGGATGATTTATCCGCAAGGTGGTCCATTGCCGCGCCATCCTTCTGAGTTATATGAATTTTTATTAGAAGGCGTTTTGTTTTTTATTATTTTGTGGTGGTTTTCATCTAAGCCGCGCCCGCGATATGCGGTGTCTGGATTGTTTTTATTGTGTTATGGCGGCTTTCGATTTTTTGTCGAATTTTTCCGTGAACCCGATGCGCAACTGGGTTATCTTTTTGGGGGTTGGCTCACGATGGGACAACTGCTTTGTGCGCCGATGATTGTGATTGGTGCCGGGATGATCGCTTATGCATATAGTCGGTTTAATGTGACCATGCTTGAGAGAAATAGATAATAGTTATGTTTTCCTGTTATGTGATTGAGAACAGGAAGAGGGTGTTTTGTGTGATAAAAGGTCGGGTGGCGGTTTAGAATATTTGGCCATTTTTCTCCTTTACACCAGTAAAATTCGGGGGTAAAATCCGAAAATGATTGGTAGAAATATTGAAAAACACTGTCGCTACTTGCTAAAACACTTTCCGGCCATTGTTATTCTTGGGCCGCGACAGGTGGGAAAGACTATGCTTGCGACCCAGCTTGGTCAAAATTGGACATACTTTGATCTTGAAAATCCAGAAAATTACGAACGAATTGCCACAGATCCAGCGCTGTTTTTTAAGCAATATACTGACCAAGTGATCATCGATGAGGCTCAGTTTATCCCCGCGGTATTTAATGCGCTACGAGGCGTTATTGATGCGAATCGTCAAAAAATGGGGCGCTTTATTTTAACAGGCTCCAGCAGTCCCGAGCTTTTAAAGCAAACATCTGAATCTTTAGCCGGACGCGTTGCCATTGTCGAGTTGGGAACATTGAAGGCGAATGAGTTTTATGAAATGCCATTAAGTCCACTTTATGCATTATTTGAAAGTAAAATAAATAAAGAATCGGTGGATGTATTAAAGAAAAAAAGCACGCAACCCTTGCAAAATATTCAAATGGTGCATCATTGGTTGCAGGGAGGATATCCTGAACCCATTTTGGCAAAAGATAAAAAATTTTATCATCAATGGATGGATGCGTATCGCAATAGTTATGTGAATCGTGATATTGGCAGGCTGTTTCCTAGGTTAAACAAAATTGCGTATCAACGCTTTTTAACGACCTTAAGCCAGTTATCAGGCACCATTATCAACAAAAGCCAATTAGCACGAAATATTGAAATTGATGAAAAAACGGTGCGTGAATACCTGACAATTGCAGAAGGCACTTTTTTGTGGCGCATGCTTTATAGTTATGAAAATAATGTCACAAAATCTATCGTCAAAATGCCAAAAGGATATATTCGTGATAGTGGATTATTAAATTATCTTTTGCGCATTCATGATTTAGATGATTTATATCAACACCCACAAGTTGGAAATCTTTTTGAAGCTTTTGTAATCGATGAAATCATCAAAGGACTTAATGCACAAGGTATCGTTAATTATCAAGCAAATTATTATCGCACTCGAAATGATGCTGAAGTAGACTTGGTTCTAGAAGGATTCTTTGGCGTCGTGCCCATTGAAATTAAATATGGCACGACGGTGCGCATGAATCAGCTGGTTTCTATGAAAAATTTCATTAAAGAACATAATCTTCCATTGGGGGTGGTGATTAATCAAGCAGATCGTTTTGAGTGGATCACAGATAATATTATTCAAATCCCGGTAGGTTGGTTGTAATAAAAAAAAGGTGGAAAAATGAAACAATATCTCGAATTTCTTCAACATATTTTAAAAAACGGCGAACAAAAAAATGATCGCACAGGAACCGGTATTATTAGCACGTTCGCTTATCAAATGCGTTTTGATTTATCGCAAGGGTTTCCATTAGTCACCACAAAAAAATGTCATCTGCGTTCAATCATTCATGAATTATTATGGTTTTTGAATGGCGATACGAATATAAAGTATTTGAAAGAAAATAATGTGCGTATTTGGGATGAATGGGCGGATGAAAATGGCAATCTTGGTCCGGTGTATGGAAAACAATGGCGCGCGTGGCAAACACATGATGGAAAAATCATCGATCAAATTTCTGAAGTTGTTCAACAAATTAAAACCAACCCTGATTCACGTCGATTGATTGTCAATGCGTGGAATGTTGGTGAGTTATCAAAAATGGCACTGCCACCGTGTCATATGATGTTTCAATTTTATGTTTGTAATAATAAATTGTCGTGCATGTTGTATCAACGTTCTGCCGATGCGTTTTTGGGCGTGCCGTTTAATATTGCGAGTTATGCATTATTAACGCATATGATCGCGCAACAATGTGATTTAGAAGTCGGTGAATTTATTTGGACCGGCGGTGATTGTCATATTTATAAAAATCATTTAGAACAAGTAAATTTGCAATTAACACGTGACCCACTGCCTTTGCCACAATTGCTTATTAAACGAAAACCAGAGTCTTTATTTGATTATAAGTTTGAAGATTTTGAAGTGCAGAATTATCAAAGTCATGCGGCCATCAAAGGTGAGGTGGCAGTATGAAATTTTTTTTAATGCTGATGTCTTTTTTATTTGCCACAACTGTTTACGCTGATATCACGCAACAATCCGGAAAAATATTGATTCAAAACGTTTCTGCGCCAGAACTTGATGTTTTTTGTAATCAAAAAGATTCAGCATTGATATTGGATCGTGTTGATTTCAACAACCCGGGTGTGCAAGCTGGTTGGGCGTCTACTTTGCCGCCGCATATGTGTTCGATTTTTTTTACTGATAAAAGCCCATTTACATTTGCTTGTAGCGAAGAGTCATCGGGTGGCTTTAAGCAGGTTGATTGTCAACCGCATTTATTGGTCGGGCCATTGACGTGGAGTGGGAAAATGCTGTCAAACCAAACAGTCTCTGGAAGTTATTGGGTGGCAGAAGCTATTTCGGTCGATGACGTTCCATTGGTGGTGCGTCATCGAGGCTTTGATCTTTAGTTGTTATTCACATTCTTCGTGATAAATCGTCCGATAATCAATATTTTGCGAATCAGACACCGCCGACGGGTTATTGTTGTTCGAACCGACCTGTGCCATTTTAGCGCGAATCGCGGCGCATTTAGATTCTTGCGTAGGTTGTGTGTCTTGTGGGCTAGGCAAGCTGCCGCAGCCTGCTAATAGTAAGGCGATTACAGGAAGAAGGAGTAATTTTTTACACATCGCAAATACCTTGCTTAATAGAGATAGTTAAGTATATGGCGTGTTATGGCGAACAACAATGCTTATCTTTAGGATAAATCTGCTATAATAAATGAAACCATAATATGGATTGTGGTTAAATTATACTCAAAAGATGAGATTGCATGAGCAAAAAAATTGTTATTAAGGATCCTTTTGCAGCTCGAGAAGCGCAAAAATATGAAGATCCCATCCCTAGCCGCGAATTTATCCTTTCTTATATGGAGAAAATCGGTAAACCCGTCAGTTTAAAAGCGCTAATAGAAGATTTACACCTCGAACAAGAATCCCAAAAAGAAGCCATACGCCGTCGCATGCGCGCGATGGAGCGTGATGGCCAAGCTGTGCGTAACAAGCGCGGCGCATATTCACCGATTAAAAATATGGGATTGCTCAAAGGGCGTTTTTCCGCCCATCGTGATGGATATGGGTTTGTTATTCTGCATGAAGATGATGGTCACGGAGATGTGTTTATTGCATTCCGAGAAGCGCAGTCGGTCTTTCATGATGATGAGGTTTTGGTACGTGTGACTTCATTAGATGCGAAAGGTAAGCGCGAAGGAACGATTGTCGAAGTATTAAAACGTAATACTCAACAAATTGTTGGTCGCTACTTCGAAGAAAATCAAATTGGTGTGGTCGAGCCTGCAGGAAAACGTATTAAGAAACCAATCCTAATTCCAAAAAAAGAAGGCGTGTCTGTGCAGTCGGGTCAATTTGTTGTGGTGAATATCACGCAACAACCAACAAAACATACGCAAGCATTGGGCGAAATTATTGAAACTTTAGGCGATCATTTAGCGCCTGGCATGGAAATTGATGTCGCGATGCGTAGTTATCAATTACCGCATGTCTGGTCGCAAGATGTTTTAAATGAATTAAAACAATTGCCGGATGAAGTTCTGCCAACGGATTTAGAAGGTCGCCGTGATTTGCGCGGATTATCGTTAGTCACTATCGATGGCGAAGATGCGCGAGATTTTGATGATGCTGTTTATGCGGAAAAAAATAAACACGGTTGGCGATTATGGGTTGCAATTGCGGATGTCAGTCATTATGTTCGACCGAAAACTGCTTTGGATAACGAAGGCTATTTGCGTGGCACTTCGGTATATTTTCCGAATCGCGTCATCCCGATGTTGCCGGAAAAATTATCGAATGAATTATGTTCCTTGAATCCGCATGTTGATCGATTATGTATGGTTGCAGAAATGACGATCAATGAAGAGGGTGGTATTACGCGTTCGAGTTTTTATCCGGCAGTAATGCATTCGCGCGCACGATTGACGTATACGCAAGTAGCGGCTTATTTACACGATAAAAAATCTGATGTTATCAAGCCAGAAATATTTCCACATTTAGATACGCTTAATGATTTGTATGAAAATTTACGTCAAGCACGTGATAAACGTGGCGCAATTGATTTGGATACCGTGGAAACAAAAATTTTATTTGATGACAATAAAAAAATAGAAAAAATTGTGCCATCAGAACGTAACGTTGCGCACAAAATTATTGAAGAATGTATGTTAGCGGCGAATGTTGCTACAGCGAAATATATTGTTAAACATAAATTAGTGAGTCTATTCCGCGTACATGAATTACCGAAATCTGAAAAAGTTGAGAAATTTCGTGGTTATCTAAAAGAGCTTGGTTTGAAATTTGTTAAAACAGATTCACCAACGCCAAAAGATTATGAAGCGTTACTATTACGAATTAATGATAGGCCTGATAAAAATATTATTAAACTATTATTGTTACGCACGCTCAGTCAAGCACGTTATAGCCCTGAAAATGTTGGGCATTTCGGGTTGGCGTATGAGGCGTATGCGCATTTTACATCGCCTATTCGACGTTATCCGGATTTATTTGTGCATCGTTGCATTAAAGCGTCGTTGCAAGAGCAAGTGCATAAAGAAAATTTAGAATCGGTACAAGCCATGGGAATTCATTGTTCTGATATGGAGCGTCGCGCTGATGAAGCAACGCGTGATGTGACAGAATGGTTAAAATGCGAATACATGTTAGATAAAGTCGGCGGTGTATTTGAAGGTGTTGTTTCTTCTGTCGCCTCTTTTGGTTTATTTGTTGAGTTGAAAGAAATTTATGTAGAGGGTATGTTGCATATCGCGAATTTAGGCAATGATTATTTTACGTTTGATGCGGCGCGACATCGCTTATTTAGTGAACGCACTGGCGCGCAGTTTCAATTGGGCGATAAACTGACAATCCGCGTTGCGCGTGTTGATTTGGATGAGCGTCATATTGATTTTGAATTAGAAAATAAACCCAAATCTAAATCTTTACCGGCTTCTAAAGCTAAGTCAAAACCAAAAGCTAGAAAAAGCTTTGTTGAAAAAAGGAAGCGTTAATTTTGTCATCACTTTTTGGAATTCATGCCGTTGCGGCTTTGTTAAGTCATCAGCCAGAATCCGTGCAAGCCTTGTGCCTTGTCAAAGGTACGCTTAATCCACGTTTATTAGCGTTAGAAGAAAAGGCGAAAAAAAATAATATTCGTATTCGTTATGAAACTTCACAAACGCTCGATGCGCAAACCAATGGTGCGGCGCATCAAGGTGTTATTGCAATGGTTGAAAATGGCGTTCAGCCAAAAGCATTGACAAATTATTCTGAAAACATGCTGCCAGAATTTTTAGAAACTATTGAAGTGCCGTTTCTATTAATTTTAGATACCGTTCAAGATCCACATAATTTAGGCGCGTGTTTACGCAGTGCAAATGCAGCCGGTGTTCATGCTGTTATTGTTCCAAAAGATAAGTCGGTTGGATTAACGCCCGCCGCGATTAAAGTCGCGTGTGGCGCAGCAGAATTCACACCCTTTTTTCAAGTGACGAATTTAGCGCGCACATTGGAGCTGTTAAAACAAAAAGGTATTTGGTTGTTTGGCGCAGCGGGTGAAGCGTCAGCCACTATTTATCAGCAAGATTTTTCTGGACCGATTGCGATTGTGTTAGGTAATGAAGAAAGCGGCTTGCGTCGCTTGACGCGCGAACATTGTGACCACTTATTTCAAATCCCCATGTGCGGGCAAGTAGAGAGTTTGAATGTTTCTGTCGCAGCGGGGGTGTGTTTATTTGAGGCACAGCGTCAACGTATTAATATTAAATAAAAATATTGATTATTGTAGATTCGTGGCCTATCTTTACAAAGTGAATAATCACTTTTAATTTAAGGATCAAATTATGAAAAAGACACTTATTGCACTTTCTTTGGCAGCTGCTCTAGCAGCGGGTAGTGCGATGGCACAAACACCGCCACCACCGCCACCACCACCACCAGTTGCTGTCGAGCCAGCACCAGCTCAAACGCAAGCTCCAGCTCCAGCAGCTGCGCCAGCTCAATTTTTCATAAATACTTACCACGTAGTCAATATTGCTTTCCCTAGTACGGAAAAGGCTCAAGCTTTCTTTGCTTGGGATGGATTAGTGCCTCCTACGTCTGGCGAATTAGTAAAAGTGGCTAACGGCCATTTTCATGTAGCGGCTACAGTTTTTGCAGGCAATACTGCGGTTAATGCCACAGATTATCCTACTTTGCCTGAAGCAGCGCAGCTTTATCTACAGAAAGGTGCCGTTGGCCTTTGTTTAGGTAATGAAAGCGATGCTAGATCTTTAGTAAAAGCTGCTGGCCTTAAGAACTCTGATATCAAGAAAACAGCGAACGGTGATTACAGTGTAGAACTTGCACTTATCGTAAAAGCAGTTCATGATCAATCAGGTGCTACAAAACGTAAGTAGCTTACGTTGATCGATCAATAACCTCCTCGGCGAGCAGTTTCGCCGAGGTGTGTTTTAAATATCTTCAAATATTAAAAATCTAAAATGAATCCTGTTGTCATTTTTAACGATATATTCTTTGCCTTCTCATCGCTATAAAACAAGTTGATAAGAGTGAATCCTTAGTCTATCTTTACAAAGGGATGTACTTTTAACTTTTTAAGGATCAAGTTATGAAAAAAACACTTATAGCATTTTCTTTGGCAGCGGGCCTCGTTGTTACGGGTAGTGCAATGGCTGCGGGATTATCGACTCCTGATGTGGCGGCGGTGCTTGCTGCAAGTTCGCATAAGTCAGCCCCTTCAATTCCTTCTCAAATAGGTATATCGCTTGTTGGTGTTAGCATGCTGGTCACTGATGGTGTGCTGGCTAATGAAGCAGCTCCAGCTAATAAGTATTACGTGTGTATGGGTGATGGCAAGCATGGAGATTTTTGGTATCCGTCTTCGGCAGCAACGCCTTTAGAGCCTAAAGTTAAGCCATCAGCTGAAGTCAGTGCGGTGCCTGGCTGTAGTGCATCAACCAAGCTAATGGGATCTGATGGAACACCTATCAGCTTACCCCAAACTACATCTTCAGCAGTAGTGACGTATGTTTTATTTGGACCAGCGCAATCCTATGTGAAGGCAGCGCAATCCTCGAAGAGTGCAGTCCAGTTGCAGTAATCACTAGTTTGATGGTAATTACTTTCCACAATCTCAATGTATTTTTGGGATTGTGGATTTCTGATTAAACATTAAACCTAAAATGAATCACATCACCATCTTTAACAATATATTCTTTACCTTCAGAGCGTAACTTTCCGGCTTCTTTTGCGCCTTGTTCGCCTTTGTATTTGATAAAGTCATCATAGGCGATTACTTCTGCACGAATAAATCCACGTTCAAAATCGGTATGAATCACGCCAGCGGCTTGTGGACCTGTGGCGCCTTTGGGTGTGGTCCATGCGCGCACTTCTTTTTTGCCGGCGGTAAAATACGTTTGCAATCCAAGTAATTCATAACCTGCTTGAATCATGCGATGTAAGCCTGAATCGCTCAATCCAATTTCTTGCAAAAAGACTTGTTGCTCTTCTTCATCCATGCCTGCTAATTCAGATTCAAATGCAGCGCATACAGGAACAACCGTTGCGTTTTCTTTTTTCGCATGTTCACGCACATTTTTTAAATGCAGATTGTCATCGCCAAATCCATCTTCATTCACATTGGCGATATAAAGCATCGGTTTTGCAGTTAACAGGTGAAAGTTCTTTAATATTTTTTTCTCATCGTCTGTCAAATTTAACGTGCGAATCGCTACAGCATTGTCTAAATGTGTTTTAATGTTTTCTAATAATGCTTTTTCTTTTGATGCTTCTTTGTCGCCGCTACGTGCATTTTTGTTAACGCGTAATAATGCTTTTTCAACAGTGTTTAAATCAGCCAAAGCCAATTCGGTGTGAATGGTTTCAATATCACTTAGCGGATCTACTTTATTGTTGACGTGAATAATGTCATCATTTTCAAAGCATCTTACGACTTGTGCGATGGCATCTGTTTCACGAATATGCGCAAGAAATTGATTGCCCAAACCGGCACCTTCAGAAGCACCTGCGACCAATCCCGCAATATCAACAAACTCCATCGTCGTGGGAACCACTCTTTCTGGGTTAACAATTCCCACCAGCCCTTTGATGCGTTTATCAGGCACGGCCACCATGCCAACGTTTGGATCGATTGTACAAAATGGAAAGTTCGCCACTTCAACATTCGCCGATTGTGTGAGCGCTTTGAAAAGCGTTGATTTTCCAACGTTGGGAAGACCGACAATACCACATTTAAATCCCATGTTTTTTCTCTCTTGTTAATTAATATAAAAATCCAAATAATATCAGCGGAATTTCGCGGCGACGTGAGACAAGAATATCATCTTTTACTAAAAAAGAATTTTCTTGATCTTTGAGCTGTTGCATTGTTTTGTTTTTTCCACCAATTTCAAAAATAATGTTTTCAATCTGATAATCACCTATCTGACTATAATACAGCGTTTTTCCTGCGCCTGTCAGTGATTGAATAAAAAATAATTCGCGGGTCGTCCCCAGCTCAATTGGGTGGTTTATGTTTTTTGTAATAGCGTAGTGTAGATTTGTATTGCTAATAAAGACTTTATCAGGCCGTCGCAGTAATGTATTGCCTGAACCAGTCGAAAAAATAAGTTGCACTAAACCGGTTGTTTTGAGTTGCTGTAAATAATTGGCGACCGTTTTATCGTCGAGCAAAATATTTTTTGCAATATTGTGTATACTTATATTTCCAGGCGGAATACTTGCTAAAAAATAAAGAATTTTTTTGAAGTATTGCAGGTTTTCAGTTTTTAAATGATAAAAATTCGCAATATCCTCGTAAATTGTTTTGTCGATAACAGTGAGTAGTTTCTCATGATAATAAATAGGGTCCTCTTCGTAAAAAGGATAATAGCCTTGCTTGAGATAATTTTGAAAATGCCCCTTTATCTTAGGAATAGAGGCTAACAAAGCATCATAGGCTTGATGATTTTCCATAAGATCTTCATACGTTATTGCCTCTATATGCTGATCGCAGTAGAAATTTAAATATTCTCGAAAAGATAAACCGGGGAGTGTGTACATTTTGGCGCGACGGGATAAATCATAACCGCTATTCACGATATCCAAACTAGAGCTGCCGGAAAATACAATGCGTATGGAAGGAAAACCGTCGTATAAATTTTTTAATTCTTGATTCCAATGTTCATAACGATGGATTTCATCAATAAAAAAAATATTAATGCCTTCATGAAGATGCAATTCTTCAACTAAAGCATATAAAGTATTATTTGAAAAATAAATATGATCAGCTGAAAAATAAAAAGCAGATTGAGCAGAAAATTGTTGCTTAATAATCTGTAACAACAACGTTGTTTTGCCAGCACCGCGTGGCCCAATCAGCCCTGTTAAGCGGCTGCTCAGGTTAAATTGTGAATAAAGAAAGCGGTGGTGCTTCGTATCAACGGAATCTAAGAGCCGATGGTAAATTGATTGTAGCGAAGCAAACATTAGGAGTGCACTCCTAAAAAATGATTAATTATTAGGAGTATAGTCCTAATTTTTGCAAAAATCTAATGAAATTATACACTATATTGGCAGTAAAGAATTGGAACGGTGTCTTGTAGGGGCTACCGGCGCTCGCCGTCTTCTGTGTGCAGAACTTGCATCGCCTGTTGAAACTCCCCCTGCAAAACCAAAGGAATCACTTGTTCAGCGCGCATTAACGCATCGTCAATTAGACGTCGCTCTTCTTTTGTCGGCGCATTTAATACGTAATGTTCAACTTGGCTTGATTGCGCAGGTCGCCCAACGCCGATTCGTAATCGCCAAAAATTTTGTGTGCCCAGGTGTTTAATGATATCTCGCAAACCATTATGTCCGCCATGCCCGCCATCTTGTTTCAATCGAATCGTGCCTGTTGGCAAATCAATTTCATCATGGGCCACCAGTATTTCTTCAGGTTTAATCTTGTAATAATGGGCTAAAGCTTGGACGGCTTGACCGCTTAAGTTCATATAAGTTGTCGGAATCGCAAATAGAATGTCTTTTTTGGCGACTCGAGCATGTAGGCTATTTTCGGTTTTCCAGGTCTGAGAGGGAATAAGCAAATTAACAAACCATTCGCCCGCGTTATGCCGGGTGAGCGCATAACGTTCACCCGGATTGGCAAGACCAACAATAAGCTTAATCACTGACATTATTTGCCAGTTTTAGGCTTGTTCTTCTTATCACTTGTAGCAATCGGAGCGGCTACTTTAGCAGCGGCTTCTTTTTCTGCTGCGGCGACGTCAATATCCTCTTGTTGTGCGGCACCACGAGGCAAGTGAATACCTACAATACCGATATCATTACCGTGTGCAAGGGCAGTAAATACTACGCCTTTTGGAGCGACAACATGAGATAAATGAAGTATTTCATCGATACCAAGTTTGCTGACATCCACTTCGATAAACTCAGGCAAATCGCTTGGTAAACAAGTAATTTCTAATTCAACGACCAATCGGTTGATAATACCACCGCCTGTTTTCACGCCGGGTGCTATTTCTTCACCTTTGAAATGAAGAGGAACGTGCATGTGAATTTTAGCATTAGCATCAACGCGTTGAAAATCCGCGTGCATGATAATCGTTTTGTAAGGATGGCGTTGAAGGGCTTTTAAAACCACTTTTTCTGCTTTGCCATCAATCGATAAGTCAATGATATGACTGTAAAACGCTTCGTTTTCAAGGGCTTTTCTAAAAACACGATGCTCAATAGAAATATTTTCAGGGTTTTGACCTGCGCCATAAACAATGGCAGGAACAAGATCAGCATTTCGGCGTAGGCGGCGGCTCGCACCTTTCCCCATCTCGCTTCGCTTTGAGGCTGATAATGTGAAAGTAGATTTTGACATAATTGACTCCAAAAAGATAAAAATAAACACAGACTCGCGACCAAGCCGGTGGATCGAGGATTCTAGCTTAAAATGAGCATATCCGCTAGTGATTAACAGCTTTTAATCGACTTACGATCGGCTTTAGGCAGGTCTAGGCTTTTATTCTCAGCAGCCCCAGAGAACAGTGGATTCGAGGTCATATAAATCGATTGACGGTGGTATGGGCCATCATGATATATACAGGGGATAATATCTCTGCCCACCGTTTCTGATTCAAGAATGCCATTCACCATCATCTCTGTCGTGGTTTCACACACACCACTTGTATCATCAATACGATCTCTTTGGCGCGATACCATCTTATCATCAATGATGTATTCCCAAGGATTAAACATTGCCTCATCATAGGCTTTTTTCCACTCGGCTAACGTCGGCGCGCGAGAAGAAAAATCTTGCTGCTGTTTGGTGAGTTGAAGTTTAAAAATTTCTTTAGCAAAAGCCCCATACTGTTGCAATTTTTGAGTCAATGCTTGATTTTTGATGGAAGATTGTGTGTAGTGTTCCTCGGCTTTTTTTAAAAAATAGTTAAATGTGCAGGAAGTGTGATTTTCCATATAAGCAATGGTTAAATAATACTTGCCGAGAGTTTCGTGAGCATCTTCTCTGGCCGCTTTTGATGCAGCATGATTCAAGGCATTATTTGCTTGAAAAATACCATAAGCTATTTTCATAAACCACGGCGCCACTGTTTCTGCATATAACGCAACGCCATTTATCTCATTTGCCTTTTCTTGAAGCGATGCATGGCGTCTTACATTATTTTCATCTTCCCAATAAAAACAATCATAATGTGTTTTTTTGACTGCAATGAGTTTGCCAAGTTCATCATATTCAATCAATTCCGACAACTTTCTTTGCCGCACATAAAAATCAAATGCATATAACGCGCAATATATATTTAACCCAGCAGAGTACCGAAGAGTATCTACGCCTTCTTTTGTTTTACCGCAATAAAACAGATCTGCTTCGGCGATCATTTGACTGTCTTTTTTTAAAATAAAATCAGCAAAGTGCAAGCTGCCAAACACAAGGGCGGCAGAAATAACTGAAAACCGGGATTCTCTTGAGGAGTCAATTTCTTTTCTGAGTAGCCTGGGGTTAGTTCGCAAGAGCTGTTCTAATTCGCTCCCTTTCGCCGGCAATTTATCCTGCAGAACGCCATCCAAATAAGCGTCTCCTAGAGCTTCACGCTTGTGAGATTGGCTAGATTTAGTAGCGTACATAATGCATGGCCTCTAATTTGACAAACGTTGCGTTTGTATCACTGCTTTTTTCCCCTGATTGTACACCTCTTTTATTAACAATAGCTTATCAATATTGTTTTTCACCTTGAATATTGCCTCGCTTATTGTTGTTTCCAGGCTGGCCCCATCTACAGAAATCGAGCTCGCTATCGCTTCTAACGCCTGTTTTAGCTTGTATAATTCGTTTTCCATTAATACTTGGTTGACGGGGATAGCGCTTAACAGAGTATTTAAATGCCTTTCGTTTTCTGTGGATAACTCAATGATATTAGAACGATTGACGATTAATCTGCTTTCTAATTGATTAAACGAATCGGTGAAGCTTTGCCATGGAGTCTCATAACTTTTCGCCAACGCATTTTGTTTAAAAAACAACCCGCGAGCTTTGAACGAACCCACTGTTTCATGAGTGATAGGAGCGGGGGTTTGCAACCGACTCCATATTTCCTTGCCAGAAAGAGTAAAATCCCGAACAAGCGCGCTATAATAGTCCTCTATTTCGTGCCAACAGACGAAGATGGGCGAAGTTTCTCTGTACCTATTAGTTTCATTTTCATTCTTAATATTGCCTTGAGAATCAATCGCCACAATCGCACGATTCAGCGCTGCCATTATCAACGTAATATCAACTTGGTAATTGCCTGCGCGAATACCGCTTATCCATTCTGAAAACTTATACGGCAATAACTCAATAATTTTCCTATATCTTTTTTCTTGCGCAACGAGATGATCCGCAATTCGATCTCGCAAATCATTGACATCTTCATCCAAATAAGCAGCAACCGCGCTATATAAATCACACGCTTGATCATAAAACTTAAACTCCAATCCAGGCAAAGCATGCTCATGAATTGCAGAAGATAACGGGCCGGACTGTGTAACTGGTAATGCAAATTGTTTTTGCGTATCTTCATTGAAACGCTGAATAACTTGAGCAGCTTCGATAGCTGTAAAGTGTGTTATAATATTTTGTAGCATTGCATATGCTTTTTGTTCTGTTTCATATATTTTTTTCGTCGCGTCATTCAATTTTTTTAGATTAGTCGTTTGAAGAAAACGACTAGAATACTCCAATCGATAAGACGCAATAATAATTGCAATCAAAATACTTGCCGCAATCAGCGTAGTCACGGCAGAGATTTTTTTTGAAGAAATAAATGAATCCCCTAAATAAACAACAAGAGCATTTGCAAGCGTGAGCAAAGCAAACAAGGCGGTCCATAAATTACGATATGGGGTGCTATCAAGAAAATCAGCTTCATTTTCAAGCAAAGCTTCGAATTGAACGATGTGCTCTTGAGTAAAATGCCCACTCTGATATTCCTTCAAGAAATCTTCATATAAATAGGAGTCTAACGCACCTAACACTGAATCATCAGGAAAAAGTGCGGTAACCGCTGAACGAATGAGTTGGATATTGCGATAATACATCAAATCATGCTCTGAACGACTTTTGACATCTTGAGACCACTTAAACAGTTCCTGCATTTTTTTACGGCGCTCAAATAAAATAATATTGTCAACAATGTTCACGATAATCACCGGCAACAAAGAAGTAACACATTGCATGACTGTATTGCCAATCCAGGGAGATTCGTTTTTCTGCGCGGACAAATAAATCAACACTTGAATAGCGTTGATAGCAATAAAAAGTGGACCTACGGCAGCCACGGCCACCTCAGAAAAAGCCATCAAGCTTTCTAAGCTACGATATTGCTTGTCAATTTCTTCGTATCTTTCTACATACTCTCCCGGAGCGCTGAGAAGAACAGGGGTTGTTGAGGATTGAGAAGAGCTACGGCCACTTTCAATTTGCGCCAAGAGATTGTCGCTTGAATTAGCGCGGCTTGATACAGGCGATGAGTTTAGAGAATTAAAGGGCACCACAACATTTGAAGAAACCCCATTATTAGAAGAAACGTTGTTTGATTTCTTATTTTTTTTGTTCCGCATCTTCCGCTCTCTATTAGGTCTTGTTTTGTTTATATAGACCATAAATACGCGAAAACAACTATTTTATAGTTAATTATTTTGCTCTTAATAAAAAAGTGCAAAGAGCTACGAAAACATCGACATTAACGATTTAGATTGGCACATGCGATCAATGCATTGTGCGAGCATCTGTCCAACAGAGACTTGGCGGATTTTTTTGCAGGCGAGCGCTTCAGCAGATAAAGGAATGGTGTCGGTGACAACAAGTTCATCCAGTGCAGAATTTTCAATATTTTCAATGGCTTTGCCAGAAAGAATCGGGTGCGTGATATAGGCACTAATGCGCTTCGCGCCTTGTTCTTTAAGGGCATCAACGCCTGCGCGTAAGGTGCCGGCGGTATCGATCATATCATCGACTAAAATACAGTTTTTATCTTTGACATCACCAATAATATGCATAATTTTCGCTTCATTCGCCTTTGGACGACGTTTGTCCAAGATGGCAAGATCCGTGCCTAATAGTTTTGCAATGGCACGCGCTCGCACAACTCCGCCAACATCCGGTGAAATCACCATAATATCTTGCGTGTTACCATAATGTTGTTTGATGTCGTC
>JAZKAS010000017.1:20563-20984 GCA_040389005.1 Pseudomonadota bacterium
CTATAAACATTATCAACGGGGATAGAAAAAAAGCCTTGAATTTGATCGGCGTGAATATCCACCGTTAGCACATGATCAATCCCCGCGCCGACGAGCATATCAGCCACAACGCGGGCAGAAATTGGCACGCGAGTTGAGCGCACGCGACGATCTTGTCGCGCATAACCGTAATAAGGGCAAATGGCGGTTATTTTCGTGGCTGAGGCGCGTCGGAAGGCATCGGCCATAATGACGAGTTCCATGAGATTGTCATTCACTGGATTGCACATCGGTTGAATGATAAAAACCTCACGACCACGGACATTCTCAAGGATTTCGACAAAGATTTCACCGTCGCTATAACGACCGACTTTAATATTGCCTAAAGGTAAATTCAGATGAGAAGCGACTTTTTCAGCGAGGGGTATATTGGCGTTGCCGG
>JAZKAS010000017.1:20994-24553 GCA_040389005.1 Pseudomonadota bacterium
AAAATCTCCACCATAATTTCGCCATCACTGTAACGGCCAACCACGGCTTTGCCGAGTTCAAGACCTAAGTGGTGAGCGATTTTTTGTGCAAGTTCAGGATTAGAGTTACCCGCAAAAAGCATCATTTTTGGCATGGAAGTTTCCTGAGTAGAATTGGCTGGGGTGCTAGGATTCGAACCTAGGTATGCGGAGATCAAAACCCCGTGCCTTACCACTTGGCGACGCCCCAACAGCGAGTCGTGAATTTTGCAGAATTTGGGCGCGGCTGTCAATGAATTTGTAAGGGATAGTGATATCAAATGTTATTTTTGGCCTATACTTGGGTAAGCTCAGAAGTTAAGGATGGCGATGAGTATATACGATGATATGGTAGAGGGTGTTGTTGGTCCATTAGTTAAGAGTGCTGCTGAAGTGATTGATCTTCACGCATCTAACTTAGAGGTGATTGTTGGCAATCTTCCTGCTATGAGTCAGCATATTCAAAGTGTTCTTGAGGGGTGCCTCATAGATTTTATCGCTTATGATTTATATGAGTTCGATCAAGGACATATTTTAGCTGGCCATTCTCGATTGCCTGAGGTTGGCATAACCGGAGTGCAAAAACTTGAAAGATATCTTTTTTCTAAAACTCGTGAAGGCGGATCTTTTCAGGATTATTTGTTTGGGCAGTATCCTGAACTTCAAGAAAAGTTAGTAGCAATACAGGGTAATTTAATTAAATCACTGTCAACGACGATCAGTCGAATTGTAAAAGATCAAGAGGTTATTACAAGCGCATTTTTCCCTGAAGTAGTTGAACCTCGTGATGCAATCATCCGTGCTTCATCCATGACGACTTCGTCATCGCGTCGTTCTTCCAATACAATGATTACAGAAATTAACATTGATTTTTCAGGAAAAGAATTTCATCGTGGCCAGCAACAAGTGTTAATTGTTCGCTGCAAAACAAATGAAGGCAGTGAGGCTAAGTTTATCTATAAGCCTTCGTCATTAGTCGCGGATACTTTTCTTGTGGGTGATGTTGAAAAATTGCGTGAATTAAAAATGCATTATTCTGATCGATTCGAAGGTGAGATTGATATTAATGCCAGTGTTGTTCAGCTTATCAATGCAGGTATATTACCCACATCACCGCGTCTTCAGACTTATTTGGTTGTTCCTATGCGGTGGTCTACGGTGACAGACTCTTATGGTTATATTGAGTTTCTAGAGCACGATCCTGCGGTGTCCTCAAGTATTACCGACAACTTACAAGGGCTGTTACTCAATGCTAAAACTAAGCAGGAAGCTGATAGAATTATTGATGAATTCAGTCATGCAGTTGAAGGAAGCGTGGCGCGAGAATTTCAAAATATTTTACAAGAACTTTATGAAGATTTTCAACGAGGCCGAAAAGTACATAGTATTACGAGTGATCCACAAGAGGTGAAAGATTATTCCATTTTATGTGGCCAGTTGGCTGCCATATTTCGGGCATTCAATATTGCAGATATGCACGTGGATAATATTTTTGTGCACAATAAAAAACCGTGCGCCATTGATTTTGAGTTTTGCATGAGCTTGTCTGTCGCTTCTTTACAGGAAACATCAGCATTGACATTATTAGGGGGCGCGTTTTCTCCTTTTTCACAAACGTTTATTCATTGGAAATTTCTTTGTCCTGTTCAAGATAATGCTGCAGCCTCGTCTTTAGATTATGCAAAAATAGAGGGGAAAGAATTTTTTTATGGCAATAATCGTTTGTATCAAGCAGATATAGAAGCGAATAGACTGTCACCGATCTTGGCGGAAAGAGAACAATTTTTAGCAGGATTCCATCAAGTCATGAATTTTTTTAGGGCTTCTCATCTGGATATTACTGGCATACTGGCTTCGAATTTTGTGCGTAGTGGTTTTGTAAGAGTTGCTCCTTTGACGACAGCTGATTTTGCTAGTATGGAGAAAAATGTTTTTGGTGAAATGATGAAGGTGCCTGGCCATAAAACTATGATGGAATATAGAGCGGAGAGATTTCAGCAATGGGTCAATAATGTTGCTGAAAAAAAAATCGAGCGTGATGCTCAGAGTAATTGCTGTTTGCCTTGCCAGCCACCTATGGCAGAACAATTTATTGTAGATACAGCTCGCCAGCCACCCATTTTTTTAGCATTTGACCATTATGCTTTTCAAGAATTAAAAACGAATAATGTCCCTTGTTATTATATGTCATTCATTGAGCGTGGGCTTATTTGTGGAGATGGTCATTGTGCTGAAGCAACTTTGGCAGAAAAGACGGTGTTGAGTAATTTACTCAGCAGAGATGTAAATGAGCCCCCACACATGCATGTAACTGAGTTGGATAAGTATTGCCAGCAGCGAATTCCATGCAGTGGCGTTATGGAAAATTTTCAATTATTGGCTAGCGCGTGGTTTATGCCTGATTTTATCACTAGAGATGTGCATTATATTGAAGGTCGTTCATCTGTATTTGCTTATCATACTGATCAATTAGGAGTAACATTACAGCCAATAGAAAATCATGTAACTTCAGGAATGAGGTTATCAAAATAAGGGGGCGATAGCATGCAAATTTTTTCATATTTTGCCAATCAAACGTCGTTTGAAAGGGCATTAAATGCTACAGATTTAGAGGGGTGTCAATCGTATATTATTTATTGGCAACGATTTGAGAGCGCTAACCCTAATGTTACAAAAATTGTGGGCAACACCAAAGAGGGTCAGGCATTGTTGAGCGAACATGTGCGTTTAAACGGACGAGAGCGTTGTATTTATTCTTCTTTGCAAGAGGCTGCTCGACAGTTGGCGAGTGAGTCGAAATATCCTGATACGGGTGGATATATATTATGTTCTAATACGCAATGTGACAGCGATACCGATATTCGTCATCTTATTATAAAGGAAGCTATTAATGGTGATCAGTATTTTTTATACTCTCGCAACGCGTTGAGAATAGAGTCGGTTACTGCGATTGTGCCAGGATCTAGCTCTAAAATCTGAGCAGATAGTTGTACGCAATCAATGAGTACATATTGAAAGCAGTGGATTTAATGCTTATAGTGGATTAGCACTTAGGAAAATTCATTGATATTTTCAAAATTGCTTTTGACTCTTCTATTTTTTCTTTGAAGAATTTTAGTTTCTGCAAAGCGTTGTTGGGGGCGGGCAACCCCAATGCTTTAGTAACTTTGCTTAAAATCTGATGTCTTCTCGGTTTTTCAAATTCCTGAGTAGCATTTTTCAAAAGTTGATCGCAAAGCAAGCTAAATCCTTGATAAACTTCAGGCGTTATTTTATCAGTGAAAAAAACTTCTGCTGCGGTATTTAAGCAATTAATTAAATATTCAGCGATTTGTGCAATGCAGATATAATTACAATCAAAACTTTTATTATTTTCATCTGTTTTTTTTTCAAGATAATGAATGCTTTCTTGAAATTGTATGAGCAGATACTGAAACTGCTTTATGTAAATAGAATAACGAGTTTCTCTGGAGACACGATTATGAAGCACCTCAGAGAGAACGATTAAGCTTACAATACTATTGCTTAAAATAGGGCGACT
>JAZKAS010000017.1:24563-49730 GCA_040389005.1 Pseudomonadota bacterium
ATTAATGATGGGCTGAGTGACGATATCTTCAACCATTTCAGGCAAAAGACCTTCCTGTAAATTGGACAAAAGAAAAATAGAAAATCGTTCGTGTTGAGCATATTTCTTAATATGTGCACTGCGTTCATCGTTATCAGTAAAGTGACTAATGCATAACAAGCCTGCAATTATAATGCGAAATTCTTCAGCCAAATAAGGCGGATAATAAAATAATTGTCTAAACAAGCCGAGCATAAAATATTCGGCATCTTCCGATTCATTCGTATTGTTGTGCATAGCATCAAAAAACTGAGGAGATTCTAGGTATAATGTTCTTATTTGAGTCAGGCAAACGTTGTAGTCCTTATCGTTTTGCTGTTCTTTGAATGCAAATGCTTTTTTTATTTGCGCATAAATTTTTGAGAAAAATTGCTTTTTCAAAATAAATTGATTAACAAAAGCGTGCGCTGTTAATGAAAGATTATACTTCTCTTGCCAATTTGTTTCGTCAGAATGTTCTTTAGGCCAGTTTTCTGCCATGCTATTGAATAGTTGAGAAAGTTGTTCGCATTCTTTGGTGCCGTGTGTGTCTAAATTAGGAAACTTGCTATTCCAGTCAAAATGACTTTTATCTGTTTCTGGGTGATCTGCAATAAAATGACATGCGTTTTTAAAACCGCTTAGTAGTGCTTGAAGTTGCTGAAGATCACTTGCGGGTGTTTCACGATACGGGTAAATATATTGCGTAAAGAACTCAAATTTTTCTTTTGAATTATTTTCTAGCCAATAAAGGTTATTGTCTCTATTTAAAAGCAGGCTTAAATCACCATTAAAAAAACGGATTTGTTCTATCATGGAAAAATAAGTTTCGGCATGATCTGCGGGTATTTTTTCTGAGAACATGGTTTGTGCTAAAGGTATATGCTGCGTCGTGGTTAAGAGAAACCAGTATGTTAAGCTCTCCATGTCTTCGTAAAACACGGAACATTCTTGCTGCGATAAAAGTAAGCAGCTAAAGACACCAGAGAACTTGAAAAAAAGTACGGCGTATACAGGTTTTAAGTATCTATTGAGGTATTCAGTTTGGCCTTCGTAGGCGGCATAAAAGTTGGGTGTTACAAGAATATTTTCATTAAAAATGGGTGTGAAAGGTGCTTTGGTTGATGCACAGATTTGATTTAATGTTTTTTGATGCTTTCCAATATAATATTCAAGAATAAGAAAAGCATACGAAATAAAATTGTTTTCTCTGCAAATTAAATTATATGTTTGGTTGCAAACTTGTTTTTCTATTACATTTTGATTTTGAATTTGTTTTTCAATTTGAACGCAGGCATCTTTTTGAGTGTGTCGTAATATTTGGCGAGGAGAACATAGCGCACAAGCTTCTTCTAAAATTTCATCAAGCGTACTCACTATGTTATTTTTATCTTCATTTGACAGCGTTTGTCCGGCGGAGGCTATCACTTTTTCTAAATCATCTATTAGTGAATTTTTAATTTTTGCGAGAATCTCTTTCGTGTCTTCTTCTTTGTTGATTGCGCCATATTTTTCATAAAGAGTGGCTGTTTCTTTCGAGACAAAGTATGTATAAAAATGTGACATAAGGCGCTTTTTTTCTAGGCTGGCTTGTGGCCCAGAAGCACTTAAAATGCGACCCATAAGATGCGAACGAATTGAGGCGCGCATTTTCAATTGTGCGGCTTCAAAAAGATCAGTTTTTAGTTGTTCTTTTTCCAGTGTTTGAGCGTGCTCATAGATTTCATCAAAGCTTTTTCCAGCAAGTGTTTTGGATACGATAAAGTCAAACGATTGATCCCCCTCTAAAAGATCGCGCATACGTAGCACGCCTTGTCTAATTTGCGAAGCTAGTGTGCGGTGATCAATCATTACCAGTGCTTTGGCATTAATGGCTTGTTTAATATCGACACCTAAGCGCTGTGCTTGACTGTAAAAGGTGAAGCAATTTTCTGGAGTGCAGTTCAGGCGCTCTTTTATTCGACGGTTGTCCGTGCTGCCAATAAAAATGAGGGACTCATTAGATAGATTTTCGTGCGAAGTCACGCGAAGAGCATATAAATCACCGTTTATAAAAAATAACACAAATTTAATTGGTGCTGAGATAAATTGTTCAGGATTTAGAAATATATAATGTGCAATTGCTTGAGCGACTTCAAGATTTGTGATTATTGCTTCAGAAGTTCTAAAAGTGGCAGAGATGTCAATAATAGCGCGCACATTATCTGCGTCAGTATATTGTCTGAGTAAAGCTGCAATAAATGTATTAAGGTGATTAAACTCAAGCGAGTGGATTTTCGGCTGTTTGGTTTTCATGCCGTGATAAATGTATTCATCTTCCTGGGTGCTTTCATTGTATTTTAGACGCGAATGAAATGTGCGGTAATTTTCTGGGGTTCCGGTCATGCCTTGGCATGAAGAAAACATATCAACCAAATTGTAAGCGTCGCTAGAGAGTACTTCAGCATTTGTTTTTATTTGTTTGAGGATGTCTGTGCGTAATATTTCATAAATGAGTGCGTCATTTTTTTTTAATTTTTTGTATAATTGCGTTAACAGTAATTCATCTTCTGAATTTAGCATGCTCAAGCATAAATGAGGGTCATTGACAAGAAGATCAAACACGTGTGCTTCAGGCGTATTATTAATATTTTTATAGTGAGGTAAAGTATAAAGCGTTCGTTTTGCTTGGTTGAGTAAATCTTTAAAATAAGCGAAGAGTAAATTTTTTGGAATTCCAGTGATCAAGATTGACTGGATCGTATAGTTAATGGTGATCAGAAAGTTTCCGAAATGGCTTGTTTTGCTGGGCGTATTATTTGCATCATAAGGTACGGCAATCATGTGTGTGCTGGTGATTTCTGTGGCGTCGCTGTCGATTGGATTAAGAGGCCCATAATGCTCGTTTTGATTTTGCTGAAGTGTGTGAGGTAAAAAATTGGTAATTTGTTCTTTGTATAATGCGAGCGTCTCTTTTACTTCTGCGCTAGCAAGAGCTATAAACTCAGGTATGTCTGTCGCCTGATCAAGAAGATACTGTTCTAATTCTATTTTAATGTCTTGGTTATGCTTTTCTTTGAGCTGGTTGATTAAAAACTGAAGCGGGCTTTTTTCATTGTGGACGAGTTGCTTGGCTAGTGCTTGGCATGCAAATTTAAATTGGGTTTCATTTTTAAAAAGTTTGTTGTTCTTGAGAAGATCGTTTAGTGTCAAAACATCTTGATTTTCGAATTCTGGTATATCTTTCAAAACAACATATTTAAAAAATTGATAAAAACTTATCATGTCTGTTTGAATCGATTGATGAACAACACTAGATTCTTTTCGGGTAAAGTTCAGCTTTCTTTTTAGCGATAAGCCTTGATGGGCTTCATCAATCATTAGAACGCCTTTGTTTCTTAAAAAGGTGAGCAATTTATCTAACCAATAAACCTTTTTATCCCAAATTTTGAATGCTTGTTCGTTTTCTTTATCCGGATCGGACAGCAATAAGTCAATAAATTGAAGCTCGGTGGCTTGCGGCATATCTACGGATGTATTCATCTCGTTGCCATTGATCATTGCTTGGATACAATTTGCATAAAGTTTTTTTAGTTTTTTTAGATCTGAATCTTCTCGATGAAACTCAAATAAATTAACGTGGCAGCTATTGAGTAAAGATTGTGGAATTGCAGTTATCACCAAGTTAGAGCCTGTCGCTTTCTTTTGGGCAACAATGGGGGAAAGAACCGTCGATTTTCCTTCTCCAGGTATCATTTTTATAATGATCTCAGCATATTTTCTAGTATTATCTAATCGTGAAAGCCGATGAATATTATTCAGTTGTCGAGAGCGTAAAAGAATATTTTTCTGATGTTGAAAAAAAATAATATCTGGATCATAGATTCCGCTGACTATATTTCTAGCAAATAAGAGTTTTGCAAGTTGAAAAAATAGTTGCTGTTTTTTGACGGCATTGCGTGCTTTTTTAATATTACTTAAGCATTTTTGAATGCGCTGAAGCTGTTGAATATTAAGTTCATGATTTATGTATTGATCTAAAGTTGTATGCAACTTTATGATTAATGTTCGCGATAGATGGGTTGCGCTAAAATATTTATGAGGATCAGCTTGTGAGTATAAAATTAAAAGCGTGTTGATATTCAATGAGCTTCGTTTTTGAGACGTAATATCAATTTCCCAAAGAGTATTTAGGGTCGGATCTTCGGGTCCTTGATTGGCGAGTGATAATAACGCTTGTTCGTGTATCTTTTGGTCATCTGTTAGTTGGGTGAGTTGATCGCGTGTTTTTTGAGCAAGCTCTTGTTGAGTTTCTTCGTGTTTCAAGCAAGCTATAGAAAATTCTTTCCATTTAATTAGGGCGTGATATTTTTCAGTACCAGATTGAGTATTTTCGTTAAACTGTTTGTCTAATGAATTCCATTGATCAGAAGAGCTCATGACGATAGGCATGTTATTCAATGAATAAAGAGCGCATTGATTTTGACCCATGTCTGTTGGGTCATGTTGAAATGAATAATGTTGCTCTGATGTATTAAATTGTTTGTTCCATAATGCTTGAGCGCTGATCAAGAGTTCTTCGGAATCATCAACCCATGTCGCAACGAATATAGGGTCGGGCGATGCTTGTGCGGCATGCTCAACAAAGTCATCGCAACTTTGTATATTGTGTATTGGTTTATCTGAACACATAGTTCGATATAAAATATTACACCAATGAGCAAGTTGTGCGTGAGTTTCTGACTGAAAAGTTACAATCAGTGTTGCTTTGCAATAATTTCTTAACGTTTCACGATGACGATGAGTTGGCTCAGAGGCGATTAAAAAATAGTAAAGAAAAAATTGAAAGAATGTGTTTTCAGGCATCATGGGTGATAGTGAGTCTACCGCCTTATCCATGTCAGATTCAGCGGAAGTAGAGTTTTTTATGAACTTAATTTCATCAACAATATTTTTTGTGTGGATTATAATTTTAGATATAATGTTGTAATTAGGTTTTGAAGAGAGCGTTAAATCAACCATTTTATTTTCAATATGGCTGCCAAATCTAAAAACTCCGGCATGTGTGTTAATGATATCTTCAATTTCGTTTTTTCGTGATTGCTCATAAGTGCTTGCGGAGTTTTCAAGCTCTCTTGTTGCAAGGTTTTTCCATTCTGAGTATAAGTCTTTAAAATAAAGATGTGTCCATTCATATCCTAGTGAACCGATGGCTTTGATTTTCGTATTTGTAGAATTTGCATGATAAAAATCAAGTAGTTTTTTGCGTTCAGTATCGCTTAGGGTGAAATATGCTGGCATATCGCGCCGCATATTTTGCATTTTCAAAAACAGATCATGAATATAGTCTGATATTGAGTGATAAAATGTTTTTGTGCGTTCAAACTCATGTTGGTCGAATAGGTCATTGATGTTTTTTGTATCAAAATCAAATTTTGGTAAGGGAATAGCTTTTTGTTCTAATTGTGCAACAAGCAGTGCAAGTGCTTTTAGTTGACAGGCAACAAAGTCAGGATTGCAAATAATGGCGTCTTTATCAGGGTCTTCTTCGTGGATAATATAAGGAAGAGTGGTGCAAATGTAACATAAATAACGTAACTCTTCGTAAGTGCCGGCTAATCCATTCAATTCTTTTTCACAAATATCAAGCATTTTCCACGCATTTTCGGGCTGACGTGATCCTAAATAAAGATAGCATGTAAAAAGTGCTTGTGCAGATGACTGTGGAGAGAATAGGCCTTTTTTGATTTTAATGATGAAATAAGAAGCTGTTCCGCTATATTGCCATAAGCGTATAATATCAAGCTTGTTTTCTTTAATCAGATGGTCCACCATTTTTTCTGGAGAAATCGCATTGGTATCTTGTTTTAATTGATAATATTCTCCTGTTTCTTCTCGAGTATTTTGGTTGATAAAAGGTTGAATTGCTAATAAAGCAATTTCATTTTCTTCGTGCACCCATTGCAAGCACGCAATATGAGCGAACGCAGCATCTTTTTCTTTTAGTTGATAATCTGTCCCATATAGATTAAAAGAAGTCTCACCTTCTTCTGATGCTGAAAATTGTAAGCCATAGCGCGGAAAAAGAACGGTATAGCCTGTTTCTTCTTTTTGAAGCAATGTAAATTCAGAGCCTTCAAATGAGGAATAAAGCTCCAGAAAATGTGGGCGATTCACCACCATTTTTGCTTTATTTTCTGCATGAGTCATTTCCCAAGTACTTTCTTTTCCTGGTATGGGTTGAGACGCATAAATTACTTGGTTGTCTTTATTGAAAAAAAGTATTTTTTGTTTGTCTTCGCGTATCCAAGCGAAAATAAAATGCTCTTTGAGAATTTTAGGTAGGGCGTCAGAGTTTAAAATATTACTAGGGTCTAATTTGTACTCGCTTGCCTGTTCTATTGAAAGTGCGGTCAATTGATACCATTGATTATATTTTCCAGGCGTATGATGTAATCGTTGAATGGTGTAATACGATTTTGTTTGGATAAAGCGCACAGAAATATCAGGTTGCTCAATTAAAAACATTGTTTTATCGATGGATATCCAACAGGTTTTGAGATGATTAAGCTTCAACTGCTTAAGCACAGGGTGTGATAAAATGCTTAACGGGATCTGGCTATAAGCCAGTTCATTTTTAAAAACCAGTCCAGATTCTGCATCGATGTTATATTTTAATTCATCGCTAGGGGTGAGCACTTGAAAATTGGGAAATTGACCTGTGATTTTATCATTTTTTTGATTGATAGGTATACCAAGGTTCTGCAAAGCTTCGAACAAAAAAGTATTAGAGATAATTTTTCTATGTTTTCTAAGCAATCTTTTTGCTTGACGTGAATCATCAACTGCTGCTTGAAATTTTTCTGCCCAGTCAAGATTAAGATCTGTGGCAGATGTCAGAGAGATGTAAAAATAAGATAGAAAAAAATCATGAAGAATACCTTCGTTGACAAAGGGTTCATGGAGCGTTACCGTAGCCAAGAATCGATAACGATAATAGTGAAAAATGGCTTTGCTAGTATTGCTAGTAACGTTTTCAATAAAACGATTGAGTTGCTGATAGAGTTTATTCAGTTGTGCTTCATAATTCTTTGGGTTTAGCTTGATCGCATAACGATTGACTTTGACCACCAGGCAAACAAAAAATTGCGCCTGTATATTAAGTTGATTGTTTTGTTTAAGTGGAGTCAAGCCATTTTCTATAAAAGCATCAAAGGATCGAAAAAATACTTCTTTCGATAAAGCATTCAATTTTTCTATTAATAGCCCGGGCTGAAAAAAGTTGGCAATAATATAAGTTTGTAATTCTATTGAGACGGTTTTTTTAATATGTTTGTTAAAGTAATCAATCGTTAATAAAATCTGTGTGTCCGGGCATTGTCTGATGTCCGTCAACGCTTGATTTTCAAGTTGCTCGGCGCTAAAGATTGTCTGAGGAATGCCTTGTGCTTTGTATTTTTTCTTTTTTTTAGGATATTCTTTCAATTGATCTATTGAAAGCAAACGCGTGACGTTAGAGGAAATTTTTTCAGTATTGGTAGTATCAAGCTGCAATATTTGCGATACGCGAGATTCTTCACCAAGTGTGTATTGTGTTTTTAATAAAGTGTTTTCAGCCGGTGGTGTATTATATGTCAAAAAAATACTTTTCATTAATAATGGGGTTTTCTTTTCGAATTTAATTGCAACAGGAGCAAGCTGTTCAGCGTCTTCTCTTGTTAGATATGCTTTTTCCATCTCTTCTTGTAGTTTGAGTTTTTCAATGAGAAGAGGAAATTCTTTGTTATTTTTTATTTCCTCTTGATCCCAATGCTCTGTAAAATAATAGAGAGAGGTGCACTTTTTTTCTCTCAAAGCTTGGTGTAGATTGGATTGATTGCGGTCGTATTCTTTACGATATAGAAACTCTAGTTCTTGAACAAGCTCAGGATAATTGTTAAGCAGTGATAGAAAATAGTTGATTATTTCGGAGTCGAAATTTATTATGACGATTGAATTTTTGCTTGCTTGTTTTAATGTTTGCAAGCGGCTATCGATTTTGGGTTCATGGTTGGCAAGATAAGCATTATCGGGATAATTGCAAAAAAAACCAGACATTTTCTTTGCAATAATTTCATAATAACAATATCGGTGTTCAGATAAGCGAATGGTTTGGTTGATCTGCCCAATGATCATAAAGATACTGTATTTTACGACATACATTCGAGGCAGCGTTATCTTTTGATTCGTTAATTGTGAACAAGCGCTGAAATAATATGCTTTTAAAGTATTTATTTTTTCATAAAAAACAAGAGTGGTTTCTTCTGAATTAAGGCTGGAATAAAAAGCATTCCATGCTGTCTTTGCGTTGTGAGTTGCAATAGGGCATTCCAAAAAAAAATCTTCCAGTTGCTCAAACAAGGCTGCATATTGCTGATTTAGCGATAAATGACTGCATCGTTTTATTAATACATCCATCTCAGAAAACAATGAGCTTCCCCCTTGGATTTTCAATGGGAGATCAAGATTCTCTGCATAATGGTTGTTGGTTGTTTTTGGAGAGGAGAAGGGAATAGAGTTTACGCTTGACCAGCCCCATTCTAAAGAAGGCGGCGTGTGTTCTTTTTTTTGGTCAGGCGGCATGGTGTTAACATTGAATTGATTTAATGCTTGCAGATAATTATCGAGTTTTTCAAAGTATGTTTGCTTTTCTGTAGTATCAAAAAGTGGTGTATTGGGGCCGGTATCACTGAATAAATTTAACAATTTTAAGTTGTGATGAACGGCTTTTTTGATTTGAGGATGAAATTGACGTTCACATAATTTATTTTTTTCTTTTAATAAATGAATATATTTATCTAGAGCGTATAGTTTAAAGCCAAAAATAAAACGACGATATTCATCACGGTTTTCAAAACATGGTTGAAGCATTTTGAACAAAATGCGTATCGCACAAGTGCCTGATAACTGTCCGGCGGTGTACCACAGTTGAGAATCTGTTGCGGTGATTTCACCATCAACATAAGCAAACTGGGGAAAAATTGCTTGATAAAGATAGCTTGCTTCAATGGTTTTTTGTTTGTGTAATTTAGGAATTTGGGCGGCGATTAGTTGTTCTATAATTTTTGGAAAAAATTGCGTGTCAACTATTTTTGCTTTAGGTATTTTATAGGTAAATTCAGCATTATAGAGTTCTTTTTCTTCGCCTGATTTTTTTCTATGAAAACTCAATCCAGCGCCGGAGTTTTCAATGGCAAACAATAAATTTCCATCTTGATCCAGGCTGCATCGATAAGCCATAGCATGGCCGCCGTTGGAAGCTAGCCATCCTCCGGGTATCAACAAATATTCTTTGTCTTTGAGTTGTATAATATCTTGATGAATGCTGTTGATTAGGTCTGATAATCTTTTTTCTTTTGAAGGATCTGCTCTGATTTCCTGGATTTTATTTTCGTATATCACAAGCGCTATGAGCGCCTTTTTTATTTCTTCTATTTTTTCAGAATTTTTTTCTAAAGCAATAGAGTTCATATATTGATGCAAAAACCCAATGGCATGTCCGAAAGAATATCCCTCTAGATGGTAGCTACCTGTTAAGTATGCGTCATTATGAATTTGAGCAAAAAGTCGTTCATCTATTCCGTCTGAAAGTTCAACAATGTGATATGAGTTGTTTGTGGGTGCTAATTGTTCGTTTTTCATAGTTAATTGTCTCAAGATCCAGTGTAGTGTTTCTACGGAAGATTCAACAACTCATTTTCAATCGCATCAAATTCTTGTTTTTTCTGTTTGTGTTCACTTAATGTCGTTGCCAATTTGTCTGTATTTTTTGGTAAATAGATATCTTGATTGCCTAACTCTGTTTCAAGTTGCAGAAGTTGCTGTTTAAGCGTTTCTAACTTTGTTTCAAGTTTCTTAATTTGCTTGGCGCCCATTGGCGGTTTGCTAGCTTTTGCAGCTTCTTTGTTTTCTTTAATTTCTTTTTTCGAGGCGGTTTTAGCGAGGTCTTCTTTCGCCATCACTGCTTTTTGATAATCATCCAAGTCGCCATCAAATGGCATCAGTTTGCCATGCGTAATCCAATACAATTGATCGGTAATGCTGCTCACAAAATAACGATCATGCGATACTAAAATTACCGCACCTTGATAGGTTTGTAAGGCGATGATTAATGCTTCGCGCATTTGCAAATCAAGATGGTTGGTCGGTTCATCGAGCAATAATAGATTTGGACGATGATAGATTAATAATGCAAGTGCAAGGCGCGCTTTTTCACCACCGGAAAAATGGCGCACGCTGTCGAAGACGCAATCGCCGGAAAATCCAAACCCGCCTAAATAGCGGCGAATTTCTGATTCACCGAGTTTTTTATCAAGTTGTTGCACGTGCGCAAACGGTGTTGAATCGTAATCTAATGTATCGAGTTGTTGTTGTGAAAAATAGCCAATTTTTAATTTAGGATGTTTGACGATTTCTCCATTGATTGGCATAAGTTCTTCAGCCAATGTTTTGACAATCGTACTTTTTCCGCCGCCGTTGCGGCCAAGAAATGCAATGCGATCATCGTGATTCACATTCATGCCGATTTTTTCTAAAATAATCGTTTTGCCATAACCAATTGCGCTATCAATTTTGATAATCGGATCAGAGAGTTCTTCGCACGGGAAGAAGTTGAAAGAAAATGGATTTTCGCGTTGTAAGCCAACCGTTAACGTGAGCTTTTCAATTGCCTTCATGCGGCTTTGCGCTTGTTTGGCTTTAGAGGCTTTAAAGCGGAAACGATCGACAAACGATTGCATATGTGCTTTTTGTTTGGCAATTTTAGTCGCTGCGCTTTCTTCTTGCATGAATTGCATTTCAAATTGTGATGCGAATGAAGAATAATTACCGGTGTAAAGTTTTAATTTACGTTGTGATAAATGCAATGTGTGCGTACAGACGTTATCGAGAAAATCTCGATCATGCGATATAATCAACATCGAACATTTTTTGCTTTGTAACCATTTTTCTAACCAAAGAATTGCTTCGATATCTAAATGGTTGGTCGGCTCATCGAGGAGTAATAATTCAGCCGGTGCAATCAATGTGCGCGCAAGTTGTAAGCGCATTTGCCAGCCGCCAGAGAAACTCGACACAGCATTATTGAAAGTCTCTTGCGTGAACCCTAATCCATTTAAAATACTGCTGGCGCGCGCTTCGATGGTATAACCATCAATTGCTTGTAAATCTGTATAGCATTGAGAAATGGCAATACCATCTTCGGCGGCTTCGGCTTTGGCTAAATCTGCTTGAATTTTTGCCCAAATCAAATCGCCACTCATGACAAAATCTAGTGCGGGCATATCGCTGTGCGGCAGTGATTGTTCCAAATAAGCAATTGCTGTGCGTTTCACTTCCAAAGAAAAACTGCCAAGATCTTCGTGCAAGCTGCCGGTGATCAATTGAAATATGCTGGTTTTTCCAGCGCCATTGCGACCGATTAAGCTCGTGCGATAACCGGTTTCAACGCGAGCGCTGGCGTCTTCTAAAAGGAATTTCGCGCCGCGACGCAGCGTAACATTTTTAAATTCTAACATGCTTTTATAATTCTTAAGGTTGGATGGTGCTAAATTTTGCGCATATTTTACCTGAGAGGCTGAAATTGTTCAATTGTTAGTTTTTTGAGATATACTCTTGAAAAGGATAAAAAAACAGAGCCTCGTGTGACTAAAAACTTAAAAGCATTATTATCATTAGCAGAAAGCACGGCACTTGCAGCGGGGTTGCAATTGGTGGCGCATAAGTCGCATTGGTCTGCGATTGAGGCTGAAGCTGGGCGCGAGGTGAAGATTAAAGCAGATCGAATGGTTGAATCTATGATTTTAGAAAATCTTCAGGGTAGTACGGATTTTCCAATTTTGACGGAAGAGCGCGGTTGGCGTGCAGGTATTTCTGATGAAGGTTATCTTTGGATCGTTGATCCTCTGGACGGCAGCTACAATTATTATAACGATATTCCCATTTGCGCCGTTTCAATTGCCCTTTATCAAGGGCAGACGCCAGTATTGGGCGTGATTTATGATTTTAATCGTCATGAACTATTTTCTGGTTTGGTAGAAGAGGGCGCGTGGCTAAATAAACGGCCCATATCGGTTTCTGAGATTCAAGCCAGTGATCGAGGAATGTTATATACCGGTTTTCCTGTGGCGAAAGATTTCAATGATGAAAATTCGATTGCTTTTATGAATTTTGCGCGACAATGGCGCAAGGTCAGAATGATTGGCAGCGCAGCAATTTCGCTCGCGTATGTGGCGTGTGGGCGTGCAGAATATTATCATGAGCGCAATACCATGTTTTGGGATGTTGCGGCGGGTTTAGCGATTGTGGTGGCGGCGGGCGGCAACGTACAATTTTTTGGGGATAGTTTGGATGCACCGCAAGATGTGCATGCCAATAATGGGCGGGTAGTGTTTAAATGGCGGTGAAAAATCTTTTTTGGCTTTTGGGTTTTGTGTTTCTATTATCAAGCTGCGCACATCCTCCTAAATATACGCCATTAACAACACCCTGGCCTGAGCGCCAGCAACAATTATTGGCGTTGACCGAGTGGCAATTTCGCGGACATGTCATTTTTAAAATGCCCGAACAACACGGGGACGTGGCGAGCGTTAGTGAGCACAAGTTTAGCGCTAACGTGTCTTGGCAACAAAATGCTGACGCTTATAAAGTGATGTTATTTGGTCCGTTAGGATTTAGTGCGGTGAATCTTGACGGGCGGCCAGGTGCTGTGCATTTAAAAGATAGTCATGGAAAAGTCTATGAAGCTGATAACCCAGAATCGTTGATGCAAACTCAATTGGGTTGGTCCTTGCCTATTTCATCGCTTTATTATTGGGTGCGGGGTTTACCGTCACCAGAACCTATTACGAGTGTGACATATGATGCGTATCATCGTATTGCGCATTTACAACAACAGGGTTGGCGAATAGATTATATGGCCTATCAGCGCGTGCAACAGCTTGAATTACCTCAAGAAATTACGTTTATGCAAGATAAATATTATATGCATTTGACGATAGAGGGTGACAGTTGGCAGGTGAACCGTTAAAATCACGGCAACTTTTTGCATGTATTATTTATGAATATTGTCGTTGTTGGTTTAAATCACAAAACCGCCCCTATAGAGCTTCGGGAAAAATTTGCGTTTTTGTCGGATGAAATCGGACAATCGCTGATTGCATTGGGCGAAGCGGTGATTCTTTCGACTTGTAATCGTGTCGAAATTTACACGTACGGTGCTTCTGAAGATGCAATCAAACAATGGCTGTGCGGTAGGAGCGATCCGGCTGTCGCCCTTGATGATTTTGTGCAACATGGCTACGTCTTGCAAGGTATCGAAGCCGTTGAACATCTTATGCAAGTCGCGTGCGGATTAGATTCATTGGTATTAGGCGAACCAGAAATTTTAGGGCAAGTCAAAGCTGCTTTTTCACAAGCATGCTATCATAAAACAGTTGGGCCACATTTAAGCCGATTATTTCGAAAAACATTTCAAGTAGCTAAACAAATACGAACAAGCACAAAAATTGGCGCATGTCCGGTTTCGGTTGCATCGACGGCTGTAAAGTTTGCAAAAGAGTGGGCGGTGATCAGCAATCCACGTGTATTAATTATCGGTTCAGGTGAAGTGGGAGGGTTGGTTGCAAAACATGCGCAGGCACTTACATCGCATCCGTTAATGATCGTCAGCCGAAACTTAGAAAATGCGCAACGTCTTGCTCATGAAGTGCGCGGTATAGCAATTGATTTACAACATTTGTCTGAATATTTATTACAAGCGGACATTGTGATTTCGTCAACTTCAAGCAAAACACAAGTGATTCATTTTGAAATGATTGCAGATGTTTCACATGAAATGTTGATGATGGATTTAGCCGTGCCGCGTGATATTGCGCCTGAAGTCAAAAAACATTCCAATATTACCTTGTGTCAATTGGATGAATTGAAAGAAACGATTCAGCAACATGTACATATGCGTGCGCACGCCGCGATGCAGGCAGAAAAGTTAATTGAAGAATATGCGCGTGAATTTATGTTATCTTTGCGATCTTTGACATCTGATGAAATTATCAAGCAATATCGCGCCAACATGGAATGGCATTGTGATCAAGCGTTAGAGAAATTTTCTGGTCAAGCATTAACTCAAGAATCTTTAAGAGAGTTTTCACAACAGCTTTTAAATAAAATCATGCATTTACCCAGCGTACAATTAAGACAAGCGAGTGTTGAAGGGCGCCACGATCTTCTTAAATCTGCGTCAGAAATTTTTGGCATTCAAGGAAGTATAAAACCATGAGAGAATCTTTACAAAACAAACTGAATTTTTTGCTTGAGCGTCATGAAGAACTCGGTAATTTATTAAATACGTCAGAAGTCATGAGCGATCAGAAAAAATTTCGTGAGTTCTCAAAAGAATATGCGCAATTAGAACCACTGATTCTCACCTATAAGCAGTATCAAGTCTGTGAAACGGAAATTATTGATTTAGAAGCTATGTTATTAGAGCAAGATGCTGAAATTAAGCAAATGGCTGAAAGTGAATTGCCCGAAGCGAAAAATCGCAAAGAAAAACTTGCCGAAGAATTGCAAGTATTATTGTTACCGCGCGATCAAAATGATAGAAGAAATATTTATCTTGAAGTGCGCGCAGGTACTGGCGGAGATGAAGCAGCGCTTTTTGCTGGTGATTTAAGTCGCATGTATATTCGTTACACCGAGCGTATGGGTTGGCGCGCAGAAATTGTCAATTCCAGCGAAGGCGAGCACGGTGGGTATAAAGAAATCGTTTTGCGCATTAGTGGCCAAGACGTGTATGCAAAATTAAAATTTGAATCCGGTGGGCATCGTGTGCAACGAGTTCCTACCACTGAATCACAAGGGCGAATTCATACGTCTGCGTGCACCGTGGCGGTATTGCCTGAGGCTGATGAGCTTGATGAAATTAATATTACGCCGGCAGATTTAAAGGTAGATACGTATCGATCTTCAGGCGCAGGTGGTCAGCATGTTAATACCACCGATTCTGCGATTCGTATTACCCACTTGCCCACTGGTATTATTGTTGAGTGTCAAGATGAGCGTTCGCAACATAAAAATCGCGCCAAGGCGATGGCGGTGCTGCAATCAAAAATTATGTTAGCGCAACAACAAAAACAACAACAAGAAATTTCTGATACGCGTCGTAATTTGGTAGGAAGTGGCGATCGCTCTGAGCGCATTCGCACTTACAATTTTCCGCAAGGTCGACTCACTGATCATCGTATTAATTTAACCCTATATAAGCTTGCGGGCATTATGGAGGGTGATTTGGGTGATGTTATTGAGCCGTTAGTACATGAACACCAAGCGGATTTGTTAGCGTCGTTGGCTGACGATAAATAACTTAGGTGATGGGTAAGTATCTGCTACTGTTTCAACGAAACCACAGAGCTTGGTGTTAAAAAACATGCAGCTATGCCTCATCAACTCCACAAAAGAAAATTTATTTTTATTAAGAAACATTTTGCTACTTATAAATGCCGCAGGAGAAACGGGTTCCTGATCTATTGTGTTGTCCACAAATGGGTTGATGACTGTTTCTAAGTCTACAGTATAGCTATTTTTTGCGGCTTGATTAAAACAATCTTTTGCTTCATTCGTGCGTTGCACATGTTGCGCATAATCCAAAATAGCGGGGAGTATCAGGCCTCCAATGCCTCCGGCTAAAGAAATAAGGAATACGCTGAAAGGATTGCAAGAATAATCGAACACGTTCATTGCTTCGCGCGTCAACATCGCAAAAAAGTTAAAACTGCAATAATTAAGCCATAAAAGAGTTGTAAAAGAGTTTGTGCAAGTCCATTTTCTTTGAGTTCCTTGAAACACAGATGATTGATTGACATAATCATGAAAACAATTTGAAAGATTGTGAATGTTTTTAAATAAAAAACTCTCTGTCAAATAGGAAAATATTTCTAGAAGAATGCGGAGCGCTATATTTAATTTTCCTGTTATACCGAGCCAATTCACAATTGCTTTAGGAAAATCCGTAAAAAACTGCCATAAACCGTCTGAGCATGTGACAGAAATGATAAATTGTAATGCGATGAGATAAGACTCGCCAAATGCTTTTCCTCCAAAATAATGAGAACTTAAAATCCGTTGACTAATTCCCATCGCTAGAATAAGCCATGTAGAGGTTCCCAGTCCGGCGCATAGCCAAGTGACTAGTGTTCTTCTCCAATTTTCTGAATCGAGTCTGGCGTCTCGTGCGCTCCAATCATCCGAGCAGAGAGTTAATAAATAAATAAATTGCCAGCCAATATTTCCAGCCATAAACCAGCTCCAAGAAAATACGGATCCATGTTGAGAATCTTTTGATATTATTTGGCAAACGCGTTGATCAAATTGTTCTAGAGTAATTTCTCTTTTCTCAGAATCGAAATTAAACTCTATTAGCACATTTGTATAATTTTCGTTTTCTTGTGGCGATAAGTATAATTCTGCTAGATTTAAGTGAATACTGCCTTCTTTTTTATTATTAACTATAAGCATTAATATAGCAGGTAGATTTAATTCAGATTGACATATTGCTGTGGCGCGTTCTTTTAGCAAATCTTTTGGTAAGTTTACTGCATTGCTTAATAAGTTAAGCGTTTCGTTATAAGCAGTGGGTATGGATTCTTTTTTTTCTTCTTCATGTCTGATTTTTCTATTTTCTCGTATCGGCCAAATAAGTAATGCAGATGTAAAAATAGAAATAGACAAAAAGATAAAAATCGCACCTATGGCGGCGGCATTATTTTTATCTTTATTTTCCTGGGATTCAATCACGTGGCGTGCGGCATAAACGTTTGCTATTAGGCTTCCGCATTGCATGAGCAAGTACAACCTGCTTTTTATGATGGGCAGAGAAGTCAGGGGTTGAGGGCTCGGCATGGCGCATACTTAATTGTTTATTATTATGCTGATATTATGATTGACCTGGCTTAAGCTAAACTTAAGAGGCATAAAACACCAACGCTACATGTACTTAATTATAGGTGTATGCGAGAATCAAGGTTATATTTTTCCTTAAGTGAATATAATGAGAATAGATCTTTTATTGCATCACGCAACAGCCTGCTTAACAGAAGTATCTGAAACTGCGCGTTTAGACGCAGAAGTCTTGATGTGTTATGTTTTGAAAAAAGATCGTGCTTATCTTTTTGCGTATCCTGAAAAAAACATATCTCTTGATGAATATCAGCAATGGCAAGATTTGCTAGCACAACGTTGTTTGCAAGTACCGATTGCATATTTGGTGGGTGAAAAATCATTTTGGAATTTAGATCTTCAAGTCAATGAACATACGCTGATCCCTCGCCCTGAAACAGAGCTGCTGGTTGAGTTGGTCTTGGGTAGGGGCGATCCCTTTGTGGTCGCTCGTCATGACATTGTGAGGGTCCTTGACCTTGGAACCGGTTCTGGCGCTATTGCTTTGGCAATCGCCAAAGAAAAATCGAATTGGAAAATATCTGCTGTTGATTTTTCTGAAGCAGCATTGAAAATTGCAAGAATAAATGCAGAAAAAAATAATATTCACAACGTTGAATTTTTTCAAAGCAATTGGTTTTCTAAGGTGCAAAACACATTTGATATTGTTGTGAGTAATCCGCCTTATTTAGATGAAAATGATCCACATTTGTTAACAGAAGAAATTCGGCATGAGCCACGTAGCGCGTTAGTGGCGAGCAAAGATGGTTTGGCCGATATCGAAAATATTATTCGAGATGCGCGTGATTATTTAAAAGCGGATGGATATTTGCTCATAGAGCATGGATGCACGCAGGGCAAAAAAGTGCGAGAGTTGTTTATGCTATATAATTATCAATCGGTTACGACCGCCCAAGATTTAGCGGGCTTGGATAGAGTCACTTATGGAGTAATTCAACGATAATTTTCGCCCTAAATCACTTTTTTAAATTAATAGCCTATACTGTTGAGTGGGCGCAACTTTTAAACACAGGGTAATCATGCCAGAAATAGCACTTGAAAATATTCACGCATTAATGGAAATCGGCCCAGAACAAGAGGAGATAGAATGGAGCTTGTTGCAAAAAAGCAACCTCCCTCTGGAGCTCTTGAAGACCCGATGGCAAGAACTCAAACAGCATCCAGAAGCCCTGCAAAAGATCTTATCAAATGATGCATATATCACCCCCTATTTCTGTCGTCGTATTTTACTAGATGATAAAAAAAGTAAATTTGTGTTTAATCGCCACATGATTTCACCGCTTGCTTTTCTTTTGCTCGATGAACCATGGGTTCTTCAGGCTATCCAAGAAAATAAAATCACGCCTTATCAGATACTTAATTTGACTTTCCAAAGATTAGTAGAGTTGTATCAAAATCAAAGCATCAATGTACTCTGTAGCGCTTTTGTGAAACATGTTAACGGCGGGGGTGCTTCTAACCCTGTAACGGTGGATAGAAATTATAACAATTTTCTGAGCATCGAATTGGGGCAAGATGACAACAATTATTTTTTGGATACTTTAAAAGATTCGCCTCAAGCACTGAAAATACTGATGAGTATCTATGACTTGAGAGAATTGGTTTATAATGAATGTCTGTTAACCGATATCCATGGTTATCTCTGTGAGAAATATCCTGTCGATTTTTCAGATAAAAAATATCATTCACAAAATAATGTACTGATCAATCAATATCGCGCTTTGTCGAAAGCCTATGGAGATTTTTTTATCAATCCTTCTATTCAAGCACTTTTTAAGCAAGCCCCTGAATTATTTAATAGTTTTCTAGCTTTGCCTGTTTTTTTGCAGGATAAAGATCTTGAGCTCTTAACTTCCTTTATCTGTTATTTAACAAAAACTGACCTGCAACCATGGATTGAGCAAGGCAAGTCTATGGAGGAATTATATGATGCGGTCGTTATGTTACAACCTGGTGAATTGATTGGTTGGGCTATTTATTATTGTATTCATAATGAGGCTAAAAAAACTTTTAAAGATATTCAGGCGCTCTTTGATGTGGATAAAGAGATAGAAGAAGCAATGTGGGCACAATTTCCAGAAGCAGACTCTTTAAAACAACAATGGCTGGCTGTCAAAGCAACACCTTCAGAGGCAATGATACAATGTCTTGAAGCAGACGACTATATTACGCCTCATTTTTGTCAACGTACTTTTGATGAAAAAGGTTTATCTTGGAGTCGCCCCTACCTTTCACCTTATGCTCTTGTCTTGTTAAATACACCGAAGATTCAACAACTCATTGAAAATAATGACATCACGGCTTATCAAGTTTTGACACTGAATATTTATTGTTTAAAAGCATTAGCTAAAGATGGGGCAGCAGGTTTATTGCGACATGTTTTAGAACAATGTGACAGCCGCACGTACCCATATTGTGTTTTTGGCACTCCCCAGGAACAGTACTATTATTCTGTTGCATCTAGATTACGTGAATCAGAAGACCTCAAGAATTTAGTGGCAACAAACAAAATAACATTAAAAACGTTATTGGCTATCGATGGGCTTGCTCAGTTACAAAGCAATCGTGCTTATCCAGAAAGTAAAGGCATATGGGGAGGGTTGTATGGAAAATTATCAGATGCGTATCTAGACTTTTTGAAAGCAAACCATATACTAGTTTTTCTTAATAAAAAACCTGAATTGTTGCATGCATTTTTAAACGTTCCTACTTTTTTACGCGGAAAAAGCATAGAACAGCTGACATTTCTTAAAGATTTTTTCTTTGAGATTCAGCATATAGGTTTCACTGAAAGAAGTTACTTTGCAAAGCTCGCAATACCTTTTGACACTTTATATGATCATGCGTGGGCTCAGCATCAGGTTGGCGGTCTTGATTGTTGGGATGCTGTTACAAAGAGTATTTGTACTTATGTCTTTGAGTATATAAAAGAGCGCTGGCAACGGCTGGAAACGACTCATGCAGAGTTATCGAATACAACCCACTCTGCATCTGAAAAATTGCGGATGACATTCTTTCACCAAGCAACGGCTTTACCCGATCAACTGTCTTTTTATGAAGTTTTCTTACGACAATTATATCGATTAAGAGATAACATAGATGCTTTATATGTTTTGGATCAGTTTGTTGATCGAGCGTTAGGTGATAAACCTGAAGCGCTGGCTCTTTTATCAGAAGCTGTAAAGCCTTACCCGGAAATGGCGCCGCTTCTCGAAGTTGCTAGCAACCTTACAGCGCCAGTTCAAGCTACCAATTTGAAGCGCTAACTATTTTCAAGAGGTTACATCGGCGCGCGTTTTCGCGCGCTTTTGATTAATCTGCAAGAAACCCTGAGTCTTCATACTTAGTGACGAAGTGGTAGGTAAACGTTAGCATGCCAAAGGTAATCGGTGTTGCAGTGTCTTGAATACGATTGACCGAAAGATCCACTTCGAAATTCGGTGTAAAGTTAAAGCCAAGTCCTGCGCCAAAAAACGGCGTGACTTGAGAGCCGTCCGTATCATCGACATCAGGGTTGTTATTATTTTGCGTAAAAGCCACGTAAGCAGCACCGAGTTCAACGAAAGCATTAAACTTCCAGAAATCGATCATGGGTTTGGCGGCAACATACGTGAACCAAAAATTACTACTGGGTGCCTTTTCGCCGTCGTAGTCAACTTTATTCAAGCCATCAAAAGCAGCTTCAATGGCGAAATGCTTAGAAGTATTGATGCCGGCTGTCAGCCCTCCGCCAAAAGTATCGCCACTGCCAGGTGTGTAAGTCGTGCCGGCGACTTTTGTGTCCTCTAGCTTGATTTGGCCGTAGACACCATTGGCGCCAAGATATACGCCTTCGTCAGAAGCAAACGCAAGGGGGCTCAACAATGACAACGCCAATGAAGCCCATGTGGCTTGAGATAATCGCATTTTCCTTTCCTGGGAGTCTTAAAAAGTAGCGATATACTAACACTCTACTTCCTAAAACTCCAATTGGTTAAGCGCTACTGAGCGGACAGAGTAATGCTAGGTTGTGAACCTTCCTCTGCGGCTAGGTGTTTAGGATTTTCTGGCTCAATATTGCCTTTTTCTACCACTATTACAAATGGCGATTTTCCCGCGCTATTTTCTTTCACCAACTTGCCTTCAAATATTCTCAATGGAGATTGTTTTGGTTGCACAGGCACTTCAGGATCAGGGTATCGATTTTTAATCTTATCGTTAAGCGTCTGTTCGTTTGCTTCAAGATCGCTAATGTTATTGTTTAATGCCGCTCTGACTGAATCAGTGGTTATGTCTAAAAGTTTTTTCTTTTCTTCAAGTGCAGCATTGACGCGATTTAACGATAAGTGTTCGGGTACATTCGCACACTCGAATTCGATATCGGTTAATATCTTTTTTGCCACAGGGTGGCTGTTGGATCTTAATCTTGCGCACCATTCGCTTGCTATTTTAACTGCGGACGAATCATTAGAAAGAGCGCGTATGCGAACAGCAAATGAAACGGCTTGTGTTAATTGGTCTGTTAATGTTTTAAGAGAAACATCGCTGAGCTTTTCAAGTGTTTGCAGACTTTTTTCAATGGATGCGCTCGAATCAGTAATAACTTTTTCTAAAGATGCAACGATTCCTTGGTTTTCTTCGGCAATATCAGCACATTGATTTCCTCTGACAATAGAGAGCATCCTGTTTATCTGCTGATTATCAGGCGATTCTTCAATCACCAGATCTATAAGCATGGCTTTAAACTCGGTAATATGATCTTGTTTGACCGCCTTTTCGCCACGAGCTCGACCGATTGTTTGATTGTAGAGCCAAGCGAGCGTCGTGTTGCCTGAGTAATAATACTTCGTTTTCTCAAAATCTAAGTTTACGAATTTTAATATCTCTTCTATATTTGTTAAACAAGCACTAGCGCTTTCTTCTTCGGATTTTAAAGACAAATGTGTTTTTAGATCTTTGATATTTTCAATGTTTTTATGATCTTTTAAAACTCTATTGATATGTTCATGGACTTTCGATTTTTTATCGTTTTTTCCCACTGCAGGACGTTCATCAATATATTTATTTGCTCTGTTCTTTGTTTCTTCTTCTAGCATATTGTCGTTATTTCGTTCGACAAGTTTTTCAAAAACATATTGTCGTTTTGCTGCTGTCAAACGTTCAGCTTTTTGTTTTGAATCATTTTTGTTTGCGTCTTTTTGAAACTCGTAGCCGGGGTTAGTATCCTTTTTGGGGACATAATACAGCGGCGTACTGGTTCTCCAAGAATCACCAATGAGTTCTGGTGATTTTAATTCAGTTTGTTTTACGTCCAATCCAAATTTTTCACGTGCAAATTGCGCCGTGGCGTGTATTTTGTGATTGATTGGAGCTGCATCAAAACCAAGGAATCCATCAAGGCCGTGAAGCCACTGAAATCCAACTTTACGATTACCCTTGCCACTATATTTTTCAGCACGTTTAACACTTGCGGTCCAGCCGCCGCTTCCAAGCCAGTCAGATGAGCCGGTGCGTTTAAATTGTTGTTTGTCTTCAAAATCTCGTGCATGCGCAATCTTCCGGCATGCATTGAGAGTTTTGGAGTCGATATCGTGTTGCCAAGCTTGCGTAGTATCCGCGATTGCTTTTGTTACATTTTCTGTTGTTTCTGCTGCGCTGACGATTCCAGTTGCGAAAGCAAAGCCACTCCAGTAATTTTTTTGTTTTTCAAGTTGTTGAGCTTCTACTTCATCTAAAGAAGGTTCATTTAGAAGATCTTTGATTTTCAAAACATCATTTACAATCCAATTCCACTCAGGTTTTCGATACGGCGTCGCTAAAGTTTTTAAAAGCTTTTGAGCGTTGGCCATGAAGATCATGCGAATGATTTCTGTAATTTCATTTTGAGTAGCATTATCTGCTGATTTGTCTTCATAGAGCTGTTTGAAATAGAGCAAATGTTCTGGCGTGAGTAATACATCTAATGCATGACCAGCCATTTTTTTTGTTGATATCTCTTCGCTTTGAATGCCTCCTAAAGCATAGGCAATTGTTTTGCGAATTTCATATAATTCTTTCTTGATATTAACAGGTGTTTCATTTTCTGCAGGTTTGCGACGTAAGCTGCCAAGATAATCACCAAATAATTTTTTCCAGGCAATAACGTCCTCATCTTTTGCGTTCTCTGCAGAAGTTATGATTTTAGCTGTACGAATCAATACATGATCTATAAATTTGATAGAGGATTTAAGTTTATCCCAAGCAATAGGTCCAAAATGAGATTGTGTTTCTGTTTTTAGTTGCTCTAATCCCCCTAAAGCAGATAAGGCCACAGTTTCATTGGCAGCGCTGAGGATTAATTTATTTTCAGCGTTGTAAAAAGGTATTGTTAACCTTTCCTTGATACTTTGGGATTGATTGGAAGCTGAATATAATGCTCCAGCGAGACGCTCAAGATTATTAGCAAGAAAAGGATATTTGATCGTCCACGCTTTTTGAAATGCAGGGTTGCCAAGTAATTGACTCCAAACAAGCATGTGTTTTCTATCTTTAAATGCTTTAATGATTGCATTAGCTTGTTTAGGCGTAATCGCTGTTTCAGAATTTATTTCGGTTTTTATCGCATTTTTAAATTGTAGTAACAACCAATCGGACAATACTCTTTCTGTTGCCTCAGAAGGGTCGGCATAATAAGTTTCGATTAGCGGTGTGAGGATGTCCAACGTAAGCACTTTATAGCGATCAGGCTTGGTTTTCATCCATGGATTAATCGATTCTGGAGTTTTGCTCGCATCATGGGCGATTACTTTCCAGATCGAATCTTCACCAACATCGGCAAGCGCTTCCATACAAGTTCGGTTTGAAAAAATATAGGTATTAATACAGTCTTTTTGCAGTTCTTGAGAAACATTTGTTTGCAAGCAATCCCAAAATGTTTTTTCTTCGCCACGCTCTTTAAAATAGCGAAAGAAGGCGGTAATGATATTGTGTTGATGGTGTCTTGCAACCTTAGCGCCACTTTCTTTATGATTTACTAAATATTGATTTTCTATAAAAGCTATAAAAAATTTTTGTATTTCTTCTAATTTGAAACCTGTTGTGATGCTATTAAACAGCGTAGAATCTTCAAAAACAAGACTGCGTGTAAATGTAGAGTGATGTTTAAAGCTTAAAATAATTTGTTCTTTTAATGTGGCTGAAATTTTCTCCAAAATTGCCGGAGGCACCAAAGCTGCATTGAAGTATTTAAAACGCCCTTGTACATCGCTAGTGAGTTTTTCTTCTGAGAAATCGTTAGCAGTAAGCCCAGAGAAAAATTTCGCCAATATGCAGTTTTTTATTTTTTCGTTTCTAAAGTATACGGTACAAAATGACTTGCATGTGAAGGAGGAGCTACCTTTATTATTTCTAACTGCTCCCATAAATAAAGATGCTTCTCAGGGTTATTAATTAAATAAGCTGTGTAAACGGGCGAATGTATAATCGCATCAAATAAATTTGATTTTGATTGGCCTTCAGGATAACTCGCGAGTAAATCTAAAATACTTTCCATGTCGCCGCAGTGTGACAAGCTGGCGGCAATTAGTTTTTCACATGTTGTTTCTGAAAGCTCGGCTTTGTTTTTCGCAAGTACTTTCAGGGTTTTTTCAAACAAGAATTTTGCTTTAGCACTTGATTTTTCATCCTGATTGTTAGCGAACAACTCTAGAAGCTTATCGAGTTTATTATTTACAATATGTAACAAAGGAATGTTAATGCATTTGCCAAGCGCTTCTAATTCTTCTAGTGGAACATAAGTAATGACATTGAGCCAAGCATTGGGGGGAAGTTTGTTTGCGTTTTTTATCACATTAAACGGAAATTCAGTGCCGAAAGTACGTAGCAATGTATTGTCATATTGTGCTGCCTCATCACCAATCAAGGTTCTTGCAGTTGTATCCCTTAAGAGTTTTGCTGCGCTGGTTATGGAGTCTGTATAGACATATTTTAAAAGCGCACTGTAATAATAATCAGAAAACACGTTTTTCGCTTGCTCATTGTTTTCGCAGTTTTTCTCAGCTTGCTCTAGCACCGCTAGGATAAATTCATCAGCAGTGAGTTGTTGAGTTTCAGATAAAGCTTGTACATTTATGGCGGTTTCTGTTTTTATTTCATTCGCCTCGACAGCTTTTTCTGTTTCTGATTCTGTTGCTTTTACAGTTCTTGCTTTTATAGGCGAGT
>JAZKAS010000017.1:49740-58668 GCA_040389005.1 Pseudomonadota bacterium
GATTGCTTTTGCTTCTATTGCTGATTTTACTTCTGCGTCGGCGTTTGCAGTTTTTGCATAATGTTGATTCATGCGCTCCATATATAACTGACGCATTTTAAGCGCATCGATACATTCTTTTAATGAGATGGCCTCATCGTCTAATGCAATGATGGTATTCGGGTTTTGGAGCGCTGCATTCAGTTCAGCATGTGCTTTTAAGGCACCCTCATCGTTGTCTAACGATTGATACATAGTCGCTACAAGTGTCGATGTGCTATATTCCTGTGACGCTTGGTGTATTGCTTGACTGCCGTAAGAGGAGCGATTTTGTAAATACTTTAATATATCTTCATTTGCTTTGCCTTTTTCAAAAATCAAGCCTTTAACAAAGAATTCTAAAATCATCGCTTTTTCAAAATGTTTGACGTCATCGAACTGCGACAATATAAAATTTTTATATTCGACCGGATTTACTGCATCTAACTCGGTTTTTTTCTCGGCCTTTTCTAGAAGAAGTTGGCGCGTAGCGACAAACTTAGGCAATCTTTCTTGTCTGTCTTTTTTGTGTTTTTGAAAAAGTGGATAAGCTTCTTGAAATAAGGCGCCAACACTATGAGGATTGCAATGGCCTAACAAAATAGATATTGGTATTTGATATTTTTGTGTAATCGCTGTGATTTTTTTGACAAAAGCAATTAATTTATTTTCTTTCTCATTTGCATCTTTTGTCTCTAAGATTGAGGCAACTTCACTTGGTATATTTTCGTATTCATGCGACAACAAATGTTTTAAAAAACTGTGCATCCAAACATCTTTATCGGTATTTTTTGATTGCGTGATAAATTGATGGATGTTAGCGAATATGGCGGCTTTTTCATTTAAAATTTCATTTAAATTGTTTTCTGATATTTCTTCTTTGACGGTTTGTCCTTCTTGTTTTGCTTCTAAGATGGTTTTTTTTGTATTTTGTTCTCGCAGAATCAATAGATTTAAGCGTTTGACCAATAACTTAAGCGCAGGATCGTCTTCTCCTTGCTCGCTTACTTCACTTAGACTCTTTTGAAGAAATGCAGGTAATCGATCTATTGCGAGAATAGAGTCAATGCTGTCATGGTCTTCAAGGTCTTCAAATTCATTATCTAAGTTGCGATATTCTTCATCGTCAGATTCGTCGGTTGTATCGCCATCTTCAGTATTGGCAATATTTTCTTGCTTCCATGTCGCTCTTATTTTTTCTTTATGCAACCTAATGGTATCGTCACTAAGTCGTATGATTTGTTCAGTTTTATGTGAATCTAGAACACGGAAACTCTTTCCTAGGTCATTTTTTGAAATAATGCCTGACTTTCGTTTGTTAAAGTCTCGTGCTTCTTGAGTTTCAGTTGAAAGCTGAGGTTCGACGAGTGGTATAAAAGTGTTGCCTTCATAGAGCATGAAAGTTAGTGTCTGATCAGTTTGATAAACAATCAGCGCAGGTTGTTTTTCTTTGATAGAGCTGAAGAACTTTGGGTGTTTCTTGAGTGTATCTTTATCTTCAGGATTAAATGACACAACATACACGTACTTGGCTAGTAAACTCATGACACGCCCCTTTTTTCTTTTCAGTATAGGCCCAGATTTATTAAATTTCACTTAAGGAGACAAATAATCTTTGGTTTTTGATGAAAATTCTGTTATAGAAGCTGCCAGTTTTTTGTCTTTATCAAGAAGGTACCGAAATGGCAGAGAAAATTAAAGCAGCGACAAAAGTGACTAAAGCATCTCCTAAGGCTTCCGCCAAGGCTAAAGAGCCGACCAAGGCCGCCTCTTCAAGTGCTTCTGTAAGTGGTGTGAAAGCGTATTCGCTAAGTAGCAATGAAGAATACATGAATGATGCGCAACAGGCGCATTTTAAAGAGTTACTCAAGGCTTGGCGTGTTACGTTGATGGGTAAATTGGATACAGCAGTAATGCATCTTAAAGATGAACCCAAGCATTTTGCCGATCTTAACGATCGTGCTTCACAAGAAGAAGAGTTCAATTTAGAGTGGAAGGCCCGTGACCGCGATGCTGATCTCGTGACCAAAATCGATGAAGCGTTGAAGAGCCTTCATGATGGCAATTATGGCTATTGCGAAGACTGCGGCATAGAAATTGGTATTCGTCGTTTAGAAGCGCGCCCCACAGCGACGCTTTGTATTGATTGTAAAACCTTAGCAGAAATGCGCGAGCGTCAAGCCGGTATGTAGTAGGGGTGGTGTTTTGTGCCTGCCCTTCTAAGAACGCCTGTGCCTTGTACCTAGCCTTCGTCTATGGCACCATGATTAGCATGAAATAATGAAAGGGATAGTATTCTATGGCGCCGGGTGGAGGAGGTCAACAACCTGACAATTCATTAGGTCCCTTGTGGATCATGCTGGCTATCTGCATTGTAGGTGGGTTGATCTGGTATTTTTTACATGCTTACATCATGCTGGTATTTTTGAAGCTTAAAGTCATAGAAATGACGATCATCGGCGTATTTACTTCTCAATTAAACGGCGTAAAGGCTTACGCGTCTACGGTTTCACCGGCTAATGTTACGTTTGTACAGGCACAATATATCGCCACAAGCGTGGGTAAATACATAGGCATTCCTTGTGCTATTTTAATGGTGCTATTGGCTGCTGTTATTTATAAAAGTGCTTCTGCAACAGCCTATCGACGCTCCTACAACATGAAAGAACTCGCCAAAGCTCAAGAAGAAATCTGGCCACAAATTAAGCCGGTTGCGCCGCTCAATTTAATTAAAACTGATATTCGCAAAGGTCTTTGGTCGATGTCGTTAACTCCGATGGAGTTCTGCATGCAGAAAAAACTCATTATCGAAGAAGAAGTCATGCCTTTAGAAGATGAGCTGTTGCGCCGTAAGCGGATTGTCGCAAAACTTAATAAGGGTAAAGCAAATGCATTATTTACACTACAATTAGGTCGACAGTGGCGCGGATGTGAAAATTTACCGCCGCATTTACAAGCGTTATTTGGGGTGTTTGCCGCAAAAGCGAATGGTGATCGAGAGGCTGCTTATGCGGTTTTAGCGGCATTGTCCAATGCGTATAATACTGAAAAAAACACGCTGGATTGCTCAAATGTTTGCGAAGGCGGCCCTTTATCACTTTGTAAGAAATATATGAATGTGAAAGCGGTTAAGCTCGTCACTACTTCGCATGCTTATGAATTAACCGTCATGGCTTCGATGCTAGAATTAGCACGTTATGATGGCGTATTGAGTAGTTCTGATTTTCTATGGTTGAAACCCATCGATCGAAAAGCGTGGTTTTTATTAAATGGCATTGGCCGAAGAACTCCGGTGTGTGAAGCGGCGGGCATCTTTGCGCATTGGCTTGCTGAAAAAGAATTAGGAAAAAAATCGATTCTACCCATGACGGAATCTGCAACGCTTGCGCTTGAACTCGCTCTGCAAGAAATTACGTATCATCGTGAGGACGCAGCATGATTAGAGGCGTAGAAAAACAACACGAACAGGATGCTACGCAGCTACTGCGTGATACACGGACGCTGGGTACAAAAATTAAGGATTTTTTAAAACAGCCTGCGCAAAGCGCGATTGTTTTTATTGTATTAGCAGCAATGGCGGGCGTTTTCCCTGCATTGGCTGATGTTGTATTAGTGATTGGCTTTGGTCTTTCTTTTTATTGTTTGTATGTTGCAAAACGTGCAGCGCTTCCCTTTAGAATGCCGATTCGTTCAAAAGCACTTGATTATAATGATCTTAAGCCTGGTGGTGGCGTTCGTCCGAATGTTGCCCGAGGTATTTGTTTTGTCGGTAATGCAAAAAATAATAATGACGAGCTTTGGTTTAATAATGATGACATGCGTACGCACATGTTGATTTTTGGATCAACGGGTAGCGGTAAAACAGAAGCGTTGATTTCTTTTGCTTTCAATGCATTGATGCAGGGTAGCGGTTTTATTTATGTCGATGGTAAAGGCGATAATTCACTTTATGCAAAAATATTTTCTATGTGTCGTGGCATGGGTCGCGAAGATGATATTTTACTGATTAACTTTATGACCGGTGCGCGTGACGTTATCGGTGCGCAAGAAACCAAGCTTTCCAACACTATGAATCCTTTTTCCAGCGGTTCATCGAGTATGTTGATTGGCTTGGTCGTGAGTTTAATGGGCGAAAGCCAGTCGGGATCTCCCGACGGTGACATGTGGAAAAACCGTGCAATTAACTTCGTTGAAGCCCTGATGAAGTTGCTCGTGTATGTGCGCGATCAAGGAAAATTATTATTGGACGCTAATTCTATTCGTAATTATTTTCACTTAGCGAAATTAGAACAGATTTGTATTGATCGACAATTTCCTGTCGATGGACAAGAGCCTTTTTCAATTGCGGATGCGCCTGCATTAGTCATGGACCCGATTAATAATTATCTCATGAACTTACCGGGGTTTGATGTTAAGAAAAAAGGCAAACAAGTCTCACAAGTTTTAGAGCAACATGGTTTTATTACCATGCAATTAACTCGAACGTTCGGTTCATTAGCCGATACTTATAGTCATATTATTCGAACTAACGTGCCTGAAGTTGATATGGCGGATGTGGTATTGAATCGCCGTATTTTAGTGGTGTTATTACCAGCGCTAGAAAAATCGCCGGATGAATTATCCAATTTAGGTAAAATTATTATTGCGACATTACGTGCGATGATGGCCTCTGGATTAGGCGATAGCGTTGAAGGGCGTTTTCAAGATGTGATTCAACGCAAACCGACAAATGCCCCGACGCCGTATATGTGTATTCTCGATGAGTACGGCTATTATGCGGTGAAAGGTTTCGCCGTGGTGCCAGCGCAGGCGCGTTCGTTAGGATTCTCGACAATTTTTGCGGGGCAAGATTTGCCAGCATTTCAAAAAGCGTCAAAAGAAGAAGCGGCCTCCATTGGTGCGAATACCAACATTAAAATTTGCATGAAATTAGAAGATCCAACAGAAACGTGGGATTTCTTTAATAAAACCGCTGGTGAAATTTACGTGACGAAAGTCGATCACTTTCAAACCGATTCACAAAGCTTGATGAATAATTACTTAGATACGAAAAGTGCGTCTGCAGAAAAGCGTGGGCGTATTCATTTGTTAGATTTGAAAGATCAAGATGTCGGTGAAATGCATATTTTTTTCAAGTCTGAAATTGTGCGTGCACGTGCATTTTTTGCGAACCCGACGATTGTTGATAGAATGCGGTTGAATCATTTTTTGAAAGTTGATAAACCGAATGTAAAAGAATTAGTAAAACAAGAACGGCAACTTATAAAATTCACTCAGCTTTTAGAGAAGCCTGTTATTTTTGATCAAGCCGCTGAACCTTCTGATAATATTATTACAATAGAAAAAATACTGTCTGCAGAAAAACAAAAAAATGGTATTGAGCGTAGCGTCGCTGCATTTCTCGCTTGTTGTGAAGGGTTGCAACCGGCTGCTTCAACAGAAGCAGGTACGAGTGCTCGATCAACAGCAACCGAAAGCGTCGCAGAACCTGTAATAGAAATTTCAGATCGTCTCAATGCCTTTGTTAGTGTACGTGTCACGGATAACGTTCGGCCGTATTTCTCTGGCGAGCGTTATGATCAATTGTGTAAACCGTTGTTGTTGAAGCATCAAGTGAGAGAAAAAATAGAGCTCATTGAGCGATTGATGGGGCGAAAAGCCAATCAGGCTAATAATATTGCGCTAGAAATGGTGCGAGATATTGAAGTTGCAACGGACTATCCTCCTGTTATTACAGTGCGGTTATCTGTTCCAGAATTGGTAGATATTACACAGCGCTTAACCACGATGGTTGAAGGGCAGGCAAAGAGCAGCGAAGAGTAAGGAATGAGTAAAGCATGAATAAATTATTTTACCTGACGACAACAATTTTGCTATCGATAATGTTGCAAGCTTGTTCAACAGAAAACAGTTTTTTCGATTCGCCTGTGACGTATTTTTTTGCAAAAAATAAAACTGCTATACAGGCATTGGGAGCTGATGGCGTTAGCGTGATGCGATTAGGTGATGCGATCACGATTATTATCCCTTCGCAGTCGTTGTTTAAAGGTTATTCAGTGCAAGTGTCTTCTTCGGGAAAAAACATTTTGGAAGAGGTAACGAAGTTGCTTGAGCCGATGAATAAAGTGAAAATCACCGTGTCAGCTTATGCGGAATCGATGGCGCAAACGAAAAAAGACTTAATGATGACGCAGTGGCAAGCACAAACAGTGAGTAATTATTTTTGGGATAATCATGTCAACGCTCGCATGATCTACGCTATTGGGTATGGTGGCGGACATCCTGTTCAATATGCGCCCAACAAAGCGATCAACAATATCGTCGGGGATCATGATAATTATCGTGTGGAAATTACGTTAAAAGATTATGTGCAGTAATAGAGTTTCTTTAAACATCCCGTAGGGACGTCATTGCGAGCGTAGCGCGGCAATCCATCCGAAAAAAGCTTAAGATGGATTGCTTCGAGTACTCGCAATGACCAACATGAGTTTCGAATGAACTCTAATATACACAGAGCAGATTTTTAGTTTACCCTAAGATATTTATATGCTCTTATATGGGTTAGGCAGGAGGTGGTATGACAGAAGAGTCACTTGAGCTAGTGCGGCTCCGAAATAACTTTTATCGAGACAATTATCGTCGTGTGATGAAATTGTTGCTGATTATGTCGCTGGTGATGGTGATTTTAGTCTTAACAATGGCATATTTGTTCACACATCGATCAGAGCCAAAATATTTTGCCACGACACAATCGGGGCGGGTGTTACAATTAGTGCCTTTAAGCAGCCCAATGTTATCCACGGAAGCACTGCTCAGTTGGGCGAGCCAGGTAGCGATGGGATCGTATACATATAATTTTGCGAATTATCGACAAAAAATACAGTTGCAAGAAAATAATTTTACCAGTGATGCTTGGCAACAATTTTTGGTACAGTTAAAAGATTCGGGCAATCTTCAAGCAGTTGATCAAAGAAAGATCAATGTGAGCGCGGTGGTTTCGGCGCAACCCGTTGTTGTATATCAGGGGATGTTAGATGGGCGCTTTGCGTGGAAAGTACAAGTTCCATTGCTGGTGACGTTTGTGAGTGCGAGTGATCGCTATCAGCATAATTATATGGTGACTATGGTGATTGTACGTGTTTCTACCGTGCAAAATCAAAATGGTGTGGCAGTAGCGCAATTTCTTGTGAGTGGTTAAGTGGTTAATAAGACGCGAATACAAATAGGTTGGTTAAGTTTTTTGTTGGTGCTTGCGCCGCTGAGTATATTTGCACAGGCGTCGGAGGGATCTAATGCTTCGGTAGACCAATTTAAGCAATGGCTACAAGAGCAAGATCAAAAAAATGAAGCATCACTAAAGCAGTATCAGGCTCCTGTGGCAGCAGCAGGTAGCACTTCGGCAGAAAGTGAAATAGCTAAAGCAGCTTTTAGTGAGTTACTGGGAAAGACGATGCCAATGACGCCGGCACAAATTCATGATTTTAAAAAAGCGGTCGATACAACGCAGCGTGCAGTGGCAACGCCCGCCAATGCGCCGCCAAAGCCAATGTCGTCGACATTGTTAGTAAGCTTGGCGCCGGGAGAGCAGCCTCCTGCGATTAAGATGTCGCAAGGATTTATTAGTTCTTTAGTATTTGTCGACGCTTCTGGTGCTGCGTGGCCGATCCAAGCTTACGACTTGGGGAATTCACAAGCCTTTAATGTACAATGGGATGCCACCACGAATGTGATGATGATTCAGCCGTTGCAAGCTTATACGTATGCCAACTTAGCTGTACGTTTGAAGGGATTAGCGCCGCCAGTGATGTTAACCCTAGTGCCTGGTCAATCAGTGGTGGATTATCGTGTTGATGTCACGGTGATGGGCCAAGGTCCCAATAGTTCTGGCATGGAAAGCCGAGTGGGGTTGCCTAAAGATGCGAGTGCGGCACTATTGGGTGTGCTCGATGGCATTCCACCTGAAGGGAGTAAAACGTTAACGGTTTCGGATGGTTCTGGGGAAGCCTGGTTGAGTGGTGGAGTGATGTATTATCGATCACGTTATACCGTTCTTTCACCCGCTTGGTTGGACAGTATGCAAAGCCCGGATGGCATGCATGCTTACCAACTTCCAGTGACGCCATTATTGTTAATTTCTAAGTTGGGTAAGCCCGTCGAAGTAGGTATACAAGGTGATTGATTGTGGCAAAATTTAGTTTTAGTCAAATTATAAAAGCAGGTGATGCCAAGCAGCGAATTCTGCTGATTGTTGTCGTTGTGCTTGTGCTGCTACTAGTGCTTTTTTTGTTAAGTAAACTGATTAATTTCGGTGGTAATGCTGCAGGGGATTCGCATGTTTCGGGTGTGCCCAGTATTACTTCTGTGCAAGGAGGTAAAGTCTCTCCTGAGTATGAGCGAGCACTGAATGCAAGCAATGCCCAAAAAGCAGAATATGCAAAAAATACAGGCACTAGCACGATCCCTACTTTAATCAACACGGGTGTCAATGATCTTGTTCCTGCAACGATCGGCTGCACGAATTGTTGCAACAGCTGTGGAGGGGAGTCAACCTCTCAAATGCTGGGCACTTTGTTGAACTCGGGCCAAATCTCTTCTTCTACTGCCGATCTTTTAAATAGTTTGGCGGGTCAAAATTTATCTCCAGAAGATTATGAAGCAGCGCTTGCACGTATGGTACGTGAAGGCAAAATCTCACCGGAAGAAGCGCGACGCTTATTGGCCGCGTATAAACAAAGTTATCAAGACAAAATCGCGGCTGCAGGTGCAGCAGATCTTGATCCTCTTGTAAAACAAGGTGTGCTTTCAGTGAGCGCTGCGAGTGCTTTATTAGATCAGCAAAAAAAACCAGCTTCTTTGGAAGAGTATAATCAAGCCTTGTCAAATATGATTAGAAATGGGCAGCTTGGAAGC
>JAZKAS010000017.1:58678-64148 GCA_040389005.1 Pseudomonadota bacterium
AAGCGATACCGCAAAATTACTACAACAGAAATATGAGCAGCAGCAAAAGAAACGTTTAGCGGCGGAAGCCGCCGGACAACTTGCCAGTATGAAAGCCGGTGGCGAGCTATCCTCTGAAACGGCTGCGATGTTGACAGCCTTGCAAGCGAGCGGTTTATCGCCGAGTGATTATGCTGCATCATTGGATAAACTGGTTCGCGAAGGGAAACTGTCCTCTGAAGAAGCAAAACGATTGTTAGCACAGTATAATAAACTGCACGGTATCACCGATGGAACTAACCAAGGCCCCTCGGGTATGGAGCTTTCTAAAGAGCAAGGAGATGCCTTAAAAGCGTTACAGCAAGCAAATGTTTCTGTTGCAGAGTTTGCCGCTAAGTTAGAGCAATATGCGAGAGCCGGTGAGATTTCTACGGATACGGCAAGCCGATTGCTGGCAGCCTATCAAGAAGAATATAGTGCAAAGCAATTAGGAGACACCGCAAGAGCGAAGCGAGCTGCAGATTCGAAAGATCAATTGATTGATGCATTGGAATCGAAGCCTAAAATTCCCAGTGATGTGGCAGATCAGTTGTCCACCCTACGCAATGGTTCGGCTTCACTGTCTGATTATGCGAGTGAATTACAGCGATTAGTGGATGCCGGCCTAATTTCACCTGAAACAGCGCGCGCATTGTTAGCCGCATATAAACAACAACTGGCGACTGGTGGGTTTGCGACCAATGGCAATGGAGCATCATTCTCAGGTTTATCAAGTCCTGCGCTTGATATTAATTTGGGCGGCAGTGGTAATGCCAAATTAGATCGCGTAGCGCAGGCAGGTTATGCGCAACAATCCGCGCAAGCGCAACAGCGTCAAGAGTATGCTGCGGCATCGGCTTTTCAAAAACAAAGCCAGCAAGCAGCGGCTTCTCAGGAAGCGCAAGTTCAACAATTGTCTGCACAAATGTTTTCGTATGCACAACAAGTATTTACACCGATTATTACAACACCTGTGCAAATGGTTGTAGCGGGTGCCAGTGATAATAGCGCAGGAGTTAGTGGCAATGTTAATGGCGCTGAAGGCACAGCAGGCGCAAGCGCCGCAGGAGGCGCGGGCCCAGCGATTATTAAAGCGGGTTCGGTGTTGTATGCTGTTTTAGATACCGCTGTCGATAGCGATTATCCAGATACCCCTGTCATGGCAACGATTGTATCAGGCGAATACAAAGGAGCGAAATTACTGGGATCAATTAAAACTGTGAAAGATGGTCAGCGTGTGATGCTTGCCTTTAATTTAATGACCATGGATGCTTGGCCAACGGGTACTTCTGTAAATGCATTTGCGATTGATCCTGATTCTGCGCGTTCAGCAGTTGCAACCAGCGTTGATAATCATTATATGTTACGTTATGGCACTTTATTTGCGTCTTCATTTTTGCAAGGCTTGGGTCAGGCAGTACAAACTTCTGGAACAACTGTTAGTTCAGATAGCGGTGTTGTAACAGAGTCGACAGCAGATTTAAATACACAGGAAACGATTCTTGTCGCCCTTGGACAGGTGGGTCAAAACGCTTCTACTGAAATAGGCAAGTTGCAAAATACACCACCTACTGTGAAGGTCAAGGCAGGTATAGGTATCGGTATTTTGTTTATGGCAGATGTGCATGCAGCAGCAGGCGCGCCGACACAGGCGGCCACAGGCGGATTGTCGTCTACAACGAACGGTCAATGATTTAAAAAGGAGAACATGATGAGCGAAAAAGATAAGCTGTCGTTTAATGAAGGTGAAGAAGAAGAGTTTCACATTACAGATGAAGATATTGATCGTGAATTAGCAGCGATGGAGACGGATCATCTTTCTCCGCCTTCTGATGAAGCTTCTTCAGAAGCAACAATGGACAAACCGCCCGCAAAAAATCGTTTTGCTATCTTGAAGCAACTCAAGCGTAAGCATTGGATTATCATTGTCGCTATCATCATTATTTTACTTGTTGGTTTGTTGAAGATGGTTGGAAGCAGTCAATCGGAAGCCTCGTTTGGTCAAATCACTCCTGTTGTGCCAGTGACCTCGAATTCTGCAGAGCTTGCTACAAAAAAATCCTCTGCTGATTTAACTAAAGCCGTTTTTGAATCGAGTACTTCAACACCTAAAACAACAGCATCAGCCTCTCTTTTGCCAGCTCCGACACTCTCTGCACCTCCTTCTGCAGTGGCAAAAACAGATTTGACAGCAGGGGGAAGTAATGACGCTAAGTTAACACAAATGCTAGAGGCAATTCAGCAGCAAAATCAGTTGCTGACACAACAACTCACGGCGTTGTCGAGTCGTGTTGTGGGCTTAGAATCGAATCTCACGCAATCTAGCCAAGCAGTACAAGGATTATCACAACAAATGGGAGCCTTAAAAAAGGTGGAAACGCCTCCCACTCCTTTACCACAGTTAACGCAATCTGTTGCTACGGGGCCTCAATATACGGTTGAAGCAGTTGTTCCGCAGCGAGCTTGGTTGCAAGCGGGCGATGGTAGCACAGTGACAGTGATGATAGGCGATGACGTTCCGGGATTAGGCGCTGTTGTGTCAATTGATCCTTATTCGGGTAATGTGACAACTGCATCTGGAACGGTTATTAAATATGGTAGCTAACAAACAACGTACATCGCTGTTTACATATAATTTACTCCCGCGTCACCCCAGCGTAAGCTGGGGCTCAGTCTTTTTTATTCCCTCCCTTTTACTCACAAGCTGCGGCAGTGTGCCGAATGCGTCCTCGCTCACTGTGCAGCAGATGATTGTTAACATTGCGAATACAATGCCCAGTTTATTAGCAATGTTTTCTGCGTTGGCCTATGTTTTAGGATTTCTTTTAGTGCTTAAGGGTGTGTATAAATTGAAAGAATACGGAGAAATGAGAACGTCAATGTCCAGTCAAACCAATCTTTGGCCGCCTCTGATTACCCTTGCAATCGGTACCATGTTGATTTTTTTTGTTTCAACGTATCAGATTGGCTTGCAGACGTTATTTGCCTATAGTTCACCACTTGCCTATAGTGAAGGTTCAGATAGCACCGAAGATTTAGTGACTGCTGTAGTTTCTATTATGCAAGTGATTGGGGTGATTGCGTTTATTCGCGGCATGCTTCTATTGAATAGTGCGGGAAGTCCAGGGGCTCAACCAGGCACCATTGGCAAAGGCTTGACGTTTGTGATTGGCGGTTTATTAGCCATTAACATTTATGGAAGTTTCCAAGTATTGGCAAATACATTAACCGGAGCAGGTTAACATATCATGGTGCACAAGAATCTACTTGCGTCCACATCCGTGTATTAGTTAAGATTGAAGTAATTATGAAAGAGGACACTGAAATGGGAAATCAACTTAAAGTCAATGTTGCAAGCTGGATAAAAGCAATATTTGTTTTGTTTGTGATGGCAGGAGCGCTTTTTTCAGGCGCTGTTTATGCAGACGACGCCATTGACATTGGAACGGTTGCAGGTAATGTGACGGATACTTTTCAAGAAATAGCGCAATTAATCACAGCAGCTTCTTATGTTGCAGGGTTAGGGTTTGCGGTAGGTGCCATTTTGAAATTTAAAGCTCACAAAGATAACCCACAACAAATTACCGTCGGTGTGCCGATTGCTTTAATGTTTGTAGCTGCAGCACTTATCTTTTTGCCTTCTATGTTCGATGTCGCAGGCGGCACGTTGTTCGGTTCTTCTAGCGCAATATCTGCAGGTATTACAGGGATTACGACTTTCTCATAAATTTGGTTTTGCCGGATTGTGTGAAAATGAGGGCAATTTCTTGTGGTTGCCCTTTTACATTGAGAGGCTTGATAAACTATGCGACCGATCACATTGCAGGCGAGCCCAGGTAATTGGCAAAAATTTATTGCGCGTCGTTTAAGCTCAAGCTTTCAAATACTGGCTAAAAAAATTTGGCAACGTGATCGCTATACATGCCAGTACTGTGATTTTCAAGCAAAAGAATATATGGATGTGATTAATCATGATCAAAATTATGCAAATAATAAAGCATCTAATTTAGTGACAGCGTGTGGATTTTGCTCGCAATGTTTTTTTCTTGAGTCTATTGGTCTAGATGATATGAGTGGTGGCCAACTTATTTTGTTACCAGAAATTTCTCAAGAAAATTTAAATAGCTTTTGCCATGTTATTTTTTGTGCGATGAGTAGCAAGGCCGAATATCAAGATAACGCACAAATTATTTACCGAAACTTGAAAGCACGCAATAAACCCATCGAAGCAATTTTGGGAGAAGGTGGCTCTGATGCTAAAAAATTAGGTGAAGTTATTGCGGAATACCAATCGCTTCCTAACACTAAGTCTCTTCAACCATTTTTTAAAGATGTGCGCTTGTTGCCTCTGCAAGCAAAATTTAGCAAGCAACTTGAAGCATGGGCTAAATCTGCAGTGAGTAAAAGCATGGCGATATTATCCTAAGGAAAGGTTGATTATGAATATCATCGATAGGCTTCTTAATAATGTAGATTCATTGCTGGCATGGTTTGCGAGTGGCTTGAAAACCTCGTGTGAAGATTATTGTGAACTAGAAACTGCAGACAGTGAATTTACTTTGGTGGCGCGCGATGGTTCTTTAGTTTCAATGATCAGTATTGAAGGCGTGAGTCGTTTAATCGGTACTGATGAATTTAACCAAATTCATGCAGGATTAACGCAGACATTACAAACGTCTTTAGGGCGGCGCGGCCATTCTTTTCAAGTTGTTTTTAGCTATGATCGCGCAAAAGCCATGCAACAAATTAGCGAGATGCTAACACCGGCAAAAGCCACAGCGCAGCGTTTACAATTATCGCTTAACGATTTATTTTCTGAACGTGAAAAAGTTATTTCAAGTTATTGTGCTAAAGAAACTATGTACTTCGTGTTGTGGACGTATCCGACCAGTCTCGCAGAAGAACAACAAAGCAAATCGCAAAAAGATAAATTAAAAGCGATAAAAGATAGTAAATATCCGCAACCTTTAAATGCACAAAATCTTATTGCTGCGATGCCTGATATTCGCAATGCGCATGAATCGTTTTCACGTTCGGTGGTGAATGATTTAACCTCGCTCGGTATTTATTGTAAATTATTAAACGCACATGATGCCATACACGGTATGCGTTTAATGAGTGAGCCTGAACAAACCGGAAAAGATTGGCGCGCCGTTTTGCCAGGAGATCGTATTCCACCGCGTGTACTTGTGAATGGAAAATATGCAGAACTTTCTGGATTATTATATCCAAGATTGGCACAACAAATATTTCCGCGTGATGCAGAGGCCTTAGATATTCGCACGATTCGTGTAGGTGATTCTATTTATAGTCCCATTTTTATTGATTTATTTCCGCAAGAAGTCAAAGCGTTTTCCATACTCTTTAACCGCGTTTTGCCTACACAAGTACCTTGGCGAATTTCCTATCAACTTGATAGTTCTGGTTTGGACGCAGTTCGTTTCAAATCAAT
>JAZKAS010000018.1:0-22819 GCA_040389005.1 Pseudomonadota bacterium
CTTGATCATAAAGTAATAACGGTCAATGTTACCCAAAATAATATTCCCATTACTTTGATAAATAAAGGCGAGTCATAGCAACACTCGCCTTTATGCTTAGACAGTCAACTGTGGCTCAAGCTTGGTTGCACGTTTTTCGCCAATACGTTTCACCGCAGCAATATCATGCACCGATTTAAAATTACCATTTGCTGTTCGATAAGCCACAATCGCTTCAGCCGTCGATGGCCCGACGCCTTTGACGCAACGGCTAATCATATCAGCAGTAGCAGTATTAATATTGGTCTTGGGATCACAGGTTGGGCTGGCATCAGCCGCAAACGATAAGGATGGGATAGAAGCAGCAATTGCCAAGGCGACAACTGCAGCGCGAACATAAGATTGAGGACGTTTCATTGGATTTCTCCTTTGTTCCGCGTGCTCCTCTTGGCATCTTTTTCGCGATAACGCACGCGGATCATAATGAAGATAATATCAAAAATCAACTATTATCATGGTCCTTATATTGTATGCGAAAACTCTAGATTTTGTGCTCGACAATAAGCCTCTTGAATATGCTCTACAATAACCCATGAATCTAGACAGAAATGTACCTGTGTGTAAGATTTTAAGTTTTGCAGAGGACACAAGTTAATTAAATTCATCCCTTGCACAATCAACAACGTCAATATATCTAAGGCGATTTCACGACTCGCAAAATCCTCATTTTTATCTATAAATCGAAGTGCAATTTTCGCTATTGTCTTGATATTCATGCCGATGCTATTGTATGCGAGCGATTGTAGCACTGTTAAAACGCTAAGACGCACCTTGTTATTATTATGCTGTAATAATGCATTTAACGTAACACACAACTTATGTTTTTCTACAATCTCCACCAAAAGCTCAGAATCAATAATAGATATTAACATGTCTAGCGCATCTAAGCCGAGTTTAATCTCATCATCTTGTTTTTTGAAAAGTTTAAAAATTTCTTTCACGAAATTTTCAAGTTCCGCTGAAATTTCAAACGCATAAAATTCTTCGATCAGCCAAATCAATTCTGTTAATGCCACTTCACGATGCTTAAAATCAATATCAATAGTTTCATCTTTATGATTGAAAATATTTAATAATTTATTAAATATTTTTTGACTCTCAACTCCTTCACGTGTGAAGTGGACATGCATTCTTGTGATGCGCCCTAACCCCAACGTAAGGCTATCATCATCACTAATCTGTGTTAGCAAAGGCAGCCAATCATTCTGCAAATGACTGCTATTAATAGTAACGGTGCTCACACAAGGAGCCAATATAAACAATAACTCACAGCGCTTGCACCGCATGATATTATCAACATCCTGCATTACCTCAATAACATTGAGTGCTTGCAATGAATATTTAAATAAAGATTCAGCGTCTGCCGTAGAAAGATTTTCTGCAATCGCAGTCAGAGGCTCATACCACTCAATTTCATTGTCTTTTTGATCTATAAATTTTTGACTAATATCATGAAATAGCTTAACCAAGTTTTCATCAGAAAAAAGAGGCGTTAGTTCAACAAAAATCTCTACCGCCAAAGAAAATATATAATTCAATAGGTATCTTTGATCCAAACGCACACAAAATAGCACAACTAGCTTTTCAATTAACCCACTATTATTATTGATGAAATCTTTGGTCATCTCGGGAACTCGTTTCTGAATAGCTTGCAATGCCTCTTGAATAGCATCTGCTTCATTTTGAATATCAAGTTGACTGACTATAAAATCTAACGATTCACTCGCTGGAAAATTATCTTCTACTGATACTTCTTTTTTTGCACTTTCAGGCAAACGAAGAAACTTTGAAAAAGCTTTGTCTAAAACAATCGGTCGGCCTTTTACAGCACTGATAAAACAAAGCATTTGCGCTCGGTGTTGAGGCGATGAATACTGTGTATTCATCCATTCATAAAGATTTTCTTCGACTGATTCAGTGATTGTCAAACCTGATCGAATATCAGTAGGTAAGTTTAAGAAAAAATTCGCAAATAATCTCTGACATTCAGCACTTGTTTCACTTTTAGAAGTACTTAATACTTGAAAAATCTCTTGTAAATATAACAACGCCCTAAGGGCATTATCAACCCTCATGGCTATTAGATACTGAAATAATTCTTTAGGATTTAACCACTCTGCAGCAGTCGCAATAATAACATCACGAGGTAGATCAAATAAACGCATAACAATTTTTTTTGCAGAGTAAAAGTAGGCAAATTTTAGCTCGACTCGCCTTATATTATCCTTAAAACAGCAGTTAAAAAAAAATAATTGACAAATACATTTTTATCGCCTATGTTTCCCCCATCAAGGTAACTAAATGCAAATCATGAAAAACTTGCTCAATACAGCTTTATTCATTCAACGTTGGCGCAGCGCTTCCAGTTATTGGCGGGCGTGATTTAAGTTACATTGACTTCTTCATCAACCCGCTCGCTAGCGGGTTTTTTGTATCTTTAAAAAAGAAATACCCGCTTGATTGCACAATTTTTCTATTTAAATTTAAAGGTACTCAACATGAAAAAATTCACTTTATTAACAAGCTTATTACTCGCCTCCATTATTGCAATGGCCCAACCCGCCAAAAAAGTGGCGATTGTTATTCCGATAGAAATCAAAGCCATGGATGAAATTATTGAAAGCTTTGAAAAAGACTTGCAAGCGCAATATGCCGGCCCCATTACATTTAAAGTGGCGAATGCGCAAGGAGACATGAATCTTGAGCATGCGGCGATCGCATCATTGCGCGATCAGAATTATGACTTAATCGCCCCCGTCGGCACCGATGCAACCGCCATGACCTTATCTCTGATAAAAACAACGCCCATTTTAAGTTTGGCTTCTGATCTTTCAGATGCGCAGCGTAAAAAATTAAATCCATGCAATGTGGCTGTTGTACATGATGAGATTTCTAACGAAGAACAACTTGCTTTTATTCATCAAGCATTTCCCGAAATAAAAAACATAGTATTAATTCACAGTGCTGCGGATAAAATATTTCCTGAAGTCGAAGAAGCTAAAAGCGTTGCAAAAAAACTCGGCATCACCATTACATCCATGATGGCAGCGACACTGCCTGAGTTACAAACTATCGCGAATAATCTTCCAGAAAATACACAAGCGATTTATATTTTAAAAGATATGCAAATCGTTAGCGGCACACCGCAACTGGCGAAAATTGCGCAAGCTCGAAAAATCCCCTTGATTAGCTCGGATGATGGCTCCGTGAAAAACGGTGCGGGATTTGCCTTGGGCGTACATGAAAATCAAATTGGTGTTAATGGCGCAATATTAGCTGCTGCTATTTTAAATGGAAAAAATGCCTGTGATTTACCAATTTCTGAAATGAAAAAATTGACTGTGTTTTTAAATCCAAAAGCGATGGAGAATTTTAGAGCTTCGGAAGAAACAGTAAAGTTAACCACTAAAAATATGAAGTATCAAATTGAAATTGTATAACCAATGCTAATGCATACGCCCTGCTAGGGACGTCATTGCGAGTACTCGCAATGACGACAACATACGATCCAGGTTAAATAACAAATAGGAATGCTAAATATGCTCACCGTCATTTATAATTTCATCACACAAAGCCTGCCATTTTTACCATTGGCGCTGGCGATTTATATTAGTTTTAACTTAATGAACGCTACGGACTTAACGCTTGATGGCAGTTTTGTTGCTGGCGCAGGAGTATTCGCAAAACTAATCAGCATGGGGATTTCACCCATACTGTCAACGTTCGCTGCAATGTGCGCCGGTGTTTGTACTGGCGCGCTAGTAGCTTGCATGCAACGTCATCAACGTATTGATGCGCTACTCGCGGGTATTCTTGCAACCTTTATTTTAGCGAGTGGCAACTTGATTATGATGGGCCGGCCTAATATTAATTTACTGTCACAAAATACGTTGGTGTCATCTGCATTTGCTACCAGCGATACATGTGGATATTTATTAGTAGGTATAATTGTGGCGATTTTATGCGGTACCGCGTTACTCTTATTAAAGTCTTCGTTTGGATTACGCTTGCGTGCCTTTGGTGATAACCCGCAATTATTCACTCGTTACGGTTTTGCAACAGAACGTTATCGTTGTTTCGGATTTTCCCTGACTAATTGTCTCGCCGCTTGCGCCGGATGTTTAACCGCACAAACTGTTGGATATGCCGACATTAATATGGGTGTTGGCATGACATTAACTGGACTCGGCGCCATTATCGCTGGCCAACAATTAACGATGCGTTTTTTAAAAAGAAATCATTTGAGAATTGGCTTTGAATTTCTCGCTTGCTTAATGGGCGTCTTACTTTATTTTGCATTGATGAACACATTATTACGCTTAGGCGTTGATCCGCTTTATTTAAAAATAGTGCTAGGTCTCATTTTAATATTTTTCTTAAGGAACGCTCATGTTAAAGCTAAATAATATTTCTCTGAATCTTGGTCAACAACAAATTTTATTTGATATTAATTTGGACGTTAATAAGAATGAAATCATAATCATGTTAGGCAGCAATGGCTCCGGAAAAAGTTCTTTATTGAAACTCATCGATCGGCGTTATTCAATGCAAAAAGGTTCATTAACCATTGATGGTATTTCTATTGAAAAATATTCTCAAAAAAACCTCGCTAAAACCATTATTACCTTAACACAAAACCCATTAGATTCTTTATTTCCAAAACTGACCGTTAAAGAAAACTGCTTGCTTGCGTGTTATCGTGCTGAAAAAAATCCTGCCGCATTTGAAGATCATCTTGCACAATTTAATCCAAAACTGGTTTCGCATTTAAATACGCTTTCTGGCCATTTATCCGGCGGCGAACAACAAGCTCTGGTTTTAGCACTCGCTTGTCTTGCAAAGCCAAAAATTTTGTTGCTTGATGAACATACCAGCGCACTCGATCCTCACACGGCTGAAAATCTCATGCAACTCACGCAAGAGAAAATAAAAGCCCACGGCATTACATGCATTATTAGCACGCATCAATTGGAACATGCGCTGCAATACGGAGATCGATTGATTGCCTTACAGGAGGGAAGAATTTTAAAAAACTATAGTAAAATAGAAAAAGTGAATCTTTCATTAGAGAGAATTCGAAAAGAATGTTATCAACATTAACTCCAAACGGACCCTGCATAGTTTTCTAAAATAGCATTATCTGCTGTTAATAATAGCGCAGATAATGCCATAGCATGTGCTACAATTAAACGATCAAACGGATTGCGTGTCCAAGAGAAATTCAAGGCATTTTGAGTAATCATACTAAAATCATCGTTAGCGACTGTAACACCTAAACGTAAATGCAAATCTTCATAAATTTGTCGCGCTGGAATTTGAATACGTTTAATTTCATACAAATATTGCGTTTCCAACATCACCATCGGACTAATTTTTAAATCATGATTATTGAGCAAGTCTATGGCTTTTGCTGAAAATTTTTCGCTTAATCCTGCGTACAACCAAACAAATACATGCGTATCTAGAAAAATCATAGCTCTGCATCCCAATTTTTCATCCAATCAGCATGAATTAAATCATCGTTTTCATGAGCAATGATTTCTGATCTTTTTATAAGCCTATCCATTTTTGATGGCGCATTTTCAAGGCTAATCTTAAGAAGATGTCCTTTTCTTTCAATTTCAATAGGAATGCCCGTTGCTATCGTTTGATCAATCAGCTGATAAAGTTTGCCTCGCAGCTCTGTTAAGCTAATAGAATGAGGATTTGGCATTGCAAGCATAGTCACGCTCCCATATTATACGTTCGTACAACATATTATATACGTACGTATTAATATTTCACAAGAGAAATTGCTCTTATGCGTCAATATCCTTATGATACTCAGCTTAGTTTCTTTATTTGAGACCCCATGGAAAACCCTCCTTCAAAAATGCAAAAATATCGCCGCCATTTGCTCATCGCTGGCCCGATGCTTATCGTGCTCATTTTATTGATTTTTTATCTGCTCAACAGAGGACTGGTTTCAACCGATGACGCCTACGTTAAAGCGGCCAACGCGTCGATTAATGCAAACGTTTCTGGGCAAGTAGCCGTCATTTACGTGCATGATAATCAAATGGTTAAACGTGGCGATTCTTTGTTTCGCCTAGATGCGCGCCCGTATCAACTCGCTGTCGCACACGCCAAAGCGGAATTAAACAATGCCCGCCTAAATATTCGCGCTTTAAAAACCGCTTATCAAGCAAAAATTGCAGAAACAAATCAAGCGCAAGAATTTGTGACATATCAGCAAGAAGAATTTCAGCGCCAACAAAAAATGGCGAAGGCGGGCCTAGCTTCTGCGATGCAACTTAATAAAGCTAAAAATGCCTTTAATAGTGCAAAACAACAATTGATCGCGAAGCAACAGCAACAAGCGAATATATTGGCACAATTGAACAATAATGCTGAAATTAAAGCGAATCAATTACCTTCGGTGCAAGCGGCGTTAACCAATTTTCATCAAGCATTATTAAATCTTTCTTACACTGAAATTAAAGCACCTATGGACGGCATTGTCGCTAAAGTTGAAAGCCTGCAGTTGGGTGACTATGTTCAAGCAGGCGCGCCAATATTCGCCTTAATTTCAAATAGCGATGTTTGGGTAGAAGCCAATTTTAAAGAAACCCAACTCTCTGATATGCGACCAGGTCAATCTGCAACGCTCATGATTGATGCTTTTCCACATAAAAAATGGAGCGGGCATATTGTTAGCCTAAGCCCGGCTGTTGGCACGTCGTTTTCTTTATTACCCGCTGAAAATGCGACTGGAAACTGGGTGAAAATCACGCAGCGACTTCCCGTTAGAATTTCTATTGATGATAAAGACCATGCGGAATTAGCATCGGGATTAAGCGCAACCGTCACTGTCGATACACTAGGATCGCATAACGAGCACACTGAAAAATGAGCGATGCTTCTGGCATAATCACCGACAAAAAAACACGCGCCATTATTATTTTTTGCGTTGTGCTTGCAACGATGATGCAAACACTTGATTCAACGATTGCGAATGTCGCACTGCCCCATATTCAAGGCGCATTGTCTGGCAATCAAGAACAAATCGCTTGGATTCTCACTTCCTATATCGTCGCCGCTGCGATCACCATTCCTCTCGCAGGTTGGCTCGCCGGTTATTTCGGTCGAAAACGTGTGTTACTCAGCTCGATTTTAGGTTTTGTGATCGCTTCCGTTTTATGTGGCATTTCAACCGATTTACCAGAAATGGTTGTGTTTAGATTTTTACAAGGCGTTTGTGGCGCGGCTTTAATCCCCTTGTCTCAGGTCATTTTATTAAACATCACTCCCAAAGAAGATTACGGCAAAGCCATGGCGATATGGGGATTTGGCGTCACGATGGGGCCTATTTTAGGCCCTCTTTTAGGTGGTTATTTAACTGAAGACTATAACAGGCGCTGGGTATTTTTTATTAATGTACCCATTGGCTTTGTTGCTTTTGTGGGCCTTACCATGTTTTTAACAGAAACAAAAACGCAAAAAAGTGCTTTTGATTTTTTTGGCTTTTTAACGTTAAGTATTGGCGTCGGTGCTTTGCAATTAATGTTAGATCGTGGCTCGATACAAGATTGGTTTACCTCTGTTGAAATTATTACAGAAGCTATTATTTCTGCGCTGGGATTTTATTTATTTGTTATTCACGTATTAACACGCTCAAAATCTTTTTTAAATTTGGAATTATTTAAAGATCGTAATTTTACTGTTGCTGTCATTCTCATTTTTATTGTGGGGGTATCTTTATTTGCAACTCTCGCTTTGTTACCTGCCATGTTGCAAAATTTATTTAATTATCCCGTCATTACCACCGGCGCGGTTACAGCTGCACAAGGCACCGGCACAATGCTTGCCATGCTTATTGTTGGACATTTATTAAAACGCTTTGACCCTCGTTATGTCATCGGCTGCGGTATCGCTATGGTCGCGTTTGCATTATGGCAAATGACACATTACTCATTGTTAATGAGCAGCACTGGCTTCATTTTACCTGGTATGATTCAAGGCTTCGGAACTGGTTTATGCTTTATTCCTTTAGGCGCCGTTGCTTTTTCGAATCTGACGAGTGAATTACACAATGAAGGAACTTCATTCTTTAATCTCATGCGTAATTTAGGTAGCAGTATTGGCATTTCTGCCGTTGAAGCTTTTTTAACGAGCAATACGCAAATCGCACATGCTTTACTGGGTCAACATTTGACAGCATACAATAGCACGAATAATTTGGCGTATAAATTAAGCCATGTTGATTTAACCCATAGCATCGGTTTAAAAATTCTCGACGTGCGACTGACCCAACAAGCCACGATGATTGCTTACATCAATGATTTTTACTTAATCATGATTGTCACTTTAATCGTCCTGCCTCTTATCTTTTTTTTACGAAAAACTGAAAAAAATCATACCCCGGCAATAGGAATAGAATGAAAAACATTAATTTATTACTTAGCTTATGCGCGTTATTTTTATCGGCTTGCACGGTTGGGCCTGATTATGTGAAACCTGATGCGCCCAACGTTGCAAGTTATACAGCCGAAGGTAATGAAAAATATACCTCGTCTATTTCAACAGAATGGTGGAAATCATTTCAAACACCCGCGCTGAATAAAGTGATAGAACAAGGCATTAAAAATAATTACTCGCTACAATCCATGCAAGAAACATTGCAACAAGCTGAAGCGAATGTCAGCGCAACGAAAGGCCAAAATGCACCCCAAATTAATTTAAACACAGACGCTGGCTATGAAAAATATGGTGTTGAAGCAACCGGCAATACCAATGATATTCCCGCTTTTCACTATTATTCATTTGGACCAAGCATTAATTGGGCACTCGATATTTTTGGCGGAACAAAACGCAGCATCGAGCAACAACAAGCACTCAAGGATTATCAACAACAAGAACTGCACGCGACTTTTCTAACATTGACTGGAAACATTGTAACGACGTCGATGAGAATTGCAGAACTCAATGCGCAAATTTCAACGATTCAGTCCATCATTCGCGATGATCAAAAAAATTTAGACCTTGCGCAAACAGGTCTTAACCTAGGTTCCGCAACGGAAGAAAATAAATTATTGATGCAAAGTCAGTTAAGTCAAGATGAAACATTATTAACACCACTACAACAAAAATTAAGCGCGACTCAAGGCGAACTTAATATACTCGTCGGCGCTTTTCCTGCTGATTGGCAACCGCCGCAATTTCAGCTTGAAAATTTTACTTTGCCAAAAACATTACCCTTAACCTTACCCTCACAACTTGTTCATAATCGTCCGGATATTTTAGCCGCAGAAGCTTTATTACATGCCGCTAATGCCGGCGTTGGAATAGCAACCGCGAATCTTTATCCGCAAATTAATTTATCGGCTAATTTAACACAAGAAGCTTTATCTCCCGGGCAATTATTTAATGCGGCGAGCACCACAGCAAGTGTTGTCGGAGGCATTACGGCGCCTATTTTTTCTGGCGGAACGTTGCGCGCACAAAAAAATGCGGCTGAACATGCGTATAAAGCCACGTATGCAAACTACCAAGACGTGGTCGTGCGTGCATTTGTACAGGTCAGTAACGTTTTACACGCTTTAAAATACGATGACGAAAATATTGCAGCACAGAAAAAAGCAATGGCAAGCGCTGAAGCATCGTTAAAACTAGCGCGATTAGGCAATCAAGTGGGAAGTTCGACAGAATTGGAAATACTGAATACACAACGTTTATATGCACAGGCAAAAATAGACTATGCTCAAGCGATTGCGCAACGTTATCGTGATGCTGCTCAACTTTATTTGGTGTTGGGTGGTGGTGTCGTTGCTTAAGGATGGTGCGCCCGGAGAGATTCGAACTCCCGACCCCTTAGTTCGTAGCCAAGTACTCTATCCAGCTGAGCTACGGGCGCACATTATTAGCATTGCATCGTTGGCGGAGAAAGAGGGATTCGAACCCTCGATGGAGTATAACCCCCATACTCCCTTAGCAGGGGAGCGCCTTCAGCCACTCGGCCATCTCTCCGAACTCTGTCAATCGCATTGCTGCAACCAAAAGAGGGGCGGATTATACACCGAATTTGATCTTAAAATAAAGAAAAAAATTGGCAGAAAAAAGCGGACGCAAGATACAATTAACTGAAAAGGGGTAGGCACAAGGCACAGCCCCTACATGATTACTCGCTATCACTAACAGTTGATGCTTCACCACCGTCTTTTTCTTGCTGAATTCGTTGATAAATTTCTTCTCGATGGACAGAAACTTCTTTTGGTGCATTGACGCCAATTCGAACTTGGTTCCCTTTGACACCCAATACTGTCACGGTAACGTCGTCACCAATGATCAAACTTTCACCTACACGGCGAGTTAAAATTAACATTACAATTCTCCTTTTATCCTTTGTCTCTTTTTCATTTATTATTATGCCTTTTCGTCTCCAGGGCAGAAGACGGTTAGCAGTATAGTACTTGATTAAAAAGAAATCAAATAGTTTTTAAATTGCCTGAAGATGGAAGAGTGCGTGCAGGTCTTTAACCGCTTTTTCCTTGCTATTTTCATCAATATAAAAACTAAAACGTGATTCGCTGCTCGTTGCAAGTCGAGATCGAAATTTATTTTCAGCCAACCATTGATGCACTTGCGCAACAACGCGCTCAGAAGATTGCACCCCCATCCCAACAATAGAAATCTGCGCTTGCGCTGTATGTGTTTCGATATGCTCTAAATCATCTCCCAGCAAAGATTGCAAAGCGGCTGCTATTTTTTCGGCATGCGGCATCGCAATGCTAAAAGACAAAACCCCATGATGCATTTTATAGACGCTGATGTGCACAGTCGCCATTGAAACTTTATGTCGTTGCAATAAGGTTAATATTTCATGGTGATACCTATCTTCACGCGCGTACGTCACTGAAATAACAGCTTGATTGGCCTGAACCGCAACGCCCGAAACGGTTGATATTTTTTTAATCGTATGTGACACCATGGTTCCCGCTCCTTCTACAAAACTTGATAATACGCGTAATTTTACGTGCATTTTACACGCTAATTCCACAGCTCGATTATGCAATACCTGCGCGCCAACACTCGCCAATTCCAACATGGTTTCATAGGTAATTTCATCCCATTTCGCTGCGTTTGGCACAATTCGTGGATCGGCAGAATACACTCCTTCCACATCAGTAAAAATTTGACATTCATCCGCATTCAACGCTGCGGCTAATGCAACTGCCGTTAAATCGGAACCTCCTCGACCGAGAGTTGTAATTTCGTGATCACAAACCCCTTGAAAACCAGCAATCACAGGCACTTCATTGTTTTGCCAACATTGCTCAATCACGCGTGTATCAATATGCACAATGCGCGCATGCGAATATTGCGGAGTGGTTTGAATTTTTGCCTGCCAGCCGGTTAACGAGCGCGCTTGAATCTGTTGTTCTTTAAGAGCCATGGCCATCAATGCCATAGATTTTTGTTCGCCTGTGGCTAATAACATATCATATTCACGCAAATGCTTTTGCGGATGAAGTGACACAGCTTGCTCAAGCAATATATCGGTATCATCGCCCATAGCCGAAACCACGACGACACAACGATGATGCTGCGACAATGCAGCGACGCGACGCGCAGCAGCTTGGATTTTTTCAATAGTGGCGAGGGAGGATCCGCCGAATTTTAGAACCAATATACTCATGACTTTCAATTCCATTATCTGATGCGCAATATGATCTAGAGATGGGTCGCGCTTCGTACCCACCGCTCAATCAAATTAATAAGCATAACGAATGATCACAAGAATATCACAAAACGTCAAAAAGAACCTGTAAAAACTTTTATGTAACGGCGATAGCACTGTCATTTTCCATTTGCTTTAAATGTATTAAAGGCAATAAGGATTGTTATTTTGGGTTGTCTCTGCAAACTTTCTTTTGCGATCATTGCCATTAAAACATAAGGATTGCAAAGTCATATTCGATTCAGAAGATATGCTTGAAAACACAGAGTCTGGCACAAGAGCTGCTCGCTTGGATTTTTTGAAAAATCCAATGCCCTGACTACTTTTCTTATATTGAGTTAACATCTCGTGATCGGATAAATTATTTGACTTGGGGCGATAGGCATCATAACGACCATCACAACCACGATAAAGTATGATTTTGTTTTGAAGAACTCCCCTAGATTTCCCAACACGCTCAATTGTTCCATGAGAATGCAAAACTACAACCTGCTTATCCAATAACGTTTTCACTAAAAACAAAATTTTCTTTTCTTCTTCAGCCATAGCACCACTAGCCAATAGAGGAGCAGGAATATAGTGTAGAGGAATCAATCTGCGCACTTGCTCTTTTACTTCATTCACGCTTTCTTCAACAATACATTCATTGATATAGAGCTCCATGACTTTATACAAGGAATCGTTATTTTCCTTAGTTTGCAGATAGTGAAGACCTGCAATACTTCTAGGCAATAAAATAGGTATCATTTCTATATAATCATAAATAAATGCAAAACCAATAGCGTCTAAAACAAAATTTTGTCCATTTTTACCAGTAGTATTTAATAACACTTGAATCATTTTTGCATCTTGCATCGAGCACGCCAGCAAGAAAGGATTAATTTGTTTGTTATTCCCTCCTATTTGAGCGCCATACCCCACTAAAAGAGCAATCACATCAACTTGCTTAGTATAAACAGCAAGATATAAGGCTGTCTGATAAGAACGATTAGGCGCTTCTAGATCAGCCCCCAATGCTATAACAAATACCAAGATTGCCAATGCAGTTGCGGCATCAGCAAATATCTCTTGCTGTTTATGTTTCTTCCAAATAAGGACATGAAGCAGCGGATTACCATCCTCCGTATTGGCAAATCCACGCTCCAGTAATTTTTGTTTATACGTTTCTAATGGATCATTAGAAGCAGAAATTTGATCAGAGGAATCCGTTACATGAGCGCTTGACTCCATGCTTTTGCTAGAAAAAGAAAGCGGTTGATAATTTTCAGGATATAAAGCAGGCAATAAATCATGCAATAAATTAGGAAATAAAAGTTCTGCCATTTTTAAATGACCGGCATTCATTAAGCACATAATAGCATCAGAAAAAAGCTGTACTTTCCCAGAAAAATCAAAGTTTAATCGCGTCTTCTGAAACAGTTGAATAATGCGAAGATGCCCATACTGACAAGCGAGCAAAAAAAGCTTACATGCCTTTTTTGTGTCGATTATTTCTGCCCCATAACCCAAAAAAAGAGCGACCATATTGGTATGGCCGTTTTTTACCGCGATCTCTAGAGCCGTGTTACCTGCATTATCGACATGATCTATCACTTCTATGCATGCCCCTTGGACCAACTCTAAGAGATAAACTAGAATCGCGAGTTGTTGCGGACTTTCGATACGATCAGGTATTGCAATTGAGACTATCACATGAAAAAAAGAAGAGCCGGTTTCTTGGTCAAGATTATGGATATTCTCTTGAGTGATCTTCAGCTTAACGGCCTTTATATCTTCTTCATAAAAAACTTTAGTTATTTCATCCCCAAAGGATGTTTTCGGCAACACTTTTGTAGCTTATTTCAAACATAATATTGAAAATAGCATAGCATTTGTATATTAAGCGAACATTAATTGATCAGCAAACAGTGTCAAAATTATTTGCAGGGCAACTTAAAGCCATTTCAAACCCTTTATTGTCGTCATCGCGAGTACTCGAAGCAATCCATCTTCGCTATTATTTCGGATGGATTGCCACGCTGCGCTCGCAATGACGACTTCGTCGTTAAAAGAAAACAATTTAGAGCTTTGTTTTTACCCACGGCTCAACCAACGCCAATGCCGCCATTAATTTCTCTGGCGATTTTCCACCGGCCTGTGCAACGTCAGGTCGTCCGCCACCCTGCCCGTCAATATGTGGCGCGAGATATTTAACAAGATCACCCGCTTTGATTTTTGCATGCAATTCTGAAGTCACGCCAACGGCCAAACACGCTGCATCATTAGATTTCGCCCCTAACACAATCACTGCGTTATTGAGTTTTGATTTTAAAAACTCAATCATACTCGCTAATGCTTTTGCATCCGCATCTGAAATATTAGCTACCAATAAATTAATGGATTCAACTTGTTTAATTTGCGTTAATAAATCTTTCGCGCTTTGAACGGCTAATTTTACTTTTAATGCGTCAATTGTTTTTTCTAATTCTTTTTGCTTAATCGCTGCAAAATTTTTCTGTTGCTCTGCTTCATTTTGTTCATGATAAATTGCTTGCCACGCGAGTGATCCAGCAACGGCTTCAATTCGACGAATACCGGAGGCAATACTGCCTTCGCTAATAATTTTAAATGCACCAATATCACCCGTGCGAGAGACGTGCGTTCCGCCGCATAATTCAAATGAATGACCCATCTTGATCGTGCGCACGACATCGCCATATTTTTCACCGAATAACGCCATCGCACCTGCGGCTTTTGCTTCATCGATCGGCATTTCTTTTGCATGCACTTCATCGTTATCAACGACATTCGCATTAACGATTTTTTCTATTTCACGAATTTGATCTTTTGTAATCGGTTCAAAATGTGAAAAGTCAAAACGTAAACGATCAGGCGCAACCAACGACCCTTTTTGTTGCACGTGATCGCCTAATACTTTTTGCATGGCTTCATGCAATAAGTGTGTGGCGGAATGATGACGCATCGTTGCTTTACGGCGGTCAACATCAATGTTTGCAGTACATTTTACATTCGTTGATAAGTTAACCTCTCCATTAGAAAGATAGCCATGATGCAAAATAGCATCGCCTTCACGCGTGGTATTTTCTACTTGAAATTCAAAATTATTTCCAATAATGACGCCTGTGTCGCCAACCTGGCCACCACCCTCAGGATAAAATGGAGTTTTTTCTAAAACAAAAACACACTTTTCACCTGTTGAAAACACAGGGATTTCCAAAGTCTTCCCCTCACAGGCAAGACTTCCACTTGAATTATCACCACGATGAAAATTTATATCACCATCAACACTCAAACAGTTCTCTATTAATGCCTGCGATTCATATGCCTTTCTCAAAAATTCAGATTTTTTTTCTCTAAATACAATTACAAATTTTTCTTTTGCATTGTAATCAACGTCAAACTTTCCCGCACTTCGAGAAAGATTTCTTTGTTCTTCCATACATTTCTCAAAACCGCTCAAATCCATTTCAAGATTGCGTTCACGCGCAACATCCGCCGTCAAATCGACTGGAAAACCATACGTGTCATATAATTTAAATATGACTTCGCCTGAAATAATTTTTGCGCTTGATCCTGACAATTCTTTTTCTAATAATTTCATCCCTTGATCAAGCGTTTGTGCAAACGCATCTTCTTCGCGTCGCAATACCGCTTCAATATTATGTTGCGCTTTGGCAAGATCAGGATACGCTTCGCCCATCACATCAACCAATGGTTTTACGAGTTGTCCAAAAAAATGTTTCGGCATATTCAATTTATGCCCGTGTCGAATCGCACGACGAATAATACGTCGCAACACATAACCACGCCCTTCGTTTGAGGGCACGATGCCATCTTTAATTAAAAATGATGTCGAACGAATATGGTCCGCAATCACGCGTAATGATGCATTTTTCATGTCCGTCATATTCGCGAGTTTTGCAGCGGCCAAAATAATACCTGTGAACAAATCAGTTTCATAATTATTATGCACACCTTGCATCACAGCAGATAATCTTTCTAAACCCATGCCTGTATCAACAGAAGGTTTTGGTAACGCATGCATTTTTCCATCGGCGGTGCGATTAAATTGCATAAACACTAAATTCCAAATTTCAATAAATCGATCACCGTCTGCATCAGGGGATCCCGGCGGACCGCCTGCAACATCTTCACCATGATCATAAAAAATTTCCGTACAAGGACCGCACGGACCCGTGTCACCCATCGACCAAAAATTATCTTTATCGCCGCATCGAATTACACGCTCTTTGGGTACGCCGATTTGATTAATCCAAATCGCTTCCGCCTCTTGATCAGAATCATGCACCGTAACGGTTAATTTTTCTTTAGGAATCTTTAGCTCAAGCGTCAAAAATTCCCACGCCATTTTAATGGCATCTTCTTTGAAATAATCACCAAAACTAAAATTACCGAGCATTTCAAAAAAGGTATGATGACGCGCAGTGTAGCCGACATTGTCTAAATCATTGTGTTTTCCACCCGCACGCAAACACCCTTGCGATGATGCTGCTCGTGTGTATGAACGTTTATCCGTGCCAAGAAAAACATCTTTAAATTGCACCATACCCGCGTTAACAAATAATAACGTCGGATCATTACTTGGAATTAGTGAACTGCTGGCAACAATCGTGTGGCCTTTCGATTTAAAATAATCTAAAAAATTTTGACGGATAAGGGTGCTTTTCATTTTTTTTCTCTTATTTGGTAATGATGAGATGAGAGTAAATTAATTTTATTATGCATATTTGAAGATTCTAACATGCTTTTTAAAATAATATACTGCCAATAATACACCAAGACCTTGTGGCCGCCCGTTTCAAATTAAGGTAGAATCCTTGCACTATCTTTAAACGAGTCATACTCATGATACTTTGTGGTTTTAATGTTGGTTTAGATCATCCTTTATTTTTAATGGCCGGCCCATGCGTGGTCGAATCCGAGCAAATGGCGCTGGATACGGCGGGAGAATTGAAAGAAATAACGGAGCGATTAGGCATTCCTTTCATTTATAAGTCTTCATTTGACAAGGCCAATCGCACGTCACATTTGAGTTTTCGCGGTTTAGGCATTGAGAAAAGCCTCGCGATTCTTGAAAAAGTGAAAAAGACATTCAATGTGCCGATTGTCACTGACGTTCACGAAGATTCACCCTTGGAAGAAGTCGCCTCAGTGGTCGATGTGTTGCAAACCCCTGCTTTTTTATGTCGACAAACGAATTTTATTCAACGCGTGGTTGAGACAGGCAAACCGGTGAATATCAAAAAAGGTCAATTTTTAGCGCCCTGGGATATGATTCATGTCGTTGAAAAAGCCCGTGCCGCCGGGAATAATCATGTAATGGTTTGTGAACGCGGCGTCAGTTTTGGTTACAATAATCTCGTGTCCGATATGCGATCACTCGCAATGATGCGCGAAACACAATGCCCGGTGGTATTTGATGCGACACATTCTGTACAACTGCCTGGCGGTCAAGGCGGCAAATCAGGCGGACAACGCGCGATGGTGCCGGTATTGGCACGTGCGGCAGTCGCCGTGGGCATTTCAGGCTTATTTATGGAAACGCATCCGAACCCCGATGAAGCCCTAAGCGACGGCCCCAATTCTTGGCCGATGCATTTGATGGAATCGTTATTGTCATCCCTAATGACGATTGACAAAGAAGTGAAAGAACGTGGATTTTTAGAAGAGATGGTGTAACTCGGTTGCAATCTACTTAAAGCTCTGTTAGCTTGGACAATGACCGGCCTTGTTAACAAGGCTTTTTGTACATAAAGGAGAGAAACACATGTGTAAATATCTTACTCGCGCTTTAGCGGCTGTGGCTATTATCGTTGGTATTTTATCTTTAGTTTTGCCTATGGATAAAGCGGCTGCCATCGTTGCTGTTGAAAACTTCTTCGGCGTGATGTTACCTATTCTTGCCGTTGGCGCGTTGTTCAAGTACATATTTACTTGCAACAAATCAGCTCATTGCGATACTGACAAAGGTCAATGCAATAAGTAATTTCTGCATTAAGAGAAGGCAAGCCCTGCCTTCTCTTAGCTTACCCCCCTTCGATATAGATCAAAAAACAATCGAAATTTGAAATCTTTTAACCACCTGCTATACTCATCGATCTGAACATAAGAATTACATCTCAATACTAGGCCCATGATGACCATAACAGCAGCCGAATTCGATCAACTGACTTTACCACCTACCGGTGAAGCCAATGAAGACCCACAACTTACTCAAAACTTTATTGAAGGGTTTCTAGGCTTAATCGCCACCCCCGGAGAATTAGATAAACTTTTAGAAGGTAGCTCAGAAGAAGAGAAATTTGCTCGCCTGGAGTTAATAAATCCTGTGCTTCTTCAAGCGCCAAAAGAAACTGTAGCAAACATTTTTTTTGCGCTCTGGCAGGAATGGGGCGATGACTCTGTTGCCATTCCACGCACATGTAACGAAAAGTCAGTTGATTGGTTAATGAATTTAATCATTTTCAATGATTTAAGTTGCTTACTAGAGCGCGACTCGGAAAATCGTCTTCTGATCATTGAAACCATTTTGGCATCCGGCGACCAATACATTATTCAAAAGTTGACTACAAAAATCATTGATGCATTCGGCGAAAAATGCGACAAAATACGTTATTATGCAGAAGAAAACGGATTGCTTGCTCCAGAAGAGTGCATAGGACTCTCTGAAGAAGAGGTGGAAAATCTCTACCAAGAAAAGCTTAATGCAATTCTTGAAAAAGCCAGCAAAACGGAACTCAATATTCTAAGAAAATTTGCCGCCCTCGAACCTTCATTCAATTATACTTTCACGCAAGCCCTGATCAGTTATCAAGAAGACTATGACGATGAACATGCAGAAGTTATCGAACAACTTGAAGAAGAAGGACTAATCGACTTCAAAAATATCACACGCCCAAGTGAAGCATTTAAACGCACCTCAGTTGGCTTCAAAATACTTCAAGCAAACATTCAACAGGCAGTAGAAGAAAATAGACAGTCCATCGCGCGAACAAGAGCCTCTGCACAGCGGGCTGCTATCGTCAGCGCTTCTGCGACGCCTGCTGTTATAAATAATCGCGAAGAGCAAACAAAAAGTTTTCGAGAATCTGTGCGCGACAAAACAGCGACTAATATGACAAAGAAAGCAGAAAAAACCATTCTGCAACTCAATTGCATACTTATCGAAGGAACATTCGAAGATCTCGAGAAAATAAAAAAAATACAATTTCCTTTTGATCACGCCATTTTCGTCGAGCAACTTACAACGGTGGGTGATATTAGTGTTGCCGTAATAAGACTTGCGGAGAAAGCGCGCGCCGGCGATGCTACGGCACGTTTACGACTGAAAATACTTCGCGACCTTACCCAGCAACTTTCTCCAGAAAATCACGAGATAGTTATGGTAATTCTCCGCCCAATATTTGAATCGCTTAAAAAACCTGAAAAAAACATCGAGGCTTTGAGCACGCATACAAAAGTAGCAGCAGAACAAGATATTAAACCAAGCTTGACCGTTAAGGCACCTCCTGCGCCACCCAAAACCGAAAGTCCACCTTTAAACACCAAGGAAGAAAGCACGAAGAAGCGCCCTTCTCCTCAGGCCTCTCAAAAAAAAGCAACGCCTATTGTCAAAGATCTTGTCACAGCAAAAAATGAGATCACTGCATTGCATACCAGTTTTTATAACCAAGCAAAGAAAAAATTTTTCAGAGCAGAAGAAAAAAAGACATGCCTATTAGCAACGCGCAGTTCCATTCAAAATACTCACCTACCTGAATCCGACAAAGCAAGTCTGTACCTACACGCAGCCGATAGTCTATTTGCCAAACTCGGATGGCAAGGCGAAAATACTGAACTTGCTAAAACTTTTAGAGAATGCGCTAAGCGCCCTAATGCTGCTGAACAGGTTAAGTATAGAGGCAAAACGATTTGATATTAGTGAATTAGGGGCAGACATGCTCTGCTCTTAATTCTGTTTTATACCGCCGCACAATGACATTTGCCCATGTAACCATCGGATGTCGATCTTGTGCCGCGGTTAAAAAAACACGTAAACAATTTTCTAATTTGCGTTCATTCGGTGAAGCAAATCCGCAATGAAATAACCACTGTCGAAAAACATGTTTTTGTTGCAATAGCGTTAATTTTTTTAATTCGCTCAATGACAACGCATTATTTTCCAAAAGACAACATTGCAGTAACGGCGCAATAAATTCTTCTAATAATTTTTCTGTTTCAGCGCAATGTCTCGCGCTACGTGTAATTGCTTCTGTGACATTCGGCCAACGCTTTTTTAATACAGGGAAAATTTCTTGCCGCATAAAATTACGTGTGAATCGTACGTTTTCATTACTGTCATCGTCGATCCATGTTAATTGGTGCTCTTGCGCGTAAGAGAATAATTCATCACGCGTGAGATTCAAAAACGGTCTTAATAAAAACCCTTTTCCAAGCGCACTTTTTGCCGGCATGGCGGATAAACCTTTTGGCCCCGCGCCGCGGGTTAATTGCAACAATACGGTTTCAGCTTGATCGTCTTGATGATGACCTGTCAACAGACAATCATTTTCTTCAAGCAGTGAAGCAAAAAAATCATACCGCAAATCGCGTGCGCGCGCTTCGATGTTTTCATGTGAAGCAGACAGATCAAGTTTATGAACGGTTAATTCAACATTCAAATCTTGGCATACTTTTTCACAATGACGTTGCCAGTCATCTGCTTTAGGATTTAAACCGTGGTGAATATGAACGGTACGTAATTCAAAAAAATAATGTTGCCGTAAAGAAACCAAGGTATGCAACAACACATGAGAATCTACACCGCCGCTGTAGGCTACCCAATATGTTGGCAAAGAATTTTTCATGGAATTCCCTTGTAGGGTAGATTAGACGTACTCATCGTAATCCACCCTACCTAAGATCAACACAAGATTAGAGACCATACGCCATCAATCGCTGATAACGACGCTCTAATAATTGATCTTTCGGCATTTGCGTCAATTTGCGTAGTTGCTCAGACAATGTCGTTCTGAATGTAGCGGCCATCGCTTGATAATCTGCATGTGCGCCGCCAAGAGGCTCTGGAATAATTTTATCAATTAAGTGTAAACTCATAACTCGATCTGCCGTCACCCCCATCGCTTCCGCAGCTTGGGCTGATTTTTCAGCACTTTTCCATAAAATAGACGCGCACCCTTCAGGTGAAATTACAGAATAAATACTGTATTGCAACATCATAACGCAATCACCAACGCCAATGGCTAACGCACCACCCGAACCGCCTTCACCAATCACGGTACAAATAATCGGCGTTTCAAGCTTTGCCATTTCATACAAATTTCGCGCGATTGCTTCACTTTGATTGCGTGCTTCGGCATCAATCCCGGGATAGGCTCCAGGCGTATCAATCATGGTAATCACGGGTAGTTTAAAGCGTTCGGCCATTTGCATCACGCGCAGGGCTTTTCGATAATCTTCAGGTTTTGGCATACCGAAATTATGTTTGAGTTTCTCTTGAGTTTTACGGCCTTTTTGTTGACCAATCACGACAACAGGAACCCCTTCTAAACGTGCTAATCCGCAAATAATAGTCGCGCCGTCGTCTAAGTGACGATCACCGTGTAATTCTTGAAAATCGGTAAACACGCTATCAATATAATCTTGGGTATACGGACGCATGGGGTGTCGCGCCAATTGGACTTTTTGCCAAGTGGTTAATTTCGAAAAAATAGATTCGGTCAATTCTTGCGCTTTATGTTCAAGTCGCTTGATTTCATCGGCAATATTCATGCCACCATCAGAATCTGCATGGCGCAATTCTTCAATTTTATCTTTCAAATCGGCAATGGGTTGTTCGAAGTCTAAATAGTTCAAATTCATCGGGCAATTCTCGCTGATATTACATTGAACGCATGTTAGCAGCTCCCCCACTTCTTGGGTAGAGGCAGAATCAATGGGATCAGAGGCGGCGGGCAAAAAAAATCAATAATGATCAAAAATTGATTTGCTCTGGCCCAATTGATTTATTTGGATGAACTGAGGCGGTCAACAGGAGAAGATGCGAATCAATACCCGACTGAAACAGCATCTTCTCCTATCAATAAACACAACTCATCGACAAGCACATCTCGCGGTATCACTTTCCATTTCTCACCCATGAGAATTTGCGTGCGCTTATTATCTTGTTGCAAATAATCAATATAAACCGGGCACGTGCCGCCGCAATGTGGCAGTAATATTTTTTCGAGTTGGCGTAATTTTTCAGGTGACAATTGTGTTGCAGGCAAGCGAAGTAAAATTCCTTTTGCATGTTGAATACGCGCTTGCTCTAAACTTAAAATGGTTTGTGCTCGCATGCGCAGTTGATCGCTGTGATCATCCCAACTCACTTCGCCAGTCACAATAATTAAATTATCATCTGTTAATATTTCACGATATTGCGTATAAAGATCGGCAAACACAGCGAGTTCAATTTTAGAAACACCATCATCAACGGTCACAAACGCCATGCGATCACCGCGCTTGGTCATCATCGTACGAAGCGCAATAATCACACCCGCAACGGTGACCATTTCACCTTTGCTGCGGGAATACGCAGGCTTCTCGCCGTTGGAAGGTGCTTTAACGACAGGTGCACCACTTCGCGCATATTTGGCATGAAGTTTTGCAAGCGTGGTCGTTGTCATATATTTTAATTCAGCGGCGTAATGCGTAATGGGATGCCCCGAGGCATACCAACCCAACACGGCTTTTTCAGCGATTAAACGTGCACGTTCATTCCAAGGATTATCTAACGCATACTCCATACTCGGTAATGCGGTTGCAGACGATTGACCAAATAAATCAAATTGTTGATGCGCAAGATCGCGTTTAGTTTTTTCTGCCAGTTGAATCGCGCGATTAATCGACGCCATCATACGTCCGCGCGTCATATTAAAAACGTCCATCGCACCTGATTTTATGAGCGCTTCAATCACACGACGATTACATTTTTGCAAATCGACTCTTTGACAAAAAGAAAATAAATCTTGATACGATCCATTTTTTTCACGTTCTGCAATA
>JAZKAS010000018.1:22848-38469 GCA_040389005.1 Pseudomonadota bacterium
TTCACCCACGCCTTTGATCGCCCCTAAACCATAAATAATTCCGCCCTTCTTATCTAACGTAAAGCTATAAAATCCTGCGTTTAAATTGGGTAATGATAATGGCACGCGCATCACTTTAACTTCATTGACCATCAACACGACTTTATCAGTGTTATCCATATCAGAAGATAATACCGCCGCCATGAGCGCGTCAGGATAGTGCGCTTTTAACCACGCGGTTTGATACGCAATCAATGCATAGGCGGCAGAATGCGATCGATTAAATCCATAACCTGCAAATTTTTCCATTAAATCAAATACACCATTCGCGACTTTGGCATCAACATTGCGCGCAATAGAACCTGCAAGAAAAATAGCGCGTTGTTCGGCCATTTCTTCGGCTTTTTTCTTGCCCATCGCACGACGTAAAATATCCGCACCGCCCAATGTGTAACCCGCAAGCACCTGCGCAATTTGCATGACTTGTTCTTGATAAACAATAACGCCATACGTGGGTTTTAAAATGGCAATTAAATCTGGATGCGGATATTCCACCACCGCGCGACCGTGTTTTCGATTAATGAAATCATCCACCATGCCCGATTGCAATGGCCCGGGGCGAAATAAGGCAACGAGCGCAACGATTTCTTCAAAACAATCGGGTTGTAAGCGTTTAATCAAATCACGCATGCCGCGAGATTCTAATTGAAATACGGCGTGTGTTTGGCATGATAAAAGCAAATCAAAGGTTTTCTTATCATCGAGAGGAAGTGTCGTAATGTCAATTTGATCAGCCCTCATCCCCCTGTCGGGACCTTCTCCCGTTGAGGACGGGAGAAGGGTCTCCGTAGATATATCTCTATGATGATTGATCATGCGCAATGCCCATTTAATAATGGTAAGTGTGCGCAAACCCAACAAGTCAAACTTCACAAGCCCGACGGCTTCAACGTCATCTTTATCCAATTGCGTGATAAGCTGTTCTGAATCTTGTTCGCAATAGATCGCAGTAAAATCAACCAGCGTTGTTGGAGAAATCACCACGCCACCGGCATGTTTTCCGGCATTTCGCGCCACACCTTCTAATATTTTTGCCAGATCAATGAGTTGACGCGTATCGTCTTCTTGTTCGTAACGTTGTTGTAACAAGGGTTCATCTTGCAAAGCTTTTTCAAGCGTCATGCCAATTTCAAAAGGAATAAGTTTTGCGATTTTATCGACATAATTATAACCCATGCCCAATACACGACCAACATCGCGCACTACCGCTTTTGCGGCCATGGTTCCAAAGGTAATAATTTGTGCGACACTTTGTCGACCGTATTTTTGCGCGACATATTCAATGACGCGATCACGCCCTTCCATACAAAAATCGATATCAAAGTCAGGCATCGAAACACGTTCGGGATTTAAAAAACGTTCGAAAAGTAAATCGTGCACGAGTGGATCTAAATCGGTAATGCCCAACACATACGCAACCAGTGAGCCTGCACCGGATCCACGACCCGGACCGACGGGAATATCATTATTTTTTGCCCATTGAATAAAATCTGCAACGATTAAAAAATAACCCGGGAATTCCATTTTATTAATCACTGATAATTCTATCTGCAAACGTTCATCATAAATTTTACGTTGCTCGAATGTGATATTCGGTAGTGTTTTTTGTAATCGCGCATTCAGTCCTTCGACAGATTGATTTTCTAAATAATGCGCTTCTGTCATACCCGCAGGAACAGGATAAGTCGGCAAAACACTTTCACCCAGTTTTAACGCAACGTTACATCGCTTGGCAATTTCCACTGTATTCATTAATGCTTGTGGAATATCAGAAAATAGCTCCGCCATTTCTTCAGCACTTTTTACATATTGTTCTTCGGTGTAACGCTGCGCACGATTTTCAGCACCCAACATTTCGCCTTCATGAATACACACGCGCGCTTCGTGCGCATCAAAATCATTTTTTTTGATAAAACGCGTATCGTTAGTTGCAACTAAGGGAATATTTTTAGAAATAGCTAGTTCAATAATCGCTGGGTTATAACTATCTTCATGCGGTTTTCCGACACGTTGAATTTCCAAATAAAATCGATTTTCAAAATTTTTCTGCCAAAAATTTAACAGTGTTTCTAAATTACTATTTTTTGATTGTAATAAAGCCTGCGCAATATCACTTTCTCCTGCGCACGAAATAATAATCAATCCTTCTGAACATTGTTCTAAATATTGATACTTGATAATGGCTTTATCATGATGCTGTCCCGATTGATATGCTTGAGAAATAAGTAAACGTAAATTTTTATAACCAAGATCATTTTGACAAAGTGCTGTAACACGAAACGGTTTGCCTGCTTTTTCAGGACCATTATTACTTAACCATAAATCTGCACCAAAAATCGGTTTAATGCCTGCGGCCATCGCTGCTTTAAAATATTTCACCACGGCAAATAAATTACTTTCATCGGTAAGGGCCACTGCGGGCATATTGAGTTCTTTAAGACGGCTCATCCACGGTTTGAAACGCAATAGACCATCGACGAGTGAAAACTCGCTGTGGTTGCGTAGATGAATGAAGGTTGGCGCCATGAAACGTAGAACCGCTGTATTAATTGGTGATATTCTAACATACATTTTTACTAGAGAGCGACCGACCATCATGATCAAACTAAAAACACTCACCCCCGAAACCCAACACATCGTTCGCGATAAAGGCACTGAAGCGCCTTTTTCTGGTGAATATTGCGATGAAACTAGCGCGGGAACATATTTGTGTCGCGGTTGTGGCTTAGCGCTGTATCGCGGTGAGGCGAAATTTCAATCAACCTGTGGCTGGCCCAGCTACGATGCTGAAATTCCCAATACGGTGCGTCGTCAAACAGATCCCGATGGTCGCCGTACTGAAATTTTATGCGCACGTTGTGATGCACATTTAGGCCATGTGTTTTCTGGCGAAAATTATACCGCTAAAAATCTTCGCCATTGTGTCAATTCAGCATCTGTAGATTTTGTCAAAAGCACTACGATTTTAGATTCTGAAGAAGCAGTTTTCGCAGGCGGATGTTTTTGGGGCGTGCAATATTTATTTGATCAAGTGCCGGGCGTTGTCAAAACTGAAGTCGGTTATAGCGGCGGACATTTATTACATCCTTCATATAAAAATGTCTGTGATGGGCATTCAGGCCATCTTGAAGTCACGCGTGTGATTTTTGATCCCGCAATACTTGATTACGAAACACTGGCGAAAGTGTTTTTTGAAATTCATGATCCAACACAAACTAATGGCCAAGGTCCAGATTTAGGCTCATCGTATTTAAGCGCGGTGTTTTATTATAATGAATCACAGAAAAAAATAGCTGAGCAATTAATTCAACGGTTACGTGAAACAGGATTTAACGTCGCGACACAAATACGTGAAGCCAGTGTGTTTTGGAAAGCAGAACAAGATCACCAAACCTATTATGCGCAAACAGGTAAAGCACCTTATTGTCATTCTCGCGTGAAACGATTTAGCGTATGATATTCAATAAAAAAGGCGACCGATTGGCCGCCTTTTTTCGTGATACTTATCCGCGCAATAAAATATATTACGCCTTTTCCTCAACGAGTAGTCGTCGGAGGAGAATAGCTGGTAGTCTTACTGCTACTAGCAGCTGCTCGAGCGGATGCACCAAACATTGCTGCTTCTTGGCCTAGTGAACCAGCAGCATTTCTCGCCGCCATTTCGCGCTCTGCACTCTCAACAGCTGCGTCTATTTGCTGCAGCGTCAGACCTGCTTCACTCTCTGATGAATCACCTTGATGCAAAGGGCTTGTAGCACCAGCATTCTGTGATTCTACATCACCATCATTAACGACCTTATTAACAAGCAAGTTTTCAGTAACCGACACATTATTAACGGTTGGTTTTTTAGCTTCTCTGCTCCATGTTGGCAGAGTTGGCATAGCTGGCAGAGTTACATTGTTATATATTAACTTTCCAAAGTAAGTTATTAATGGCGAGGCAGTTAGAAGAATTGCAGCGCAATATAATCCAAACACCATATTGCTCACCATGGCTTCATCTATTCGATGGAATTCAGCTTGCTGTGCATAATTACCCTCTGTCCCCAAACATTGCGAAGCCGCAATAGTTCCATTACATGTTCCTTTTGCAGCAAAGTCATCTGCCCACATTTGTTTTGTATCATTAAAAACAGGCAACCCAATGATCTCAAAGTACACTTCAAACATCACTAACAGAGGAAGTCCCAAAGAGAGGGTGTACACTAACGCATCCCAAAAATCTTGCGGTATTGAGTGTGGAGCTTCAATCATTCTATGCGCAAGTTTTGTACTAAATGTAGCGTCATCTGGAAGCTTAGTATAGTAACGCTCCCAAAATCCATAGTAATAACTAGCAATCTGAGGCTCCTTTGCACCCTTAGCGCCTGCAGTTGTGTACTCATTCGCATGTTTAACACGTGTTTCCTCATCAATTTTAAATTGATGCTGGTCCTTCTTAGGAGTAGGATTCAAGCCAGGAGTGAGCTTATGGAAACTTGCAACGATAATTGAGGTAGCAACATAGATTAAAATAGCACTTATAAGCGCTGCACTGGCTTTTGCAGTCCATATCATCGCAGGCACTTGCTCATTATGAATTGTAATTTGCCCTCTGCCGTTCGACATTGCATTTGCACTGGCATCTTTCTGTGGGTTTACCACATTATTATCTTCAAGTGAGTCGCTATAATCGCTCCATTGCTTCATCGATTCACCCGCTGTATAAAACATAGGATAACCTGTCTTAAGCCACAACATGGCTGCAAGGTTCAGAAGCCCCCAGGCCATAAATCCTTGAGTAACTACCGTAAAACCTGCAGCCAATGTATTTCTATAGCTTACTTGTGGCGCATTATTGGCACTATGACTAGGAATAAGGTTCTGATGTAATCTTCCTGGCATATCCGTAGCTGTTGAATCGATTGAATCTATTGAGTGTCTGCGGTTGTTCATAATTTTCCTTACCTTGCTTGTAAAAATTTAAATCATTATAGAGCCGAGTTCTTAAGATATGCTTAAAATTTGGCAATAACATGATTAAAAAGGGAATTATTTTTTTACGATGGCAGATTTGAAGCTTTTTCTGTGCACAATGGTCAGTCCAAGGCATGAAATGGCTTTTTTATGAGCTCTTGTAGGGTAGCCTTTATGTTGTTCAAAGCCATAACCAGGGTATTGTTGATCAAGCGCTACCATGTAACGATCTCGAGTGACTTTTGCTAAAATAGATGCCGCACTAATGGCTGGAATAAGACGGTCACCCTGGATAACGGTTTGCGTTGGACAATCGAGTTTGGGATCTTGGTTACCATCAACCAGCGCTAATGTAGGAACAATGACTAACTGATGTTTTGCGCGCCGCATGGCGAGAAAAGTAGCTTGCAGAATATTAACGGCATCAATTTCTTCTGGGCTGGCCCAACCGATACCATATGCTAACGCTTTATTGATAATCTCATCAAATAAAGCTTCACGTTTTTTTTCAGATAATTGCTTTGAATCAGCCAAACCAAGGATAGGTTGATCGGGATCTAAAATTACTGCAGCGGCTACAACTGGCCCTGCCAGCGGTCCGCGACCAGCCTCATCAATGCCAACAATAATCTCTGACAATACTAGGTCCCTCCTTTGGCTTATTTGCAAATGAATACAAAAAAAGTCTATACCCTTTCCTTCTCACGAAAGGAGCACGCATTAATAATTGATGTCGTGGATTACACCCCAATACTCATCAGCTTTCATTCTATAACGAAATCTACCGAATATATTTTGAGTGTGAAGGATTTGGTACGGGAGGGGACGCCTAGCGTAACAAACCCTCCCACACCTTTCAACTGCTTTACTGACCTGCGTAAGTATATTTAACTTGGCAAGCTGTGTCTGACGGCGCGCCGCCTACATTACATTGCGTTGCTGACTTCCAGTCAGAACTACTAGAGTCCGCGGCTTGTACGCCTTGCGCATCAACTGTTGTAATAGTTGTCGACGAAATATAATCATAATCCGGTATTGGTAAATCCATCTGATTATTATAATTACATATCATCGTTGTCTGATTTCCCGATACCTTGAGCGTTACACCATATAATTCCACGCTCCTAGTATTACCATCAGTATCCTTGCCATTAAATGTCACTGTTTTTAATACAGATCCACCTGTTGGAGCATTCATCAAAGACGACTGAGTTTTCGAGATTGATGGGTTACTATTGATCTGCGCTGATGCAGGGCAGCTTAAATAACCTGTCTGAGAACCCACTGTCACCGAACCTGTCGATCCTTGAGCTGTTTGCTGATCGATATTATGTACATCAAAAGTTACTGTAAAGGTGTTTGCTTGTGACAACACATCTTTAGAAACTAAAGTGACCACATTATTACCGCCGCTAGCAGGAAGGGTGCCATCGTTGCTGTACTGCAAGGTGAACAAGCCCGTTTCATTAGCACCATCTGATCCAGTCACCGTAACTGTCGTGGCTGCTTCATCAAAATACTCGCCTGTTCCTGCTGAAACAACCGGCTTACCGTTCGCTGTTGCTTCTGAATTCGCAAACTCATAAGTAAACGTCTCGTTAAGCTGCGGGCTGTAGTTATAATCACCCAATGTCACCACAGGTGCTGGCGCTTCGATCGCTAACGTTACCGGAATATTTTGTGTTAACAAATTATCTGGAGTCGTTAGGTTCAATGTTAACGTCAACGTACTAGCATGACCTGCCACCGGCGTACCTGACACTTGAATGTCGTCATAAACACCGTTGTTTTGTGAGCTTACTGGAATCGCAGTTAAACCCGCGTTTGGATCACTGAATGTGACCGTTGACGCAGCACTTAACCCAGTAGAACCAGTGATTAAATTTCCGTTATCTTTAAAGCTATACGTATAAGCTGTATCGATGTTACCGCTCGCTATCGTCGAGTTCGGTACAGAAATCATGTCAGTACCAATGGTATCTGCTGTTGTACTTTCAACAGGAGAATTAGGATTGTCATTATTCACTGCATAATAATAAACATTCACAGGACCTGTTAATCCAGCAACCGTTGCTGAAGAAGCAGTCAAACCTGTAATTGCCGTATTACCTGCATTGTACTCTAAACTGAAACCTGACAATGGATTTGCTTTCGCCGTATCCGTTGCATAATACACCAACGCTTTTGTCGTTGTAGTGTTAAAGGTTTCATTGCTGTCTGTCGGACCAGGCAACATCGGGCTTGATGCATAACTGGTGTAACTGTAAGTGACAGAATTATCACCATTTACCACTGCATTTGTTAATGCATGACCAGTGTCACCAATTTGTGGTTGATACGGCTGAACTATCGAAAAATAATCCGGATTCGCAGCGTTATCAGCTACTTGTCCATCGATATTTGCTACATGCAAAACAACGTTGATATTATTTTGCGTTGCAAGCGTATTACCACCTGATGTCAATGTGATTTGTGTCGCATCGGCATCAAAGGTGAGTGAAAACTGAGAAGATAAATCTTCGCTCGTAACACTATCCGTAACAGTTGCGTAAGTTGCAGAAGTTGCGGTATCAAATTTCTCACCTGTACCCGCTGTAACCGCATTATCGCCGGTATTAGGGAACGTGTAAGTATAAGTCGAGCCTTCTGTACCTGTATTTAAGACCTGGCCGCCTGCAACACTCGGCGCGTAAACTCCATTCGCCGTAATAGCTTCAGAAAACGCAGGCGCCGCACTGTTTGTGCTTGTGCCATATTCGTTGGCTAAATTCAGCGTCACATAAACAGTGTCACCTACGTAACCTGGATTGATAATCCCCGACAACACAACATCATTGCCTTGTTGCGCAAGCTCTAATCCAAGCGTACTCGTGAGATCCTGGCCGTTTAATATTTCAGTACCAGAACTGTTTTTAACGCTGATCGTAGAACCTGAAAGACTAGTGATCGCAGATGAACCATTAGTCACATTATAAGTGCTACCACCATCGGTCATGAAATCATAGTGATAAGAAGTATCCACTGACATTGCACCTAATGGGATGTTATCTGGAATACTTGGCGCACCTTGAACAGTCGATGTGAATGGTGTTCCAGTACCACACGATGTTCCATTATTTGCTGTTAAACCATCTGTATTCTTAACGCTTAAATAAATGTCAAAGGTTGTTCCAACATATTTTGACGGAAGCGCCGCAGAAGATTGCAAAGTGATTTGCGAAGGAGCCACTCCTAATTCTAGATTAGAGTCTGTGACCACTTGGTTGTTGCTTGCATTACAAACCAACAACGTATTATCGCCAGCCGTCGTGCTGAACTGTTCATCTTTACCTGGGTAAACGACATTGGTATCACCGGTGGTTGGGAATGCATAACCAGGTGAATACACTTGGTTTTCTAACATCGCAGGAGATGTAATGGCCGCACCACTCACAACAGGAGTTCCTGCAGGCAGTGCTGCAAAAGTAATCGTCTGCACGGGTGAATTTTTATAACCATTATTAGTTTCAACGCTGATGGTTGCATTGCCCGGACAAACGTCTGAGGCAGCTGACGTCACCGTTAAAGTTTCAGCAGTATTGTCAGACACAAAAGTATAACAATGGTTAGGATCTGTTGATCCCGCTGATGGATAACCTGAATTCATTGTTAGCTTTGAATAGCTGGAATACGTGTTAATAAACATCGCAGAAGGATCTGCAGTATTACTGGCATTTTGATACTTGAAGACCCACGACTGAGCGCGCCCAGTGATAGCTTCTTGAGCCGCATCAAAACTCGGATTCGTTACAAGAGAGTTACTGCTAACAGCGACTTTAAATGTAAGATTATTAGTAGCGACATCGCTCAAAGTTTCTTGAGTGCGCGTTGTCTCATCAGCAGCATCTACTGGAAACACTAATACCAACGGTTCAAATGTTTTATTCACTACCGATTCTGGTACTTCTGTTGTTGTCACTAATGTCTGTGTCGCATTATCATAAGTAAAGCCTACTTCACTTGGGCCCCCTTTAATAACTGGGGTCGCTTGCTTTTGAGCCTCTGTTAAATTGGCATTCGCAATATAGTTACTAATGTTAATATGATTAACTTCGCCTACTGTTAGGTTAAGAACAGGTGCTGTATCACTCATATCCGCCATTGGGTTTTTGCTCTGTGGCGCAGTAGTTACTTGGACTGTCTTTTGATCAGCCGCTGCAAGTACTTCATCCATATAAGCCGCCGATTTACTTGCCCAAGAAGCTAAATCATTTTGGCTAGGGTCTTCAAGATTGTAACCATTTTCATAACGGTTTTTATCGTCAAAGAAATACGCTAAATTTAAATTAAAACGACTATCGCTTGCAGAACCATTTTCACCTAACGTACGTTCACCGTTCACGCCAACTTCAAGGTTTGATGGTGTTAAAAATGAAACGCCCGCAACGTAGTCATCGTAAACTTCACGTTGACTTCCTTCGAGATCAAATTTCACATGTTTAGAAAGTAATTGTTCTAAACTTAATGTGAAACCAAAACCTTTCGCATTTTCTGCGTCGGTATCATTATATTTCGTATCGTAGTTGACACTATCATAATTTAAACCTAAACCAACTAACCCTGTTTTCCAAGGAGAGACATTCAATGTTGCTTCAGAGCCTTTACTTGTAGCCCCTGCAATATGACGATAGTTATCATAAAAATTGCCATCAGTTCCTGTAAAACGAATGGTATCTAAGTTTTGGCTTTGTGCCTGCGCATAATAGCCAGTAAGCTCAACATTTTTGAGCCAATTTTTATTGAATAAATATTGATAGCCTGCACCATAAGCATATTGCGGCACCCACTCTGTTACAGAGCCACTGTCATAATCAAAATCCATGGCTTCTTCTAAACGTTCAACACTTAATTTTGTACGTTGTTTTTCTGTCCATGCATGTGCCCAAGTAATATCAACGCGATTTTCTTGAGGCGCATAGGCACCTAATAAACTTACTGCGTCATAAAAACCTAACATATGCGAGAAAGACGCATTCATTTCATAACCATAATTCGCGCTGTAACCTGTGCTCACTGTCACTGGGCTACTTAATCCAAGCGCTTCATTATTTACCATTAAACTTTGTGTTTCTTCATCAACAGGTCGACCGACATTATTATAAGAAGGTACGGTTGAATTAGGGTCTGAATAAGAATAAGGCGTAGCCGTATTCGGCGCAGTCGTGATGGCGTTACCACTGGCAAGCGATACCGAAAACACAAACATTGAAGAGGTTGTCACAACCCCTTTAATCCATCGTTTCATCATTTGTTGAACCTGTTTCATCAGACCCTTCCTTTTTTACTTTTTATCAAAAAAAATTACTCAAACACAAAAAGGTGGATTACGGCGAGTACGCCTAATCCACCCTACATTCACCTTACAATGGAATATGCAATTGCAAACCAGCATATGGATTAACCGCGCTATCATACGCAATCTTCACCATTTGCCCATCTTCCGTTGGATTGTCAGCGTAAGCCACATCATTCCAATAATCCAAGCCTGCCAATAAAGTCACGCGTGGGCTCATTTGATCTTGATTGCTTTTGAAATAATAATTCAAACCGACTTCAGCATTCAGTTTAAACGTTGCTTGATCATCAGACGTATCAACTGTATACGTACCCAAAATTGTTTGATCCATCACGTCAGGTTGGTTTGCAGCAGGTGTCTGTGATGCGCTCAATTTAGTATGCATCCAATACACGCCTGCACCTAACTCGCCATAGACGCCATAATTTTTTTCAAATAAGTAAGTAGCCTTGTCACCGAACGCTAAGCCCATGTAATAGCTACTTAAATTGTCTGAGCCTATGTAATCAAAGTAGTTATCTGGATCTGAGTAATCAGGTTTACCACCGTTATCCGAGTCAGGCAAATAGAGATCAGCATTATAGTTACTATCTTGCTTCAAATAGCTCACATCAACGCCAACATAAGGAGAGTTAATTAATGAATTACTAATCACCTTGTTACCGGTGTAATACAATCCAATGTTTTCATAAGTATTGTCAAAATCAACCGTACTATTGGTCATGTCATAGCTAGACGTATACATATCACTGCGAGGCACGCCTGTAATAATAGCTGGATTCACGTAATAAGGTTGATCAGTATAATTTTCGCTCTGAGAGCCTGTGTTATGAAAATAAGAACCGCGAAGTTCAATAGCATTTTGCTGACCAAAGATCGCTTGCAGGTCTGAATTGTCCGTTAAAAATTGATAGCCCAGCGTAATGGAAGGAGCAAAGGCCCAATTATCCGCGTCATAACTTGCACCAGAGGTATTTGGGAAAGGCGTAACAGGACCGCTCGCAGGATGAACATCGCCAAAGCCGGTTGATAATGGCAGCCCCATACTCGGCTGATTAAAATAATACTCACTCGCGCCCAAATCGATATAAAAATGCTGTTCTTCCACTTTATTATTTTGTGGACTCGCTTCAGTGCCTTTATCGGCGTAGTTACCTGCAAAAGCAGTTACGCTCATTAAGCCTAACAACAAAACTGTCAACCTGCTCATCTTCATAATGCTTTCCCTCTTTAAAACTCATATAACTCAATCGGACACTTTTTTTTAAACTCGGACTCATTTTACACAAGTATTCTTAATGCTTGCTTAAATGGCCCAGTTTTTTGTCTACTTTCAGATCATTACGGACATGGGTTGGCTTTTTACCATATTTCACAAGGATGTGCAAGAAATTTGATCACACCCGTGTGAGATATCACCCTGGTCAATTGTAGGTCATTTTTGAGAGTTTGCAGGAAAAATAAGATTTTTAATTGCTTTAGCGCCTGCATCTATTGCCGGTTCGCGCAAATATTGATGCATCGCCAAAAATTCTTCAGCGATATTTTTTGCAACCTGTTGATTTTTCAATAAAATTTCAAGATCTTGAAACAATGATGCAGGCGTCGCGTCTTCCTGGAAGTATTCAGGAATAATACGTCGCCCAAATAAAATGTTTGGCAAAGCGAAAAAACGGTGTTTATAGAGCTTGCGAATCAACCAAGCATTAAATTTGCTCGTTTTATACGCTACCACCATTGGGCAATGATGCAACATGGCTTGAAACGTTGCAGTTCCTGAGGTAATTAACGCACAATCACATGCTGCCAACACCTCGTCCGCTTGCCCATCAAACAATTTTATTTCTAAATCAGGCGCCACCAATGCTTTTATTTTTAAGAAATGCGCTCGAATCTCGGGAGATGCCATTGGGGAAATAAATTGTAGCTGAGGGAATTGTGCTTTTAATAAAAGGGCTGTTTTTAAAAATAATTCTGTCATGTGGGCGATTTCACTGTGACGGCTGCCTGGGAGAATGGCAAGAATCTTCTCGCAAAATCCCCCCGCTTGCCTCGCAATCGACCCCCTTTTGCAAAGGGGGGGGTGGGGGGGATTTTGCATCGCCATAGGATGCCCAACATACACCACCGGCACGCAATGTTTCTCATAAAACGCTGCTTCAAATGGAAATAGCACCAGCATTAAATCAACCGCTTGTTTAATTTTTTTAATGCGTCCTTGTCGCCACGCCCATACGCTCGGGCTGACGTAATGCACCGTTTTAATGCCCTGCTTTTTTAACTTACACTCAATGCCTAAATTAAAATCGGGCGCATCAATACCAATAAAAACATCGGGTGGATTATCACGATAATGCTTAATCAAGTGATGACGCATGCGCAATAATTCAGGCAAACGCTTTAACGGTTCGATAAATCCCATGACGGCCAATCGCTCTGATTCATAAAGCGCTGTTCCACCCAAGGCTTTTAATCGCGGGCCTAAAACACCATCAAAGGTTAAATGAGGATAAAGTTTTTGCAGCTGCTCAATTAAAGCAGCCCCCAATAAATCGCCGGAAGCTTCTCCGACAATGATGCCAATTCTCAACGTAAAATCCCGCGCGTGGCTTGATTCACGAAATCAATCAACGGCTGAATATGCGAATTCTTTTTTGCTAATACTTGAAGCTCCGCAACAGCCGCGTCAATCGTTAAGTCTTGTCGATATAAAACTTTATAAGCACGCTTTAACATTAAGATATCTTCTTCTGTCAAACCGCGACGACGCAAACCGACTGCATTAATACTAATGACTCTTGTATCACCGCCGTCTAGTGCCGCTAGCATGTACGGCGGAAGATCTTTCACTAAAGCGACGTTGCCGCCTAAGAAAGTATGCGTGCCAATACGACAAAATTGATGCACAGCGACATAGCCACCCAAAATAGCATAATCATCGACATGCACATGTCCTGCAAGCCCCACATGATGACCAATAATACAATGGTTACCAATGACACAATCATGCGCGACGTGCGAACCGGTAATAAATAAATTGTAATCGCCAATTTTTGTAAGCGCGTGATCTTGCGCGGTACCACGATGCACAGACACATATTCTCGAAAGATATTACCTGCACCAATTTCTAAGAATGTACGCTCACCGGCATACTTTAAATCTTGGCAATCTTCGCCAATCGATGAAAATTGATAAAATCGATTGTTTGCGCCGATTTTTGTAGGGCCTTTTATAATAACATGTGGTCCAATCACGCAGTTTTCAGCAATTTCTACTTCAGGGCCAATCCAACTCCAAGGTCCCACTTGCACGCTCGGATGTAATTTTGCTTGATCCGAAACGATTGCTTGTGGGTGAATCTTTATGTTTGACATTATTGTGCACTCAAAATTTCAGCGGAACAAACCAATTTATCTTCAACAAATATTTTACCAATCATTCGCCAAACAGGGGTTCTGATTTTAGTGACCTCAACTTCAATACGCAATTGATCACCCGGTTCAACAATTTTTTTGAAGCGTGCATTATCAATGCCCGCTAAAAACATTAACCCACTGTCAGGATTGCCGGCATCAATATGTGTTTGAAAAAATAAAATCGCGCCTGCTTGCGCAATCGCTTCAATCATCAACACACCGGGCATTACAGGACGACCCGGAAAATGGCCTGTAAAAAATGGCTCATTCATCGTTACATTTTTAATCGCAGTTAGTCGTTCTGACGGCACATAATCCAAAACACGATCCACTAACAAAAATGGATAACGATGTGGAATCAATTTCATAATATTATGGATGTCGATTGTTTTATTCATTTTTCACCTTCTATTGTAACCTGGAAAAAGGGCGATCGCCGGATCTCCCCTACAACCCACTTTCTAATTTTTTAATGCGTTCAATGATTTTATCAATGCCGCGTAATTTTGCCGCTAATTTTAACCAAACATTTAATGGTTCTACACCCATGCCACCACGACCAATATACTGCCCGGATGAAGCAATCGATTTAGTAATCCCCGACATCGCCGCAATCGCGACATAATCAGCAATGACTAAATGGCCGCCAATTCCGCAACCGCCGCCAATTTGACAATGTTTACCAATATGCGTGCTTCCCGCAATACCCACACATCCAGCAATCGCCGTATAATCTCCAATTGAAACATTATGTGCGATTTGCACTTGGTTATCGATTTTAACATCAAAACCAATAATCGTATCTTGCGTACTGCCACAATCAATCGTGGTGTTTGAGCCGATGGAAACTTTATCCCCTAAAATGACTTTTCCAAGTTGTGGTATTTTATGCCAACCCGTTTTACTGGGCGCAAATCCAAAACCATCGCCGCCTAAAACAGCGCCGCTTTTTATTTCACATTCTCTGCCAATTTCCGTATCAGAATAAATATTCACATGTGGCCACAGCAATGTATTTTCACCAATCTGTGCGCGTGAACCAATGTAACATCCTGCGCCAACAATCACATTCGCTGCAATGCGAACGTTTTTGCCAATCACCACATGCGGGCCAATAGCGGCAGAAGCATCAATAATTGCACTCGCATCAACGATTGCGGTGGGATGTATGCCACATTCAGGCACATCTTTTTCAACAAATAATTCTGCAATTTTTGCGTAGGCTAAATAAGGTTTGTCACTAATTAAATAATTAGTTTTACATTGATCTGCATAAATTTTCGAAAGAACAACAACACCCGCATTTGTTTCTGCTAAGTATTTTTGATAACGCGTATTTTCCAAAAAACTCACTTGCGATACAGTAGCTTTTTCAATGGGCGCAATACCTGAAATTTGATGACTCGAATCACCGTGTAATTCGAGCCCAAATTTTTCAGAAAGTTGACCTAATGTGTAATACTTATTTCTTTTTTGCATCAAACAATTTCTCAACATCAGCCGTCACATCATGCCCAGGCACAGCATACAACACAAATTGGCTATCAAGCACAACATCACACTTATTTGTTTTTGCAACAGATTGTACAACGCCGTTTAAATCTTTAAATACCACATCCATCATGCCTTTTTGTTCAGCAGTAAGTTTTTGTTGAAACGCACCCACTTCTTGAATCAAGGCTTGTCGCTCACCTGCAATAGTTTTTTCTGCTTTTGCTTTATCAGCACTACTCATAACCGCATCATTTTTCTTAAGATCAGCAATCTTCTTTTCCAATGCTTTTTGCTTTGTTTCAATTGAATCTTGATCTTTCTTAAATTTTGCTTTTAACGCGTCAACATCACTTTTGACTTGCGGAGAATCATGCAAAACT
>JAZKAS010000018.1:38479-45929 GCA_040389005.1 Pseudomonadota bacterium
CTTTTGCAATCTCTACTACACACACATTCGTGCTTGGGTTAGTTGTTGTCGCATCGGCTGCCATAACAACGTTGTTAAACACCAATGTACTTGATAGCACTAAGCCTAAACTTACTATGTTTTTCATTTTCATTCTTAAAGACCTCTGTTTGTTAAAAAATTAAAAAGACGCGCCAATATTAAAGTTAAAGAACTCCGTATGATCGGTATCACTTGGATTCAATGCTTTCGCCAAACTAAATTCCAATATTCCTAAAGGAGATAACCACTGAACATCAAGACCCGCACTATAACGTAAATCCGCAGTCGAAAAACCGCTATCTTCTGTTGCACCCTCAAGATCATAAACTTGACCGGCATCGAAAAACAAGGAGGTTCGCAAATTATCAGGGCTAATAAAGTTCGGGAAAATCAACGAAACAGCACCATCTAATAAGAAATTACCGCCATAAGGGCTGCCGTTAGAATCCAACGGGCCAAGGGTATTACCTTCATAACCCTGAACAGTCGTCATACCACCTGCATAAAAATTACTATAAAACGGCAAGTCGTTATCAGTAATCAAGCCATCGCCATAACCCGCTTCACTGCGTGTAAAGATCACAAACTGTTTGCCCAACGGCACATACCATTTATTTTGATATTTACTGGTATAGTAGCCAATAGAACCTGACTCCATCGGCAAGTATAAGTCCGTTCCAAGAGATTGATAAAAACCCTCTGTTGGGAAAATCGCACGATTTAAACCGTTATGCGTCCATCCTGCTGTCAATTGTACTTCATTAAACACTTTGCCGTAGTCATCAACAAAATCACTGACTTGCGTTGAGGCAGAATCATAAACATCAAGTTTTGTTCCCATATAACCGTACCCTAAATTAATAGAGTCCGTCGCACCAACACTCGCGCTCATGGGAATGTTGTAATACATTCGCGAGCCGTATTGATCAAACGAATAATCAGAAGAAAGATTGGCCGCCTCAGGATCGTAACGCGTCATATACGCCGTTACGCCTCGACTAATACCCGAAGTGGTGTAATAAGGATTAAAGTAATCCGCACTGACGGTTTGTTGATACGCGCTATAAACCGCTTGAAGTTTTGCGCTTTTGCCCGTACCAAATAAGTTTTTCTGAACCACAGAGCCATTCAAAATCATGCCATCAACTTGAGAATACCCAATACCTGCAGACACTTGCGCTGAAGGCTTTTCATCCATTTTCACATTCACATCAACTTGATCTGTTGTCCCCGGCACATTTTCTGTTTTCATTTCAATATTAGAAATATACGGCAGCTGATAAAGTTGGCGCTTAGATTGAGCTAAGTTATCGGTATTAATAATACCGCCCTCGACTTGTGCCATATGACTTCGTAGCGGCGCATCGTTGGTTTTGTTATTTCCGACAAATTGAATATGGCGCACGTACATCATATTGTTTTGCGTGATCGTTAAACGTATGAAAACAGTGTGATCTTTTTCGTTAACGTCGGGAGTAAATTCTACTTTAGCTTCTGAATAGCCTTTTCGTCCAAACATGCTCTTAATAATTTCTTCAGAGTCTGTGACCGTTTTTAATGAAAATGTACTTCCTGTCGGCAACTCAATGCCTTTACGCATTTCACTCTCAGGAACTGCTTTGTCAATATCACCAAATAATCCATAACCACTGACCGTATATTTAGCGCCTTCTGTAATATGCGTAGTAATATAGACATTGGCTTTATCAGGTGTAACTTGTACGGTGGCAGAATCTAGTTTTACTTTGAGATAACCATGATCCATATAGTACGCTACAATTTTCTGCAAACTGCCTTGAAGCTTTTCACGCGAATAACGATCGGTATCTGTCATCCAAGTCCACAAACCCGGTGTCGATAAATCCATTTGATCCAGTAAAATGTCATCAGAAAAATGAGCATTGCCAATAAAATGAATATCACGCACGATGGCTAATGCACCTTCGGTAATTTTGATATTCAATGCGATACGATTTTTAGATTCGTCTGTTTTTACAATATCCACATTAGCGCCATAATAGCCCATGCTATAATATTGTTCTTGCAATCCAACTTTAATTTGATTGATTTGTGATTGATTATACGTAAGCCCTTCCGCGACATTCATTTTGGCTAATGCTTTGTTTAAATCTTCTTTTTTGATGGCATTGTTACCACTGACATTGATATTGCCAATAATCGGCCTTTCGGCGACTTTCACCACTAAAGTATCCGCGCCTTTTTGATAAAGGGTCACATTACTGAAAAATCCAGTTTTGTACAGCGCATCAATAATTTGCGTCGATTTTTTTGCGGTAATATCATCGCCCACTTTAACAGGCAAATAACTGTATACCGTTCCAGTGGTAATGCCTTGCAAGCCTTCTATCGTGATTTTATTGGCAATAAATGCTTGCGCAACACCCGTTAACAATAAGCAACCTACCGCTATAGCACGCGTTATCAGATTTTTTTTCATAAACACAAAGCCCTTTATTTTAACCGTCTGTTATTTTAACCAGAGGGTCATAAGAATTAATCCCAATGTAAATACCGAAACCGCCGCATTAAGCCCATCTAATCTATCTAACAAGCCTCCATGGCCAGGCAATAATCGCCCCGTATCTTTTAACTGTTGTTGTCGTTTCAACAAACTAACAAACAAATCACCGATAACAGAAAACAATACTGCAATCAAAGAAACCCCTACAAAAGCAACTAGCATTGGTGTCGACATATGGAAGTAAATACCGCCACCCACCGCTACGCAAGTACTGCCGATCAAACCGCCGACAAATCCTTCCCAAGTTTTTTTGGGGCTCAACACTTCAAGCAATTTTCGTTTGCCAAACGCACGTCCTGCAAAATAAGCGAAACTATCTGCTGCTGCAATCAATAATATAAAATAAAACACAATCGTCGCGCCTTCTTCAAAATTACGCAACACGTTAAAACCAATAAACGAAGAGCCCAACGCAGGCAATCCCATCAAAAATCCAACCCATGGTTTCTTAGCCCACAGAGCACGACCTCGGGCATATAACAAAATAGTGGCGAAAGCGAAACACCACCATAAGCTATAAACAATCAACAAAGAACCTACAGGCAACCAAAAGGTTCCCATCGCTGCAAGCAAATAAGCCGCAACCAAAAATACTCTTTTGACGATCGAGTTGAGGCCGATTAAACCACCCCATTCCCACGAAGATCCAAGCAGTAGCGCAACGACTAACCAATAAAAAACATTCGCGTTGGTATAGAATAAAATGCAGAAAAATCCTGCTAAAAGAATTAGGCCTGTTATAATACGTTTTAACACTCTATTCACCTTCCACTTTAAAAGATTTCATAAGTTACATTTTGAGAGACGTCCGAACCATGGAAGGTAAGAAGGTCGAGTGCATGGATGCACGTTCTCGAAAAAATGTAACTTATGAAATCTTATACCACTTTCCCAAATCTTCTATCTCGCGCCGCAAACACGCGCACTGCTTCATCTAATTCTTTCTTTGAAAAATCTGGCCATAGCACATCGCAAAAATATAATTCGGCATAGGCTATTTGCCACAACAAAAAATTACTAATACGACATTCACCACTTGTACGAATAAATAAATCCGGCTCGGGTAAATCTGCCAACGACAAATATCGTGAGAATTGTTCTTCTTGCAACGTTTCAATATCGATTTTCTTTTCTAATGCATCTTGTGCGAGTTTTTTTGCCGCTTGCAAAATATCCCATCGACCGCCGTAATTAAACGCTAATACAAAGGTTAATGCTGCATTATTTTTGGTTAATTCGCGCGCTTTCGCGACCTCTTGTTGCATCGCGTCACTAAAACGCGTGAAGTCACCAATAAACTCCATACGCACTCCGCGTTGATGCAGTTCTTTAACTTCTTTTTTTAATGAACGTAGAAAAAGTTTTTGTAAACTTGTCACTTCCGCTTCTGGACGTCGCCAATTTTCACTGCTAAACGCAAAAACAGTAAGTGCTTTGATATCATTTGTCGCACAATACGTCACGGCGCGTCTCAATGCCGACACCCCTGCAACATGCCCTGCGACGCGTGGCAAACCCCGCGCTTTCGCCCAACGACCATTGCCATCCATCACAACAACAATGTGGGCAGGAACAATGCGTTTTTCAGAATGTTCGGTCATTCAATACCCCTAATATAAGGGCAGGCACAAGGCACAGCCCCTACACCTCCATTAATTCCGCTTCTTTCTTTTGACAGATTTTATCAATTTCTGCCACAAGGTTATCTGTTAATTTTTGTACGCGTTCTTGCGCGCGATGTTCTTCATCTTCAGACATGGTTTTATTTTTTACCGCATCTTTGACTTGATTATTAATATCACGTCGCACATTTCGAACAGATACTTTTGCATTTTCGATTTCTGTTTTAACCACTTTCACTAAATCACGACGACGTTCTTCGGTTAACGCAGGCAAGGGAATACGAATAAGATCACCGGACGTAGAAGGATTCAATCCTAAACCCGAATTTAAAATCGCTTTCTCAATAGCCGGGACTAATTTTTTTTCCCAAGGAGACACGGTCAACGTACGCGCGTCTAAAACAGAAATATTCGCCACTTGACTCAATGGCATCGGTGAACCGTAATAATCGACAACCACATTCGTAACCAATCCAGGATTCGCACGACCAGTGCGTAATTTAGAAAGCTCGTGAAGCAACGCGTCAATACCTTTACGCATGCGGGCTTCGGCTTCTTTATACATTAATTCAAAACTCATGAATGACTCCTTCAACAACTTGTTGTCGTCATTGCGAGTACTCGAAGCAATGACGACACCGAAAAAAACAATTTTTATATTAACTAATTAAAGTACCCTCTTCAGCACCTGAAAGAATGCGATCAATAATCCCGGGGGATTCCATATCAAAAATACGTATTGGCATTTGATGATCGCGACACAAACAAAACGCACCTAGATCCATCACTTCCAATGACTGCGAAATGACTTCTTGATAAGAAAGCGTCTTATAACGTTTTGCTTGAGGATCTTTTTTAGGATCAGCTGAATAAACACCATCAACTTTCGTTGCTTTTAATAATACATCAGCGCCTAATTCAATCGCACGTAATGCTGCAGCGCTATCAGTGGTGACAAGAGGATTGCCCGTACCACCCGCGCAAATCACGACAAAACCATTATCGAGCAAATTCAACGCATCATCACGCATATAGGACGTGACAATACCGTTAATGCCAAAGGCGGAATAAATTTCAACATCGACTTGTTGACGGAGTAACGCATCTTTTAATGCCAAAGCATTAATGACTGTTGCCAACATGCCCATTTGATCCGCGGTCACTTGATCAACATCACTTTTTACAAGTTCTGCGCCACGACAAATATTGCCCGCTCCTAACACGACCGCAATTTGTACTTTACGTTGCGCCATGCCGATAATAATTTCCACGAGTTTATCAACGCGCGCAGGATCAAGCTGTAAATCTTGGCTTGCAAAGAATTCACCGCTGACTTTCAATACGACGCGTTGATATTTTTCCATCATTAAGCACCTTTAACCTGAGCCATGACTTCTTCAGCAAAATTATCGACTTTCTTCTCAATACCTTCCGCCGCTTCATAACGCACAAACGCAACCACTGTCGCATTATTTTGTTTCAACAAATCTGCTACTGTCACACTTGGATCTTTCACAAACGGCTGACCAACCAAACTCACTTCGTTCAGGAATTTCTTCATACGACCGTCAATCATTTTGTCGACAACTTCTTTTGGTTTACCAGATTCCAATGCTTGTTCAATTTGAATTTTTCGCTCTGATTCGACCAACTCTGCTGACACTTGTTCCGGTAATATAACCGCAGGTTTTGAAGCAGCAATATGCATTGCGATATCTTTTGCCAACACTTCATTCGCGCCAGTTAAACTCACTAATACGCCGATTTTACCGCCATGAGAATAACTACCTAAAACACCATCAGCACGAACCAACACTAAACGACGTAATTGAATATTTTCACCAATTTTAGTAATTAATACTTGTCTGATTTCTTCAACGCTTTCGCCGTTATCAAATTTCGCTTCTAATAATGCTTCGGCTGTTTCTACTTCACGTTGCAACGCAAGATCAGTTACTTTTGAAGTAAATTCTAAGAAACTTGTATCGCGTGCCACGAAATCTGTTTCACAATTAACTTCTAACATCACGCCTACTTTGCCCTGATGCCTAATGACAACAATACCTTCTGCAACTACGCGATCAGCTTTCTTCATTGCTTTTGCTTGGCCAGAAATACGCATCGCTTCAACCGCTGCATTCACATCACCTTTTGCTTCTACTAATGCGCGTTTGCAATCCATAATCGCGCCGCCTGTAAGTTTACGTAATTCACCTACTAAACTTGCTGAAATCTCTACTGACATTTTTTACCCCTAATCATTTTTTGAGAGGGCGACCGCTGGATCGCCCCTACGTCTTATTCTTCGCTTTGCGTTGACTCAGCTTCTACAGCAACTTCAACAGTTTCTTCAGCAAACATTTCAGGTTCATCAGAAGCACCTTGAGCTGCTTTAGCTGATAAAATTGCGTCTGCCATTGTTTGCGTATACAAACGAATTGCGCGACGTGAATCGTCGTTACCTGGAATTGGATAATCAATGTTTTGCGGAACTGTATTTGAATCGACAATCGCAATCACAGGAATACCTAAACGTTTTGCTTCATCAATCGCAATATGTTCATGTTTCGCATCGATGATGAAAATGGCATCTGGCAAACCACCCATTTTCTTGATACCACCTAAGTTGCGTTCTAATTTTTCGTGCTCACGCGTTAAATTTAAAATTTCTTTTTTCTTCAATAAACCGAATGATTGTTTTTCAATCATTTTAGTAAGATCTTGTAAACGACGAATAGAAAGACGAATAGTTTTGTAGTTTGTCAACATACCGCCCAACCAACGATGATTGATAAAAGGCATGCCACAACGATTCGCTTCTTCAGCCATAATTGAAGAGGCTGCTCTTTTTGTTCCCACAAATAAAATTTTACCTTTTTGTGAGGCAATGCGTTGTACAAATGCTTCTGCTTCATTGAAAGCCGTACGAGTTTTTTCAAGATCAATGATATGAATACCATTGCGCGCGCCGTACAAGAAAGGCGCCATTTTTGGGCTCCAGTAACGTGTTTGGTGACCGAAATGCACACCAGCTTTCATCATGTCTTTTATCGATATTGTCATAATTTCCTCTTTATATAGTTATGTTTGGGTTGCTAACCTCCGCGCACCCAGCTTTTCTCACCTTTAACCATTACAAGACAGTTAAAAGCACCCAAGAAAGCCAAATGGCACGCGTGCGATCTCCTTACATCAGCAAAGACCTATGGCCCTTGCTAATTAGGGTGGGTCTTTATACCATAGTCGCCTGATTTGAACAACGCTG
>JAZKAS010000019.1:0-4808 GCA_040389005.1 Pseudomonadota bacterium
TGCGTGCGACGTTAATTATGAAACTCGATTCGGCCAAATTAAAGTTGAATGATATGATTATTGCGAATATGCAATCCTGGTCTTCACGTTTAGTAGATCGCGAGACTGTAGAAAATACCTTAGGTTATTTGGGAATAAGAATACATCCGTCACATCTCAATAAAATTGCGCCGAATATTCGTATTCAAAAAAAACGTACTAACGCTAAAAAAGATTTTTATTCTACTGCTGCAGATTATGGCATCGCAGCGTGGAAAAATGTACGTGCGTGGCTCGATAAACAGGCGATTAATTAACGAAATTATTTTTAAACTCTTGTTGTCGTAACTGCGAGTATTCGAAGTACTCGCAATGGCGTCCCTTGCAGGGACGTATTTTGAGACAAAAATTTATTTACAAATCATTTCATTAATTTCCAACAACTTTCTATCCGTCATTTTTCTCGCCGGTTGATCCGGGTCTGGAAATTCCATTGGCGCCAAGCGATCATTCACTAGTGCGACCATTTTATTATGGTTACCTTCGATAAGCATTTGAATGGCTTTATTCCCCATCAATGACGCGACTTTTCTATCCAGCGCGGAGGGCGATCCACCTCGTTGCGTATGCCCTAAAATACAAACACGATAAACAACGCCGGTTTTTTCACGCAATTGTTTGGCTAATTCAAGCGTATGCCCGGGATGTTCGCCTTCGGCAACGACCATAATAGAGCTTAGTTTTTTGCGCGAAGGATCTAAAATACGCGCCGCTAATTCATCTACAGACAGAGGCGCTTCTGGGATAAGAATATATTCTGCGCCACCTGCGATACCGACATCCAACGCTAAAAACCCCGCGCGCCTACCCATGACTTCAACCATAAAATTACGATTATGGCTAGAAGCGGTATCACGAATTTTATCAATCGCTTCGAGTGCAGTATTACGCGCGGTATCAAAACCGATGGTATATTCAGTGCCAATAATATCATTATCAATCGTTGCAGGAATGCCCACTGTCGGCGGACCGCCTTCCGCATATAATAAAGCTGCGCCACGAAAACTCCCGTCGCCGCCAATGACCACCAAGCCGTCAATTTGCTTTTTCTTCAAAAATTGAACACAGCGCTCGCGGACATTAGAATCAAAAAAAGACAAGCAACGGTCTGTTTTCAAAATCGTGCCGCCTAATTGAATACAATTCGCCATTCCAATCGTATTGAGTGGCACGAGCTCTTCAGAAACTAAGCCTTGGTATCCTGAGTAACTGGCATAAACTTCAATGCCATGTGAAAGAGCAGTTCGTACCGAAGCTCGAACGGCAGCATTCATGCCGGGTGAATCGCCGCCTGAAGTGAGAATAACTATTTTTTTCATAGTAATAATACGCCTCATGGAATCATCAATGGCTTCAGTGTAATATAGGCGGAGGTATTATGAAATATTAAATAGAGGGTATCTGCATGAAACCATTTAAATTGTCGTTGCTGGGGATAATTTGCGCATCCGTTTTTGTGACTTCTTATGCCGATCATCAAAGCTGTCAAAATCAAATTTCCATGCAGCTTCAAGAAGAAGGGTGGGTGAGTAGCACGACCGCTCAAGTGACTGTGAGTATTCAAGCTGCCACTAATAAAGATAACTCTTCTGAAGTCGTCGCGAGTATCACCAAAAAACTTAAAAGTGTTGTCAATGAAAAAGATCCCGTTGCATGGCGATTAGTAGATCTGTCGACTGAAAAAAATAGCGCAGGATTATTTGCTATCTCTGCAAAAATGTCTGCTCGATTGAACAATGCGCAATTAACTCAATTGCAGAATATGATTCAATCACTCAATAAAGCGGGCGAACAATATAAAGTGGACAGCATTGATTATCAACCGACATTGGCGGAAATCGCCGATGAAAATACTCGTTTACGTGTCTTGTTATATAAAGATGTTTTAGGTCAAGAGCAAATTATTAATTCAGCATTTGCTGATAAAAAATATCAGTTGCAAACATTGAGTTTTGATTCTCCTTATACTGCGACACCTCGGCCGATGGTCATGTTTGCCGGCAATGCCGCTACACGGCAAGCGAGCGCGTCAACTTCAACACCTTTTAGCCAACAACTTATTTTGACTGCGAATGTTACCTTCAGCAGCCCCAATGTAGCATGCGAGAAAAAATGAATATCGCCATTGTTGGTGCGACAGGATTAGTCGGAAAAACAGTATTAAGTATTTTAAAACAACGTAATTTTCCGATTAATTCACTGTTTTTATTAGCTAGTGAAAAAAGAGAAGAGATCTTATCGCTAGCTGATTTTGATTGGGAAAAAAACGCCGTTGATATCGCTTTTTTTTGTGTAGGCAATGACTTGAGTTTGCATTACGCCCCCATCGCGCGTGATAGTGGCTGTGTTGTGATCGATAATTCATCCGCATTTCGTTATCACGATAATGTTCCTTTGATTGTGCCGGAGGTCAATGGCGATATTTTGCCGTCGGGCTTTTTGTTGACCTCTCGTAGGAGCTCCCGGCGGTTGCCTTCTATAATTATTGCCAATCCCAATTGTTCCACCATCCAAATGCTATTGGTGCTCGCGCCGATTCACAAAATAGTTGGAATAAAGCGTGTCATTGTATCGACATATCAAGCCGTTTCTGGCGCTGGTCAAGCGTTAATGGAAACGCTTGAAAACGGGGAAAAAACGGCGAGCAGCATTCATGCAAACGTTATTCCACAAATCGATGTATTACAAGAAAACGGTTATAGCCGTGAAGAAATGAAAATGCTGTGGGAAAGCCGCAAAATCTTAAATGCGCCGAATTTATTATTATCCGCCACCGCGGTTCGTGTGCCCGTGATGAATGCGCATAGCGAAGCCGTAACCGTTGAAACAGAGAGCCCGTTTAATGTTGCAGAAGCTATTCAATGTTTAAAAAACAAACCTGGGTTGATAGTGTCAGAAGATCGCTGGATCACGCCCAAAGAAGTTTCAGGTTATGATGAAGTATTTGTTAGCCGCATTCGACAGGATTTGGCATTTGGTGAATACGGCCTTTCATTTTGGATCGTCGCCGATAATCTGCGAAAGGGTGCGGCGTTGAACGCGGTGCAAATTGCAGAGATTTTTTCAGGCAAATAATTTGTATAAACCGCGATCCTTTGCTATAATTCTGCGCAAGAGTATGATTTTTTGTGGCTTTATACGGAAAATCAATGACTTAGGGTCTTCGATCAACGGCTTGATCGAAGAAAAACGAATGGACGCTATGCGAAAAGCAAGGTGTTTTTATGGCAGTAACTTTATTTGGAAGCTCGTTGGGCTACAAGCCTGAACAGTCAGAGTTTGCTAATCTTTCAAGGATCGCTGTGGCGCAAAAGTTCCGCAAAGTAGCTGACGAAGGCTTTTCTAACAATCAGGAAAGCGTTGTGTCAGTGATTGAAGACTTGATGAGCGAAGGATATGATTTTTCAAAGCTTTCCGCCGTCACATTGGCTGAAGTTGATCGTAAATGTGAAAACGTTGGCTTAAATCGTAAGCATGTTGTCAACGAACTTGAGCAGCAAATTGCTCGCTTCAGAGATAACTTCAAACCAAGCATGATGAGACCTGGGCGCATGTAGTTTTTACGCTCAAATAAATTCTAAAAAGGCGATCATTGATCGCCTTTTTTATTTCTCAATTTTTATTTAATATTTTTTTCGTATTTCCCTGTATTTTTTAAAATCTGATCTATACTTAAGGTTTCCTTAAGAAGTTACCCACGGAATCTGTGGATAAGTCTGTGAGGATGTGGCCTATAACGTTTGCAGACGAGCTTGCTTCGTCGCTTTGAGCCGTTTGAGTTTTTTATTAACACATGTTCTTCTTATTTTCACACTTTGTGCAAAAAAGCTTGCATGAAAAGTTACTCACATATTCTGTGGATAAGTCTGTGTGTACTAGTTTAATAAAGCCCGAAATCCCCTAAGAATCAGTCTTAAGGCCTAATGCACAGTTTTGTTTCAAGATTGTGATTATTATTAAAAATCAATAAGTTAGCATTTTTTGATAGTGTTTATATCGTCAAAAATGCTGAAAAGCTCGATGCCAAGCGTATCTTAATCACAATGTGCATAACTGAGAGCAAGTTTTGACTTTTTTCTCTACTCAATAGCGTTTATTTTGCTGCTTCATACACTGGATAATGCGTGACTTTATTCCGCACTATCACTAATATATCTCCGCAGAGTTTTTATCTAAGGAAGGAAAGTTTCATGAAATTTATCAAGTTAGTGTCTCAAAGTGGCTTAGTAGCCGCTTTATTAATGTTTCCACTGTTTTGCTGGGCATCTTCTTCAACGACAACTTCAGCAGCCTGTACTTGTGGCATGAATAACCCAAACCCACAGCCGCGTTCTTCGCTTCCACTGACCTTTACTTATGCATCGGATACCTTAGCCGATATGATGGCTCAAAACCCGCTATTCGTTTTCTTTAAAGTGCCCGCTAATGCAACTTCTACTGATCGATCGGCCTCTTACGAGCATTATGCAAAATTGATGCTAGATGTAAAACAAACCACTTTGAGCGAGCTTTCGGGAGCGACAACCGGCATGATCATCGATGGCAAAAATTACATTGTTTTAGATACTTCTCAATTATCAACCGTGGTTGCTGGAAGCTTTATTATCAATCACAAAGAGTTGCCGACAACTATGCAAAAGATTAAGGCTTTAACGGTGCTGGATGCGGCCTTGCTCGATAATGAATTTGTCGTGATTGCTTTTAATAGACAAAACGAAGGTTTAAGCAGTTCATTTGCAGCGGCACCCACTTGGGCCAAAATGTACATG
>JAZKAS010000019.1:4818-13468 GCA_040389005.1 Pseudomonadota bacterium
TTCCCATGTCTTTTGTGGGAACGAGTTAAATAAAATACTCTTTAAATCGCAATTATATCCCTCATAAAGACTATGCTGACACTAAAAAGCGTTACTTTCATTACTTTGCTGTGTGTAAGCATAATCTTTCTAGCAGCTGTTTTTTGGAAGAGGCGCTTTTCGAACAAACAAGTCTGGGTGAATCCAGTCGTGCAAAAAGTGAGTCTGTCTGCTTCTGTCGAAGATTTTTCGGGAGATAATCGCTATGACACAGAGCTTGATTTGGCTCAAGCCTATTTAGAACTGCATCAACATGAAAAAGCGAAGCATTTATTGAAATCAGTGATTGATCATGGTGCGCCACATCAAATTCTTGAAGCACGAAAAATGTTTACTCTTTTATTGAAGCAAGAGCGTGGCGTATGAAGATTGCGATGTGTATCTCGTATCAAGGTACCGCGTATCATGGTTGGCAAGCCCAGGTTGAGCATGTGAGTGTGCAACGAACCGTCGAGCACGCTTTAAGTCAAATGGCCAATCATCCAGTGGCTATTTGCTGTGCCGGCCGAACGGATGCCGGTGTTCACGCATCCAAACAAGTATTTCATTTTAAAACATCGGCAAGACGTGAACTATTTCAGTGGATTCAAGGCACTAACTTTTATTTACCTAAAGATATTCGTATTTTAAGCGCCACCCTAGTTGATGACGATTTTAACGCACGATTTTCTGCCATCGCACGCGTTTATCATTATGTGATTTATAATCAAACCATCGATTCACCCTTCTTACATAATTTAACAACTCTGTGCCGGCAAAAAGTGGATATTGAGGCGATGCAAGAAGCCGCGCTGGCTTTGTTAGGTGAGCATGATTTTAGCGCGTTTAGAGGCAGTCGATGTCAGTCGCTTTCTCCTGTGCGAACCATGCACTCTATTCAGATTAGAAAAAACGGCGATTTTGTTTTTATTACCTTTAAGGCGAATGCGTTCTTGCATCACATGGTGAGAAATATCGTTGGTAGTTTATTGGAAATAGGCCTTTTAAAACAGAAACCGCGTTGGCTAGAAGATGTCTTATTATCAAGAGATCGAAAATATGCCGGCGTCATGGCGCCGCCAAATGGCTTATATCTAGCCGATGTCATTTATCCTGAGCCCTATATTTTTCCAGAAGCACCATTTCCATTTATTATTTAAGTGTTTTTAGTGCTACAATGCGCGTCTTATTTATTGATTTGATAGAAAAGGGTACACATGAGTTGGTTAAAGCGTTTGTTGCCATCAAAGATTAGAACTGAAGCGTCTAATGTCGATAAAAGAGGTGTGCCCGAAGGTGTTTGGTCGCGGTGCGTCAGTTGTACAGCAATGCTTTACGCGAAAGAACTTGAGAAATCACTTCAGGTCTGTCCAAAATGTAATCATCATATGGCCTTCTCTGCCCGAAAACGCTTATTAAGCTTTTTAGATGAAGGCAGCACCGTTGAGCTCGCTAAAAATGTGATGGCGACCGATTGGTTAAAATTTAAAGATTCTAAAAAATATAAAGATCGTATCGTTGCCGCACAGAAAAAATCTGGCGAACAAGAGGCGGCTGTGGTGTTGAAAGGGCGGCTATTAGGCCTTTCAACCGTTGCATGTGCGTTTGATTTCGATTTTATTGGTGGATCCATGGGTTCCGCATTAGGCGAACGATTTGTTCAAGGCGTGAACGAATGTTTGAAAAGCCATTCCGCATTTGTATGTTTTTCTGCCAGTGGTGGTGCAAGAATGCAAGAGGGGTTGACATCGTTGCTACAAATGGCGAAAACTAGCGCGGCGTTAACGCGTTTGCATCAAGCCGGATTACCGTTTATTTCTGTGTTAACTAATCCAACGATGGGCGGGGTTTCTGCGAGTCTCGCGATGTTAGGCGATGTGATTATTGCAGAACCGAAAGCGTTGATTGGATTTGCAGGTCCGCGTGTCATTGAACAAACCGTACGAGAAAAATTACCGGAAGGATTTCAAACCAGTGAATTTTTGTTGGAACACGGCGCGATTGATATGATTGTCGCGCGACATGACATGCGAAATGTCGTTGCACGATTAATTGCGAAATTAATGAAACAGGATGCGCCAGTTTCTGAATTAATGGAATTAGCGGTGGCCTGATTATAATGAATAAACACAGAATCGTTGGATTAATCGTGTTGATTGCTTTAGCGGTCATTGCTGCACAGTTTTTTATTAGTTATCAAAAAACTTATCCTCTGCAAACGCATCGCTCGCCACCGGTGGCGCCGTTAGAGGAAAAATCAATGTCTCCAGAAAACGCTCCAAAAGTGCAATCAACAGAAACGTTGATGGAAGAGCATTTTGATGCTGTGCCTGATAGGGTTGTTGCAACGCCTGCTTGGGTGGTACAAATTGCAAGTTTAACCAATCAATCAAAAGCACAAGCATTGCTTGATCAGCTCAAATCACTCGGGTTTGATGCCTTTATTTTTAATTTATCGGGACAAGGTACATCGACTTTTCGAATTTGTGCAGGACCTTTTACAGATAGATCGCTCGCGATTACCGCCTTGAGCCAGATTCAAGAACGCTTGAAAATGACGGGCATTTTGAAGCAATATATCCCTGGAGATGGAACGGAAACCAACGCACAACTAATTTGATTAATTTAAGGACACACCATGGCAGCTCTTTTTAATTTATATGATTATATCTTTTTTGCCTTCATTTTGTTTTTCACATTTGTTGGTCTTGCACGCGGTTTTTGGGTGCAATTTTTTGCAACTCTTGTATGGGGAGTTGGTGTAGTCCTTTACTATGAAAACAGCTTAACGTTTGAACAAGGATTTTTATCGCAGTATTTATCTATACCGGTTGCGCATTGGTTTACACTCGCGATTACGTTGGTCGGATGTTTTTTTATCAATTTCCTTATTCGATTTATCTTAGGGAGTATCTTTAAACTCAACGCATTCACTTTTTTTAATAAATTGGGCGGCTTGATTTTTGGTGCGTGTGCCAGCGCTATGATTGTGGTATTAGTGATTTACGCTGTTAATTCTTCAAGCCTGGGTAACGAATCAACCGATTGGAAAAAATCATACATCGTTACCATTATTACGCCTAAAATGACATCGTTTAAGGAGCATAATGACAATAAAATTACCCTCACTTCTTCCAATACTTCAGTTTCTCAACTCGGAAACACCGTCGAAGTGGCGTGATGCAGCTATCAATCCACAGAATTTAAATACACTGTTGATCGGTCACGCGCTTTGTGAAAAAAAAGCCGCTTCTTCTGCGATTAGTTTAATGCACCGCTATTTTAATTACGGTGCATTAGTCAAGAAAATGTCACGACTCGCACGGGAAGAGCTAAAGCATTATGAATTGGTGCTCGCGATTATTGCTCGTCGCAATATTCCCTATGAAAACTTGCCGCCTTCAACTTATGTTAATCACATGCGACATTATGTTCGTTCGACAGAACCTGAAAAGTTGGTCGATGAATTGATTATTGGTGCAATTATTGAAGCGCGTTCGTGTGAACGTTTTTCATTGTTAATTCCACATCTTGATGAAGAACTTGCGACTTTTTACGCGTCACTCTTAGCGTCTGAAAGTCGGCATTTTGAAGATTATCTAACGCTTGCGAAAATGTATTCTAAAGAAGATATTAATAAAAGGGTGGCGTTGTTTACGAAAAAAGAGTCGGAGTATATTCATGCCCCCGACTCTGCATTCCGATTTCATAGTGGTATCACGGAATAATAGGGTTCTTTCCAAACCCTTGTTGTCGTCATTGCGAGTACTCGAAGCAATCCATCCTGGTCCTATTTTCAGGATGGATTGCCGCGCTGCGCTCGCAATGACGTCCCTTGCGGGACCGTTTAGAAAGAGTTCTAATGCGTCATCGAACAAAATGGTAGCCTCTTGTAGAGGCTACCGGCGGTTGCTATCATTTAATTAATCGATGGAATTTCGACTTCAACATTGACATCGGCATTATAATCCACGCCATCAATCTCAAATCCAAACAAGCGATGGAAATCGCGTCGATAACCGGTGATATCTGAAATCGATTCAAGATTATCACTTGTGACAAGTGGCCAATCGCGATTAATTTCTGCTTGAATATTCGGTAACAATTCCCAATCATCTAAACGAATGCGATGTTCATCATCCAACGCGACTGGTTTATCTGAATACAATCTATCTTGAAACATGCGGGCCATTTGTTCGATACAACCTTCATGATTATTGTCCCGTTTCATAATTTTATAGAGTAAAGAAATATATAACGGCACGACAGGAATCGCAGAACTGGCTTGTGTCACTAACGCTTTGTTAACAGAAATATAGGCATGACCATTAATCGCACTTAACTGTTGATTCAATTGACGGGTAATTTTTTCTAAGTCTTCTTTCGCTTTGCCAATGGTTCCAGCACGATAAACCGGATACGTAATTTCAGGTCCGATATAAGAATATGCAATCGCTTTAACACCATGCGCTAAAACGCCCGCATTTAATAATGCATCGATCCACAATTGAAAATCTTCGCCGCCCATAACTTTTACCGTGTGATCAATTTCTTCTTGAGTCGCGGGTTCAATGCTGATTTCACTAACCACGCCATTTATCACATCCACAGTTTTATTCGTGTAAGTTTTTGCGGTGGGTTTTAACACTGAACTGAATGTTTCACCGGTTTTTGGATCGGTACGTTTCGGTGACGCTAAACTATAAATCACCAAATCAACACCGCCGTGCCAATCTTTTTTAATCAGATCAATCGTGTCTTGTTTAATTTGATCGGAAAACGCATCGCCATTAATGCTTTTTGCATAGCGGCCGGCTTTCTGTGCTGCAACTTCAAATGCGGCTGTATTATACCAACCCGCAGAAGCCGTACGTGCACCCGCAGCCGGTCTTTCAAAAAATACTCCAATCGTTTCAGCATCGCATGAAAACGTTGAAACAATTCTACTAGCCAAACCATAGCCAGTGGATGCGCCAATCACGAGTACTTTTTTAGGCCCGTTTACTTTTGGTTGTTTTTGCACATAAGCAATTTGTTCATTCACATGTGCAGCGCAACCCACGGGATGTGCTGTGGTGCAAATGAATCCTCTAATTTTTGGCGTTACTATCATGAGACAATCCTGATCGATGTTAACAAAGACGGCGATTATAAAGGGAATACTTCAAGAGAACAATTGTAAAGATTCTTAAGGAAATCTTAAAAAAACTGTTGCGCTCTTATAAAAAGTGGCTACAATCAAGGAGTTAGGGAAATAATAGTATTGTCAAGGAGACATGATATGACCAGCCAAACTTTTGCACTTAGATTAAACACTTTATTAGATCGTTTTAATTTTCCACAAAGCTCGGAAGATCGTGAAATAACGTTTAGCGAATATTTTCATATGCCACAAACCAAGGCGAAAATGATTTTAACGGGGATGTTTTTGCCGCGTTTAAGTATTATTGAAAAAATGGCGGAAGAATTATTTATTGATGTTGAAGAGTTGGTGGGGTAATTTGCTAAAATCCCCCGCTCGCGAAGCGAGCGGCCCCCCTTTTGCAAAGGGGGCCGCCGAACTACGTTCGGCGGGGGGATTTTAAATCCCTTCCTGCAAATTCGTAAAATTAAACACAATCCCCGCATTATATGTTGTTGCATCTAATCCACCATTGATCGCAATAATACGTCCTGTTTTTGCAATTAAGCTGATATAGGGTGTGACATCAAAACTAATACCCGCTTCTGGTTGATACACTGCGCCACTATCAACATCCATGCCGCCGCCGCCCGCCGCCCCGATCAACACATCGCTCATCAGTCTAAATTCATGCCACGCAGGTGTTTGTACGCCAGGACCAATCATGCCCGTTGCGTAACTGCCGGCATTGCCGCCATAAGCACTTGCGGCTTGGCCTTTAACAGAAAACGTTTGATTAATTTGTTTGGTGACTTCAATCACCGCCAAATCAATATTTTCAATTTCACGTGAATTGCTTGAGCGTTGCGGATTGATATAGCGTTCTGTTTGACCGCTGATTTCCCAACCTTCAAAGGTATATTGACCATTGCCTACATCACTCGTAAAGGTTTGTGGTCCGGCATTGAAAAATTGATAATAAAGTCCGAGAGAAGCAAACGGACCCTCAAAATTGCCATTCGGTGCGGTTAAATATCCCCCTTCTAGCATTAAAGAAAAAGTGGGTACAAACGCATAACCAAGCCCTAAACTCGATTTATAAATAAGTCCCGTGCCTGTGTCCGTGCTACCACCACCGCCTGAGCCGATATCAGCTTCAATGTTATAAAAAAATCGACGGGTAAAATATTTTTGAACACCGAGCATCATATAAAAATCCATATAACCATTTTTCGAACTATCATATGCACCTGCCGAAGATAGTCCTAAATAAATGTTAGGATTTAAAAATACCCCGCCTTTTGCACCGATGAGTTGCATTGTCTCATCAAGTGCATTGCCCTGAGTATCTTTAGAATTAGTGAGAAAATAATTTTCTTGGTACATGCCGATAAAAGTACGATAAAAATTAAGGCCGCGACTTGAGAAAACGCTGTCTAAATCTGTCGTGCTATCGCCTTGATATTCAGGACTTCCAATCAATAAAGTGCCTGGAATAGAGAAGGTCAGTGCAAATTGTTTGTCGCTAATGCCATAATCCGGATAATTCACATCAGAATATTCAACCCCTAATTCAAAATAACGAAAGTTATACGATAAACCGACATGGCCGCGAGACATAAAACCACTGGGATTTTCCACAACATTTTGCCCGCCACCGCCGCCGGCAAAATAACCCGTATCTATCGATAAGCCTTTATAAATAGGATATTTAAATCCGCTATTCGCACCGATCACAAAGAGCCCGCCTAAATCGCCGCCCATCGCGCTATAAATAGAGGGGCCTAAATAAAAACCTTTGTATAAATTAAAATTCATACTCGTGCCTAATAGGCCTAAATTAGGATTGCCATCATCACGTTTAAGATCGTCATAGCTAAATTTTAAATCAGTTGAAATAGGGGCTAGCGAATATTGTGCATACAATGATGTATACGAAAATAATAAAATTGCTATAAGAGAGTAGGATTTCATAATCAATTCCATGATAAAATGGGCGTAACAATAGCTTTTTCGCCTCAAGGTTTCAAGAAAAATGACATTACAAAATATTCCTTATGCACATCCTGCTTGGGTAGAAGTAGATCTAGCACAGTTTAAAAAAAATATCGCATTAATTCGACAGTATATCCAAGGTCGGAAAATTTGTATCCCCATTAAAGCCAATGCTTATGGCCACGGATTAATTCCTATTGCAACTGCGGCAGTAGATGCGGGCGTTGATTATTTGGCTGTTTCTTGTTTGCAAGAAGCCGTGTTATTACGTCAAGCGAATATTCGGTGTGCCATTCTTGTGTTTGGCCCAATCTATCAAAATCAAGTTAAATATTTTTTGCAATACGATTTGGAGATGACTATTTCATCTTTAGCAAAAGCACAATTTATTGCAGAAGTTTTTCATGAATTAAAACATCCACATCCTATTAAAATTCATGTTGAGGTAGAAACGGGTATGCAGCGTACGGGAGTTCGCATAGAAACCAGTGGTCCATTGTTCGATTACATTGATAAAAATAATTTTTTAAAAGTGCAAGGAATTTATACGCATTTGGCAACAGCTGATCATAAGCATGATCCGTTTGCTTATACGCAAATTCGTGCGTTTACCGTTTTCACAAGAAAATTAAAACAACGTTATCCCGATGCAATTTTTCATATGGCGAATTCTGGCGGCGCACTTTATTATCCAGAATCTCAACTCGATATGGTTCGGCCTGGAAAACTAGCGTATGGATATTTTCAAACTGACCTTTCTTTAACGTGCCCCATTTTTTCTCTTAAAGCGCGCGTCTCCTATTTTAAAGTGGTGCAAAAAGGGCAGGGCGTTAGTTATGGACATCGTTTTATAACAACCGAAAATACACGTATTGTCACGGTGCCGATTGGTTATGGTGATGGTTATCGACGCGCGCTTTCCAATAAAGGTCATGTATTAATTCATGGTAAAAAATATCCGATCGTCGGTATTATTTGCATGGATCAATTCATGGTGGATATCGGACAAGATAGCGCCTACGTGGGCGATGAAATTGTATTAGTCGGAAAGCAAGGCAGTGAAGAAATCACACTTGGACAATTAGCATTACAGTGCGATACGGTTCCATCAGAAATTTTAGTAAATTTTAATGATCGATTGCCACATTTATATCGAGAAGGCGATAAACATTATTGGGAATATAATGTATTAAATCAATCAACCATTAATCATGATAGTTAAAAATAAGCGTTTTTTCCTGTTTGTTCCTTATCCAATCAAATAGACAACTTTAAATACGCTGATGTAAGCATTATCGCACAAAATGATTGTTCTATATATTACATAAACAATAATTGTAAAATTTCTACGCTAATCCATTTACTTTCTGTAAAAAATATGAATAATTGCGCATGTAAATTACAGCTGGTCATTTTTTATATTAAGCTGTTTGGGTAGGGCATTAGAATTTTAATGCTGTGGGAATTAACATCAAATTGGAGTGGATGTCACAATGGAAAATGTTCACATTGTTG
>JAZKAS010000020.1:0-16325 GCA_040389005.1 Pseudomonadota bacterium
AATTAACGTCGCACGCAAATAAGGGCTATCCATAGCGGCGATACGTTGCAAACGAGAATCAATCGCCAATAATTCTTCTTCAGAAGATCCAAGAACCAAGTCATGTAACTTTGATTGCCAATTTGGGATTTCATCGGTAACGCTATAATCTTCATGATGCACGTTCAACGTTTTTAAATAAGTTTTGACACGCGCTAAACTATTTTCAATGGCCTTCATAATAGTGTTTAAGCGTTTCTTTAATGCCTCAGCAGTTTCTGCTAGGTGCATCATCAAAGTGAGTTCTGATAATGAATCTGTGAGCACCGTATGGTAATGTGTTAATTTTGTTGCAATATGTCGAAACAAAGGAAAAAGTGAAAACTTTCCATAACACGCCTTAAGACGGCTCGAACAGGAAAGCTGTAAACGATGTAGTGAAACTTGTTGAATGACGTTTTCTAATAGCTGTTCGCTTGCGGACATCAACTGCTCTAATTTCTCATGGGTAACTTCAGGTTGAGAAGATAACACTGGAATTTCTGACGCAATTGGCTCGCTCGAAAACTCGGGCATCGTATCAATTTCATCAAAATTCCATTCATCGTCTTCATCGTGCTCTTCAATAACTTCAGGAGCTTGAACCTGCACTTGAACCGCGGAAGGCACTGCACAATCTTCGTAGCGTTGCAACACAGCATCCACCGCAATGCGATCTAAACGCATCGCAATTCTTTCGGCTATTTTTTCTGAAAAAGTATTCAAAGAGTTTTTCAAATGTTGTGATTGTGTCGCAATAAATTCACATAATTTATAATTCGCTTCAAATAAAAAACATTGTCGTGTATCCAATCGATCAAAAGAAACTTCAGATTGCACAAGGCGATTCAAAAATAATTCAGCTTGTACCGATACGGTTCGCGCTAGTTTGGTCAACATACTGGAAGCATTGACTTCTCCATCACGCAATAAACGAGCTAGTTTTTGCGTGACACTATCGTCTGAGGTCAGCACAGGAGGAAAAACACCGCGCCCTTCTGCAAATTCAATAATTTCACCTTGAACCTCGCTCAAAGGAATATTGTCATGGATTAACATGGAAATACCCTGCACAATTTGTTGGCACGCGGTATAAACATCATTATCCCAACTTTCAATTAGATAATTTAATTTTTTAGCGGAATCGTCCCATAACAATTGGTCCATGGGTGAAGAAGCCGCCGCCGCATTCGCTGCTGCCGAATCTCTTTTTGCGTCTGCTTGTGATAAGGTGTGTGCCTTATTGAGCCAAGAGAAAGGATTCGCTAAATGTTCACCGTAAACACTTAAATAGTGTTCCGCTTCAGGAAGGGTCAGAAAAGATAAATAGCAGGTCATGGCCCGATATAATTGAGCCAAATTAATCGCCTCCACCTGCTTAATATAAACACAAAGGCTCGCATAACTGTGTTTGTCTACAATAATGTTTACTTCTGTTGCTTCCATGATTCCTTCCCCGGAAAATACTTGATGGATAAAATATTACCAAAAGTAAGTTAAGAGACGCTTAAATAGTGTACTCTTAATTTAAAAATTTATCCCATCAATCCAATTTCTTTGAGTCGCTGCGTTAAAAAATCATCCGCTGTAAAACCTGGTTTCAAAATAACATCGGCTTTAGGATGCAAAAATAAGGGAATAGACATGCGCTCTTGACGTGCCGCCTCACCTTCAGGGTTGGTCACTTGATGCGTTGTCGCCGGCAAATATCCTCGTGTCACCATATCGATCATATCGCCCGTGTTGACAGAAATACTGCCAAAATCACACGGCACTTCATGCCATCGCCCTTGCGTATCTTTCACTTGCAAACCGTTTTTTGATGCCGCCGGCAACAAAGTGATCAAATTGATATCTTCATGCGGTTTTGCGCGGGTCGCATCTGGCGTTTCGGACCCTTTTAAAGGCGGATAATGCAAAATTCTAAATAACGTCCTTTTGTTGCTAACCATTTCTTTTAAAGAGCGGTCAAAGTTCACCGTCACAGATTCAGGTAATTGCGATTGTACCATCACTAATAATTCTTTCGCTAAATCATATAAACAGGTGCGCAACTCAAAGGTTACTTCTCGTAACTCATCAGGAATGCGTTTACCAGGATAAACGTGATAAAATTCTTTAATATCAGCAATTTTTTCGCCTTTTGCCGTTTCTTGGCCTATCGGAAAATAACCATCTTGTTCTTTTGGATCATATAAAAAATCGTTTTTACGTTCAGAATCAAAGAATTTTTTCCATTCACGATACACATTTTGTACCATTTTATCAGGAATGCCATGATTGACTAACACCCCAAACCCGGTCTCATGTAACGAGCGCGTAAATAATTCGGCCGCATTGGAAGCTTGTAGATCAACTTTTAAAACGTTCATGAGCGCTCCTACCTAAGTTGCATGGAAAACGATGGAAAGGCAGGAAGATTCTAACAATTATCCTATAAAAACGCTATCACCATACCGTAGCCACGCCGCTAATTCAGCCACATCATGATTTTTCATGCGAATGCAGCCATGAGAAGCGGGTTGCCCCATAGGAGAGTTTTCAGAACAGCCATGAAGGTAAATATATCGATTGTAAGTATCGTAATTCTTACCTAAATTAAACCCAATTTCTTGACCTTTTAAGCGAATAATACGCGTCAATATCCAATCTTCATTTGGAAATTGCGCTTCTAATTCGGCTGTATAGATTTGACCTGTTGACTGACGCGCTTTAAAAACCGTATTGATGGGCGCATCTAATCCAATAATATCCGCAATTGAATGCCATCCACGCGGGGTGCAATAACTTCCCTCTTGTTCACCCGGACCGTTTTTAGCAGTTGAAATCAAAAAACTCTTTTCGCAGCGCCCATCGGTAAAAAAAAATAAACGCTGCTCGGCAATAGAAATATAAATGTGACGAATCACAACATATCCCAACGTACTTGCGCACCAAGAATGTCATTGCTTCCAGAAAATTCACCCGTCGTTGTCGAAGTCGCAATGTCTTGCGTGACATAGAAAAGATGCGTCCATCCGAAATCAAACGCAAGTGTGTGGGAATATTTGTATTGTAATCCCGCAGAAATATCATACGTACTGCCCTCAGGTGCGGCCAAATAAATATTAGTCGCATCATTTTTATAAGGCGATGTTTCGTAACCAAGACCGGCTCTTAACATAATTTCAGGAGATACTGTATAATGCGCGCCTAAAGAAGTACGCCAGGTATTTTGTAATTCATAATTCGTCGTGGCTTGCGCAACTACTTCAGTATCTGTGGGAAGATTTTGATACGTCACCTCATCGGCATTACTCCATTGCGTATAATTCACGCTACCCTCAACGGCCCAGTTAGAATTTAACTCCGTATAGACACTCGCTGTCGTGTAAGCAGGCAAAGTCGACGAGAGCACAAAATCATTCGTCGATTGTAAAACAGCTCCATCAGCTTCAGTACTTGCAGTCCCCGAAGCTTCATAACTGACTTTGGAATGATAGGCGAGCCCCACTCTTGTTGCTGGAGTGAATTGGTACATTAAACCACCGTGCCAGCCTTTATCCCATTGGCTACCGGAAAGTGAGGTGTCATAAGAATCGCTATTTTGAGTGTGAGTATCATTTTCAGAAAAAATCACTCGCACAAAATCAAACCCCGCACCAACGGATAATTTTTTTGTAATGGCATAGGCAAGATCGGTGCTGATATCGTATGTTGAAAAATCAGAGTTAGTGCTGTAGTAGCGATGGTTAATATCGTGCAGTTGTGTATCACTGCTCCAATCACCGTGCGCCGCAAACGGTGAAGAAACGCCAAATCCAAAGGCCCATTTTTCAGAAATAGGTGCTGCATAATGTAAATAGGGAGACTGCGCAAAAACACCGCCGTCGCTTTCACCATTAACTTCAGTACCACCGTGCTGAATAGTTCGACTAAATTTATAAGAAGGCATACTCAAATTATCGCCGAAAATAACTTGTTGTTCATTCATTAACAATAATCCCGCGGGATTATAAAATTCCGTACTCGCATCTAAAGCACTCGCCGCACTTCCTGCTTGACTATCGCCTAAACCAGCTGCGTCTTGATTAAATTGCTGACTAATTGCTGCGTTAGCTACTTGAGACAACCCTAATAATCCCACTAAAATAGACGGCAACAACATATTTTTTCGAGTCAATCGCACGGAAATTCCTTATTAATTTCGATGACACTAGCATGCCATTAAAGTACATCTTCATCAACTTTTTGTCTTTATTTTTGATAAGCTAAGAGTATCGCATACAAATTTTGTTCATTTTCTTGTCTTGCAATGACACGAGAACGATAAAGCTCTTTCAAACCGTGTCCTTCGAGTATGGATCGAATATAATTTGGATCATGACAAAAACGCATACTATCTTGAATTTGCCAAGGTTGATCTTCACTGATTTCTGCGCTGAATAGTAAAATACCCTGCGTGGTTAAACGTGGAATAATTTTATTAACTAAATTCTCTAATTCACCGAAATAAGGCAAAACATCGAGCGCTTGTATTAAATCATAGTTGTGAGAATCATCACTTAAAAAAGAAACAATATCAGCTTCAATCAAATCATCATAAATATGTTTATCATGTGCTTGGGATAACATTTTTTTTGATAAATCAACGCCAATTAGATGCTGACTGCAAGCACGCAACGCAATACCACTCAATCCTGTACCACAACCCAAATCTAAAACCGTTTTAAATTGATTAAACTGCAGCTCATGTAAAACTGTTAATGCTTGTTCAGGTAAAGAATATTTTAATATTTTCTGCAAATGTTGTTCGTAATAAAGCGCGTAGTTATTGAAAAGATTCCGTACATAATCTTGGCTAGCCATTGGATTTTGTTTGTTATTTGTTAATACATCAAGCATAAATTGGCTCGCTGAATCTTGAGGTTTAACTTGTAATGCACGCTGCAATAAGTCTATCGCGTCAGAACGTTGCCCCAATCGAATATGAAGAGCCGCCAAATTATTGAGCGCAGCATTGTGCGTTTCGTCTAGCGCAAGCACTTGCTGATAATAATCCTTTGCAACCGATAATTGTCCAAGCGCTGCTGAAGCTACGCCCATATTATAAAAATCTTCAGTTTCTAAACAATTTTGTTTTTTTAATTCTTCATAATGTGTCATTGCATTTTCAAAACGATCATAATGCATAAACGTCGCCGCTAAATTTTGGCGCGCCATCACATTATTTTCATCTAAGATTAGCACTTGCGTAAAATAAGCAATAGCCATTTGGCCTGCACCGCGTTTTAATTCTAACGCGCCGAGATTAATTAACGTTGGCACATGATCAGGATTGATATTCAAAATAAATTGAAAGTTTTTTTCTGCTTGACTCAAATTTTCAGATTGCAGCGCCAATATTCCTGCATAAAAATGCGTCGCAATCTCGCTCATTATTTTTTCATAACCATTCTAAATAACCCTAAATGTACGGCTACTGAAAAAATAATAGCGCTAACCCACCACGCGACAGGATTTACAAGTGCATGTGTAGTCACAAAATACGCGCCATAAAGCGATAAAAGAAATTGAATACTCGCCATGACCAAACCTGGATTCCAGGTTTTCCTTTTAATGCCTTGAAAAATATGCGTTAAACAATTGATAATTGAAAAAATAATAATTAGCAATCCAAAACCAATATTTATTTTTATGGCCAGCATGCCAAAAATTAAAAACGCTACCCAAACCAGTAATATATTGACCCAAAATATTTTAACATCCGTTAACTGTTCTTGACCGGGTGGCAGGCCGTCAATTACTTGGTTAATAAAATTTTTGAATCCGCCCGGCCAATAATGCTCTTCCGTTTGATGAAATAAATACAAGGGTATATTGACTAACGCCCAAAACAACGGTTGATTGATGTCTGTATATCTAAACAATAAAACCGCCGAAACAACACCCAGCCAGGGCGCAAATTTCGCCCAGTTTTGATTTTTGACTAGCCAATGGTACATATACCTTCTCTGTAATTTGTGTTTAACGTTTTGAATGCAGACTTACCCACTGTTCAAAAGTTTGCAAAAATTGATTTAAAAAAGTTTTCGTACTTTCGTTGTTCATTTGCCCTTTTTCATCGAACAGTTTATCGACAAAACTCAAATACATTTCAGGTTGCTGCAAACACGGTGTATTTAAGAAAACAAGCGATTGACGTAAATGATGATTCGCGGCAAAACCACCGATATTGCCCATAGAAACACTGATGATGGCACACGGTTTACCATTCCATACGCTTTGGCCATACGGTCTCGAGCCAACATCTAATGCATTTTTAAGTGCCGCTGGAACAGAACGATTATATTCAGGGGTAATTAAAAGAAAGCCATCAAGCGCTGCTATTTTTTTACGAAAAGATACCCAGGCTTCTGGAGGTGTCGCTTCAACATCTTGATTGAAAAATGGCAATTCACCAATTTCAATGATTTCAAACTCAACCGGCTTATGCGCCAATTGTATTAATGTTAAAGCCACTTTGCGACTAAAAGACTCACGACGTAAACTGCCAATTAAAATTCCGATCTTCATCTCAAGCTCCTTGTTTCGATTATAGGGATAATTTAGCAGATCAAGACGGCCAGTGTCGATGAATTTTTACTGCTTTCCTAGAACACTAGTTTTTTGAACTACTTGAAACCTCTCCTCTTCAGTTTTAAATATACCCAAGAAACTAGGAGCAAAACCTCTTTTTTTACATGCACGGACTAATTCATGCGTATATTGCGGCATCTTATCCTCTTCTGCCAAACCCGATTTTATTATATCTAACACATCGTTGCGAATTTTTCTTTGGCGAGCAATAACTCTTACTTCTCCATAAGGATTAAAATCCAACCCAGCTTGATTATTTTTTAGTCCACTATCCACTAAAATAAGAAGACTGATATTATCTTGTGACAAACAAGTTTTTTGAGCTTCAAGAATTTGTGCCACAGTACTGCTGGTATAATCTAAAATAACAACTGCAGGTTTAAAATCATTTAATTTTTCTTCTAAAGTAACGTTATGTGGAGAATTTGAAGCATTACAATGATTTAAATCAAAATGTAAAATAGAAGTATTTGATAATTTTCCTCTGATATTATTGACTACTTGAGTGGCGTCTTTTACCATTTTTAGCGCACCCTCAACTTCATAATACATTTGCTGTATATCTTGTTGAATTTTTTTCGCGCCGTTCTGTCTTAAATAAGAAAGTGCTCCATAATGTGCTAATACAATAGCTTTCATGCCAGAACATACGCGAAGTTTTGAGTGTGAAAAATGTATCGTATCGTCATCATCGGTTAAATCCTCAGAGAACTCTGAAGCGCTACCATAATCAGGTTCTTTTGTTGGATTTTTACTCCCTCTAGCAGAGCTAAAAAATATTGCTCCTGCTCGCTCTATTGCACTGTAAAGATTAATATCGGGGCGTTCCGCACCTAAACCATCAAATAACAATTGTGTAATTTTGTTAAATGGCTCATCATCTTGGTAACAACTTTCAAAAGACATGTCATCAAAAGGCAATTTCTTAGTTGGCTTTAAATCACGACGCATTTTCGCATAATCCATCGTGACAGTTTCTGCAAAATCTAAGTAACTTAATAAATCATATAACGCTATTTCAATAGCATTTTCATTAGGAGATTTACGTAGAGCATTGAACACCATATCAGAGAACCAATCGACTGCTTCATGCTCACGAAAACATTCGGCTAATACCGATTTAGCTGCACTATCGCCCGCTTCTTTAATAACTGCCCAAACACTATCACCCTGTAAACGTACTGGAGTGAAACGAGCACTGCCTACTAAAGACGTATCTTTATTGCGCTCAAGAAATGCCTCATACAATCTTTCAAAAGCTTCATTAGAACTGTCTGCTGTTTGATATTCACGCATATTTCCTAATTTTTCATATCGCTCTTTTTCATCGATGCTCTTTTTTAATTTCGTTGCATTGTAGCGTCTAATTTTAGCGTGAAATTCATTATCAAATGGAGGCTCCGTCGCACACTCATCATTAAGTTGGCTGATGGCGTTGTTTAACTTATTTAACGCTTTTCCAATAAGTTCAGCATAGCATTTTGGAATAAGACCGACGTTAATACGAAAGGTATTATCAGTTTCACAAATGCTCGGTAAATTATGACCAAAGCTAGCGCGGATCACCATTTCAATAGGGATTTCAGCTTCATAAGCTTCTACATTAAGGAAAGCAACAAAGCTAGCTAATAATAGTTTCTGAAATGGCTTAGGATGCTTTGACCAGTATTTTGCTGCTTCTGTTTTTGTCTCTAGAGGATTTAAAGCTGGAAGATTAATTAAAACACATGGATAATCGTTTTCGCTAAACACCATGGGACGCGTATATATTTTACGACTTACCTTTAATTTCTGAGAATTTTCAATTTCATCCGAAAAACTTTCTACAACAATTTTAGCCATTTCAACTTTATAAATTAAAGCCATATCACGAAAATTAACCGTGGTGATAGGAGCTTGAACAGAAAGCTGTATAGCTTTTTGATATTTCTTATTTGCAAAGGGAGATAAGACGCCACCTGTATGGGCAAAAAATGAATTGGCTTTAGCAGGTTTTTCAACACATGGACTTAAAAACTGGATATTTTTACGCCCTCCTGCTTGCTGAAAGAAGCGTGTAGATTCACTGCGGTGATAAGTTCCCCAATATGCCTGATCCTTCATAGGAAACGCAGTTGTCCCTTCAAAGCGAGTGTAATATTCTGATCGCGGAAAAAAATGAACATTTTTTATGACTTTATCTTGTTCATCAAAGAAATCGTCAATTTTTGATAATTGATCGTTTAACAGTGTTTTTGTTTTTGAATCTAATCTCTTTTTTTTGATATTGTGACCAAATTGCTTTTTTATTTCTGTTAAATAAAAAAAATCATTTTTTTCGATCGCTGAAGAAATATCTTTTTTTAGTCTATTGACCTCTCTATTTATTGATAAATCATAATTTTCATCTTGATAAGCAATAATCATGGGCATAGATCACCTGTTTTTCTACCAACAAATCATTTAATTTACTACATTTCTACTCTCTAACGCATCCCAACGTGCATATGCCTGCGCAATTTCTTGCTCAATTTTACTTTGTTTTTCAGTGACTTCATTAATAATATTCGCGGCTTGGTCATAAAAACCAGGCTCAGTCATTTGGGTGAATAATGCTTGTTGTTGTGCTTCTAATTTTTCAACTTTATTTGGTAATGCGGCTAATTCTTTTTTTTCTTTGCTATCAAGCGCAGGTTGTTTTATAGAATTATTTTTAACCGGTTCAGTTTGCTTTTGTTTAGGTGCAATAAGTTTCGGGGCTTGTGCAAGCCAATCTTGATAACCACCGATATATTCACTGACCTTGCCATTACCTTCAAAAGCTAATGTGCGTGTTACAATATTATCTAAGAACGCACGATCATGACTGACGAGCAATAGCGTACCCGTAAATTGCGTTAATAATTCTTCGAGCAATTCTAATGTTTCAATATCCAGATCATTCGTCGGCTCATCCATAACGAGCACATTGGCGGGCAAGCTAAATAATTGCGCCAATAATAAACGATTACACTCTCCGCCCGATAATGCTTTTACCGCAGTACTTAAACGTTGTGGCGGAAAAAGAAAATCCGCCATATAGCCAATGACATGACGTTCTTTTCCATTAATCGTCAAACTTGTGCGCCCGCCTGCGACATTGTCTAAAATAGATTTTTCAGGATCTAAGCTCGCGCGTAATTGATCAAAATAAGCGATTTCTAATTTTGTACCAAGTTTAACTTCGCCTTTTTCCGGCGGTATTTTCCCTAATAAAATATTCAGCAAGGTTGTTTTACCAACACCATTCGGGCCCAATAAACCAATTCGATCACCGCGCATGATACGCATAGAAAAATCTTTAATAATGGTCTTGTCACCATAATGTTGACTTATTTTATCGACATCAATAACAAGCTGCCCGGATTGTTTGGCATCATTAATTTCAAGCGTCGCTTTGCCTAAGACATCACGGCGCTGCTGTCTTTCTTCACGCAAGGCTTTTAAAGCTCGAACGCGCCCTTCATTACGCGTGCGACGTGCTTGAATGCCTTTACGAATCCAGCGCTCTTCTTCTGCTAATTTTTTATCAAACTCTTTATTAAGATTGGCTTCGGCCAACAGCATTTCTTCTTTGCGACGCAGAAAATTATCATAATCTCCTGGCCATGAAGTTAAAATTCCGCGATCTAACTCAATAATTCGCGTCGCCAAACGACGTAATAACGATCGATCATGGGTGATAAATAAAATACCGCCGCGAAACTGTAACAATTGATCTTCTAACCATTGAATGGCTTCAATATCTAAATGATTCGTGGGTTCATCAAGTAACAATAATTGTGGTTGAATGACAAGCGCCTTGGCTAAATCAACACGCCGTTTCCAACCGCCTGATAAATCCGCGATTTTTTGTTCGCCGTTTAACTCTAAGCGTAACAGTATCGTTTGGATAAATCGTTCTGCTTCCCAGGCTTCGCCTGAATAATTTTCAAATGCTTGCGCAATCACTTCATAAACGGTTAAGCCGCCTTCTTGCGGCAACTCTTGTTCAAGTCTCGCAATGGTTAATCCTGATTGACGATGTATTTTCCCAGAATCTGCTTCAATACTTCCATCGACGACTTTAAGAAAGGAGGATTTCCCCGCACCATTTCGACCAATCAAACAAACTCGTTCACCGGGTTGAATTTGAAAATCTACTTGATCTAATAAGGGCACATTACCGTACGATAAATAAATTTTTTCTAAACTAATAAGTGCTGACATAAGGGGCCTATAATTTTATTTTTTTAAGCAAATTTCGTATCAAGCGCATGAATGGTATAAATCACAACGCCCCAGATTTGTATGTGATCAGATTCAGTAAGTTGAATGGGTGGATATCGATCATTTTCGGCAACCAGGAAAATACCCTGATCTGTTTTACTTAAGCGTTTTACTGTCAACTCACCATTGACCGCAGCAATCACAATTTTACCATGCGCTGGAGTTAAACTGCGATCGACAATCAGCATATCGCCATTGAAAATTCCAGCATTAATCATAGAATCACCTGAGACACGTAAAAAAAATGTCGTTGCAGGATGAGCAATGAAATGCGTATTTAAATCGACATGTTCTTCAGCGTAATCTTCTGCAGGTGCAAGAAACCCTGCTTTGACAGAAGAGGCATAGAGCGGGCAGGTTCGTTTGCCGTTGGCAACAAACTCTTGCACATCTGGGATTAAGTGCGTAGGAACACGCATTGCCGTCGTGGGAACGCCAAATTTACCAGTCCCTTGTGGACGCCCCGCCCCTGTTCGTGTTCCGCCTGATGCCATATTTGCTCTCTTACCCACTATTTTCGTACGATAATCATAAGATAAACCCCGGCTGAGAGCAAGGATTTTGTTCAAAACCGTTTAAAATTACATCCGAACTTCTAAACCCATCGTCGCCATATTTGTGCTACCGAAATGCGTACTGCTGGTACTACTCACTGCGACAACACCAGAGTCTTCAAGATAAATCGCAAATTTTTTCGATAGATTAAACTGCATGCCAACACCATAATACGGCCCGACATCAACCGGCATAATCATTTGCATGTCTTGCATATTCATCCCACCCATCATTGAGTTGGAAGTTTCAGTGCCTTGGCCTGCGCTAATACCTAACCCTAATTTTCCATAGACGTTAAACGTATTATTGACTGGTAAAATACCTTTAGCAGCCAAATGAAACATATTAATCATTGCATCATTATCGTCATAAGTACCATTGGGTAACATATCCATACCCAGCTCTATGCCTAAATTAGGTTTATAATAAAACCCCATCGTCATTACATTTAACGCCATTGACGTACCTGACCAATTATTGGCAGTTCCCACGCCCAAACCAAAATCCATATACATCATGTTACTCATACTCATCATGCTGGACATGTCAGAGGGATTGGATGGATTGTTCATTTCTGAGTTTTCAGCATAAGCAAATACGGTAATCGTAGCTAAAAATGTAAACAACAATTTTTTCATAAGGTGCCCTTATTATTGGTTAAGTGGAGATTTGAATTTTGATTTGGGCAGCATTCTACAGTAGTTCAAATTTTTTACCAGCACAATGAAAGATTGATCTATATTAGCTTCTGCGTTAGCATCCAAAGTCAATTTTTTGGAGCTATTATGACATCGATTAGCGTTATTGTCCCTGCGTATAATGAGCAAGATAATCTCAAGTCTCTGGTAGAAAATATTTCTCAAACATTAAGCGGTTTAGGCGAACTTGAAATTGTGGTAGTCGATGATTGCAGCACCGATAATACGCGTGAAATTTGCTCGATTTTAAAACAATCTAACCCCGAACTAACCTATTTAAGGCATCGTAAAAATGCAGGCCAAAGCGCCTCTGTCTTTACAGGGGTCAAGCATGCTCGATTTGATCTTATTGCGACATTGGATGGCGATGGGCAAAATCCCCCCACCGAGATTTTAAAATTGATCGACGCCCATCAACAATGCTCTGGCGATAAAAGCAAAACATTATTCGCAGGACATCGTCAAGGCCGCCAAGATCCTTGGATTAAATTAATCTCTTCTAAAATCGCGAATAATATTCGACGTAAATTGTTACGCGATGATTGTCCTGATACCGGCTGTGGGTTGAAGTTGTTTCATAAAGCCACTTTCCTAGCACTACCACATTTCAATCACATGCATCGTTTTTTACCAGCACTCTATAAAAGAAACGGTTATGATGTTGTGAATGTTCCAATTACGCATGCAGCGAGACAATTCGGTGTTTCAAAATATAATACCTTAGGACGATTACGCGTCGGTATCGTTGATTTATTGGGCGTAGCTTGGTTGGCACGCCGTCCTTGTAACCCCTCAATAGAAGAAACAATTCATGAATAATATTTTTACGCTCGATCATCTATGGCTCGCGATTGGTTTATTTGGACAACTTTTATTTTCAATGCGCAGTATTGTGCCGAATGTTTTTTGGTATTTTAGTCTTGCAGGTGGAATCGTATTATTTATTTACGCGATTTATCGACGTGATCCCGTATTTATTCTCGGCCAAGGCGCGGGCATTTTTATTTACTTACGCAATATTTATTTTATTGTCAGGCACCACGATAACTCTTGAGACAGAACATATTTGCAATACCCTATCAAGATGTGAGTAAGACTGCTCAAAACATCCATCAAGCATCATTGCATAAGCATGCTGCGTATTTTTTTGCGTAGACGTAATCACCCAACCGTTTGGATGAGCAACAGCCCATGCATGAAATTTATCCTCTTTAACCGTCACAGGAAGTGAAACTTGCCATCGGCCAATAAATTGCATGTCCGGCATTGAGGGGTCACGACTCACCACGGGAATATTTTTTACTAATAAAGTATCAATAAATTTTACTGCCGGAGTGAGATCTTGTGTTTTTACTCGCGCATGCGTGACACCTAAATCAAGCGTCGCCGTGACCAAAAAACTCATTATCATTAACGCATAAACTATCTTCGATTTTTCTAAACGAGCCGCTATGAAAATCGCCATTAAAGGTGCAAGTGGTAAAAGATAACGCGATTCTTTAGTTTTAATCAGTGAAAAAACAATAAAACAGATAATAAATATTTGCATTAAATATCGCATAATTTTTTTATCGTGTATGTCATTGGTATTGAAACGTAAAAAAGAAGGTAAAAATATCCAAGGCAAGAAAAAGCAAGGCAATAAGGGCAAATAGTCCCAGATAGGTTTTACAACACCTTTTGATCCCGTTGTGCGTGCAAATATTTGTTCGGATAACATCGTGTAAATTAAAGCAGACTTTCCTTGGTAAATAATCGGACCCCACCAAATCATTAACGCACCAACAGAAAGCATAATTCCCGTCAGCCATTTCACGACATCATGCGCTGGCCGATTAGCGAAATAAAAACAATATAAAAACACTTCCGGTATCGTGAACAAATAAATGACGGGACCTTTGGCAAGCAATCCTAAACCATTTGCTAGCACAAACATTCCATAATTTTTACGTATTAAGTAATAACACGCCATCATATTAAATAGCGTTAGCATCATGTCAAAACGCAATATACCTAAATTATCAATAAAAAAAGGCATCGCGATTAACGTGAGTGGTGCTAAAAAAGAAATGGGTGGTTTATCTGGAAAAAGTACCTGTGCTAATTTTTGTGTATAAAAAACCGTGAGGAGTGAAAAAATCAGTGGAACAACAACATGCCATGGCCAATGGCTATTGATCCACCAACCTAAATCTAAACACCAAAAAAGTAACGGTGTTTTTTGCAAATAAGCATTATTACCCCAGTGCGGAATAAACCATTGATGTTCGACAAACATGCGCCATGCAACTGATGCATAACGCGTTTCTTCACCTAACAAAGGAAGTAAATAAGCGTACAAGCAGGAAAATAAAATCACTCCCATCAATGCAATAGTTAATGAACGGCTCATTTCAGTTGATCGTGATTTTTAATATACGTCTTTTGCCAATTTGTACAACGCCAGAAAAACCTTTAGTAACGCGCATTTTAGAGTCCTCAATCCGCTGTTCATCAATTTTTACCGCACCTTGATCAATCATCCGCGCGCCATCGGTGCTTGAAGCGACCATGCCAGCTTGTTTCAAAACAACACTTAAAGGGATGGTTTCTTCAGCAATCGTAATTATTTTTTCTTCAATATCTTCCGGAAGAACGCCTTGCGCGAATCGGTTCGTAAACGCTGCATGCGCCGCTTCTGCGGCTGTTTCATCATGAAAACGCGCGACAATTTCTTTTGCTAGAATAAATTTCACTTCCATCGGATTTTTGCCGGCAGCGACTTCCTGTTTTAATGCAGCAATTTCTTGATTCGATTTAAAACTCAGTAAATCAAAATATCGCCACATGAGCTCATCAGAAATCGACATAATTTTCCCGAGCATTGTATTTGGATCTTCTTTAATGCCAATATAATTATTTAATGATTTCGACATTTTTTTAACGCCGTCGAGACCTTCCAACAACGGCATTGTCATAATAATTTGCAATGGTTGTTGATGCTGTTTTTGTAATTCTCGACCCATCAACAAATTGAATTTTTGATCCGTACCGCCCAATTCAACATCGGCCTTTAATGCAACAGAATCATAGCCTTGCACAAGTGGATATAAAAATTCATGAATGGCGATCGGTTGTTCAGAATGATAACGCTTTTTGAAATCATCGCGCTCTAACATTCTTGCAACTGTATAAGATGATGCTAATTGAATCATTTTTGCAGCATCAAACTTTGAAAACCATTCTGAGTTAAAACGCACTTCGGTTTTATTTGGGTCTAGAATTTTAAACACTTGTTCTTTATACGTTTCTGCATTCGCCGCCACTTCTTCGGCTGTCAAAGGCTTGCGGGTAATATTTTTTCCGGTTGGATCACCGATCATACCGGTAAAATCACCAATCAAAAAAATCACTTGATGGCCTAAATCTTGAAAATGCTTCAACTTGTTCAATAAAACCGTATGCCCTAAATGCAAATCCGGCGCGGTAGGATCAAACCCAGCTTTTACACGCAAGGGCTTGCCGGTTTTTAAACGCTCAATGAGTTCAGCTTCAGAAATAATTTCTTCTGTGCCGCGTTTTAAAAGTTCTAGGGCTGATTGTTGACTCATTATGCTTTACCTTTCGTCTTGACTTGTTAGAATACTTTTTTATGGAGAAATTTATGTCTCATTATTATATCGGCCTACTTTCAGGCACCAGCATGGATGGTGTGGATGCAGCCATTGTTGATTTCGATGACCATAAGCCTAAATTAATTGCTTATCATGCCGAGCCCATCCCTGAACTTCTCAGAGAAAAAACTCGCCTATTATGCGTTCCAGGCGACAATGAAATCAACCGTCTGGGCGCAGCCGATGTTGAATGGGGCCGACTTTTTGCAACTGCGACGCAAAAATTACTCAAACATGCTGGTATTTCTGCTAAGGAAATTATTGCGATTGGCAGCCATGGCCAAACGATTCGCCATAAACCCTATGACGCCGTACCATTCACCTTACAAATTGGTGACCCTAATACCATTGCCGCACTCACACAAATCACGACAGTCGCTGATTTTCGTCGCATGGACATAGCCTTCGGCGGCCAAGGCGCGCCACTTGCGCCTGCGTTTCATCGTTATCTTTTACAACATGTGCAACACGATACGATGGTCGTTAATATCGGAGG
>JAZKAS010000021.1:0-29595 GCA_040389005.1 Pseudomonadota bacterium
TTCCCGGCATTCCCAAAGTAGGGCCAAAAACCGCGGTGAAATGGCTCGAAACTTATGGGTCGATTGATGAAATTGTTTCACATGCCCATGAAGTGACCGGAAAAATTGGTGAAAATTTACGCGCGCATTTGGATCAATTAGCGTTATCAAAAAAGTTAGTGACGATCGTCACCGATTTAGAATTACCGTTTGGCGTCAATGAATTAGAACGTAAACCCGCAAATCATGATGCTTTAATTGAAATTTTTACTGAACTCGAATTTAATGCGTGGATTGGCTTATTGAAAGCTAAAAAAACCAGCGCGCCTTCACTGAAAAAATATCATACGATTTTAACACTTGAAGACTTAAATAGTTGGGCTGAAAAATTAAAAACCGCTGAACTTATTTCATTTGATACTGAAACAACGAGCGTCGATTATATGCAAGCGAAACTGGTTGGTTTTTCTTTTGCGATTACAACGGACGAAGCCTGTTATGTGCCATTAGCGCATGATTATGAAAATGCTCCGACACAAATTAATTTTTTAGATGCCATCGCTATCATTCAACCTATTTTAGAAAATACAGCGATTAAAAAAATCGGTCAAAATTTAAAATATGATTATGAAGTTTTAAAAAATATGGGCATTACCTTGCGCGGCATTATCGGCGATAGCATGCTCGAATCGTACATCTATAACAGCACAGCGACACGCCATGATATGGATAGTTTGGCGCATAAATATTTACATCATCAAACTATCAAATTTGAAGACATCGCCGGAAAGGGCGCGAAGCAAATCACCTTCAATCTTGTGCCGATTGAACAAGCTGGGCCTTACGCTGCAGAAGATGCGGCGATTGCGTTAGAATTACATCAATATTTCTCATCGCGATTAGAAGAAAAACCCGCGAAAATATTAAGCGAAATTGAAGTTCCACTGATAACAGTTTTAGCAGAAATAGAACTTAATGGCGTAGGCATTGATAAACTGCAACTCGAACAACAAAGCCTTGAATTAGGCGATCGCTTAAAACAACTCGAAACCGAAATTTACCAACTCGCTGGTGCGATCTTTAATATCAATTCGCCAATGCAATTACAAGAAATTTTATTTGATAAAATGTGTTTGCCTGTTTTGAAAAAAACACCTAAAGGCCAACCCTCAACCGCAGAAGAAGTTTTAGCAGAATTAGCCTTGGATTATCCTTTGCCAAAATGCATTATGGAATATCGACAACTCAATAAATTAAAATCAACTTATACCGATCAATTGCCAAAACAGATTGATACGAATACAGGTCGCGTGCATTCATCCTTTCATCAAGCTGTCGCGGCTACTGGACGATTATCTTCTTCTAATCCGAATTTGCAAAATATTCCTGTGAAAACAGAAGCGGGGCGTAAAATTCGTAAAGCCTTTGTCGCGCGCCGCGGTTATAAAATTATTGCCGCAGATTATTCGCAAATTGAATTACGTATTATGGCGCATTTATCCAACGACCCTGGCTTTCAACATGCGTTTCAAAATAATTTAGATATTCATAAAGCGACCGCTGCCGAAATATTTAATGTGCCATTAGAAGAAGTAACGCCCTTACAACGACGTAGCGCAAAAGCGATTAACTTTGGTTTAATTTATGGCATGTCGAGTTTTGGATTAGCAAAACAATTAGGTCTCGAACGTGGTGCCGCACAAAATTATATTAATCGTTATTTTGAACGTTACCCCGGCGTGAAAAAATACATGGATGACATACGTCAACTTGCCCACAAACAAGGTTATGTGGAAACATTTTTTGGTCGTCGATTATATTTACCTTCTATTAACGCTGATAATAAAATGCAACAACAAGCCGCAGAACGTATGGCGATTAATGCGCCAATGCAAGGAACAGCTGCAGATATTATTAAACTCGCGATGATTCGTGTTCACGAATGGTTAAATATTCACGAACCAAAAACTATAATGATCATGCAAGTGCATGATGAACTTGTATTTGAAGTACCTGAAGAAAATGTGCAATCAATTATTGAAAAACTTAAACCGATTATGGAAGGCGCAGCGACATTATCCGTGCCGTTGATTGTAGATGTGGGCGTGGGCGATAATTGGGATGAGGCGCATTAAATATTCTATTAGTGTTAAACTATTATTAAGAGCTTGCTTAAAAAAAATTGCTCATTCATTGCATTGACAGTGGAAAAAAGAGCCCCGCAGGAGATTGAATTCGACGGGGCTTAAACTGTGTCATCCGATCGTGATTCCGCCGTAATGGATTTTGCAGATACGATATATAGGTGCACTTCTTCACATTATAACTAAATATAGTGTCTGTCAACCCCATCATACACAAGTTATACTGCATCATCTGATTTATCTTCATAGACAAACCAATGAGTGTGCATTCTATAACCAACCCTGAGTGTCAGGCGTATTTTACATCACTTTGCGCAGAAGAATCCGATGTTCAACGCTCGCTGAAAGCGCTTGTTGCGACCTTGGATAAAGTGCCCCCGATGTATATTGATGCTTTACAAGGCGCGATACTGGCTTTTCTTGCCCGCAGCATTCAAGCCAAGCATATCTTGGAATTGGGTACATTTGTGGGATACGGAACCTTATGGTTATCTCGAGCGTTGCTTCCGGATGGAAAAATTACCACGTGCGAAATTGATAAGCGCTGGTGGCCGATTGCACGCGATGCGTTTGAAAAAGCGGGCGTGTCTGATCACATTATTCAAGAAAAACAAGCGGCCCTATTAAGCTTGAAAGCCTGGAATTCGCTTGAATCACCGCCGCAATTTGATTTCATTTTTGTCGATGCCGATAAATCCAATTCGCCTCTATATTTCGAACATTGCCTTAAATTACTTAGCCCACACGGGTTGTTGATTATGGATAATGTTTGGTGGCAAGGGAAACTCTTGGATGAAAATTACTCACAAAGACGCGCACAAGTACTTAGAAAATTTAATAGCGATTTAGCGCAAGATCCAAGGATTGACCTCGTTATGCTGCCGATTAGCGATGGAATGAGCTTGATTAGAAAGCGCTCAAAACTTGCGCTTGATTCTCCTTGAAAGGTTCGCTATTATGTGCCCCCAATTGATTTTTGAATAGTTTTGGCTAACAGATTAGCCAGCATGAAGGAAAGGTTATGAAAAAAGAAACCCACCCAGCTTATAACGACATTAATGTACATTGCAGCTGTGGCAATAAATTTAAAGTTCGCTCAACAGGCAAAGATCTGCACTTAGATGTATGCTCAGAATGCCATCCTTTCTACACTGGAAAGCAAAAAGTAGTTGATACCGCCGGTCGAGTTGAAGGCTTCAAGCAGAAATATGCTTTCCTTAGCTCAACCATGGGCAAAGTGGGTGATGAAACAGGCAAGGGAGCCTAGTTTTGCTTTAAAGGGATTTATCCTCGTCAGGGTGCTTAATGCACCCTGATTCGTTTCAGATCACCCGTTTCAGGAGCCTATGAGATGTCTACCCTATCATTTTCTGAAGAAGCATTAAAATATCATCGAGAACCTTCCCCTGGAAAGTTATCGATTGCAATTACAAAGTCTACCGAAAGCCAGCAAGATTTAGCTTTGGCCTATACACCCGGTGTTGCACGACCCGTCATGGAAATCGCCAACGATCCTGAAAATGCCTATCTCTACACCGGCAAAGGGAATTTAGTCGCTGTTATCTCCAACGGACCCGCGGTATTAGGTTTAGGTGATGTTGGTGCTTTAGCGAGCAAACCGGTCATGGAAGGAAAAGCCGTTTTATTTAAACGTTTCGCGGATGTCGATGTATTCGACATCGAAATTGATTGTGCAGATCCTTATGATTTAATCGAAACGATTGTTCGGATTTCTCCGACATTCGGCGGCATTAATCTTGAAGATATTAAAGCCCCAGAATGTTTCATCGTTGAAAATGAATTAAAAAAACGTCTGAATATTCCTGTATTTCACGATGATCAACATGGAACTGCGATTATCGTCGCGGCAGGACTAATTAACGCGTTAAAATTACAACAGAAAAAAATTGAAGAAGTCAAAATTGTTTGCTTAGGCGCCGGAGCAGCAGGCATTGCTTCAATGAACTTATTGATAGAACTCGGTGCAAAAGCCGAGAATCTTTATATGGTTGATCGCAATGGCATTATTCATTCAGAACGAAACGATCTCAATGAATATAAACAACCGTTTGCATTACAAACTGATAAACGCACGTTAATGGATGCGATGCATGGAGCGGATGTATTTATTGGCGTATCCGGTGCAAACCTTGTCAGTGAAGCGATGATTGCTGCCATGGCGCCCAAACCCATTATTTTTGCACTTTCTAATCCTGATCCTGAAATTTCACCAGAACTTGCACATCGGGTGCGCCAAGATTTAATTATGGCCACCGGTCGCAGTGATTATCCGAATCAAGTGAATAACGTATTAGGATTTCCCTATATTTTTCGCGGCGCACTCGATGTGAGAGCACATACGATTAATATTGAAATGCAAATTGCCGCCGTACATGCTATTAGCGAACTGGCGTATGAAGAAGTGCCCGCTGAAGTTTTAGCCGCCTATCCACTACAAACGCACCTCACGTTTGGACCTGATTATATATTGCCAAAACCAATGGATGCTCGCTTAAGAACTCGCGTTTCTGCTGCTGTTGCAAAAGCTGCAATTGATTCTGGCGTAACGTCCTCGTCGTAAAACACTTAATAAAGAGAAAAATAATGATGCTTAACAACAAAACAAATTCTCAACCTTTATTGTCGACAACTAACCCTACATTTATCGCTTATTTAATGTGCGCCTTAGGCGCTTTATTTTATTGTTACGAGTATATTTTGCGCGTTGCACCCAGCGTTATGTCGAATGAGCTCATGCAAGCTTATCACTTAACCGCGGGTTCATTTGGTAATTTAACGGCTTACTATTATTACGCTTATACGCCCATGCAAATTATTGTCGGCGTGATGATGGATCGATTCGGTGCGCGTTATTTATTAAGTTTTGCGTGTCTGATGTGCACAATCGGAACGTATATGTTTGCGTGCAGTGATAGTCTTGTGATTGCAAGTATTGGTCGGTTTTTAGTGGGCTTTGGTTCTTCATTTGCGTTTGTCGGTGGGTTAAAACTCGTATCGCTTTGGTTACCGGCAGAACGTTTTGCTTCAGCTTCAGGCGTTATTGTTGCCTTGGGAAGTTTGGGCGCGATGGGCGGAGATGTTTTATTGACAACCCTCGTGAGCTCAACAGGATGGCGCGCTACCAACATGATGACCGCTGTATGTGGCATTATCTTAACGATTGTCTTATTTATTTTATTGCGAAATGGTAACGCAGAATCATCAAAAAATAGCATCAGCACTAATGTGCATTTTTCAGATATTTTCAAAGGACTTTGGGAAGCGTTCAAAACCCTTCAATTCTGGAAAGCGGGTTTTGTCGGATTATTACTTTATATGCCAACGTCTGCATTTGCAGAATTGTGGGCAATCCCTTACTTAAAAGAAGCGCGCGGTTTATCCGATCATGACGCAGCTTCAGTCGTTTCGTTAATATTTTTAGGCTGGGTCATCGGTGGGCCTATTTTTGGTTGTTTATCTGATCGTTTTAAAAATCGATTAATTCCTATGTTTGTTGGCAGCACACTCGGTTTACTTGCTTTTTCTTACATGCTCTATATGCCGCATCTTTCATTAAACATGCTACGTGCGTTATTTATCTTATTGGGCTTTGGCGTCAGCAGCAAAATTGTTATTTTCGCAATCGCACGAGAATCAACAAGTTCCGTTATCAGCGGCACCGTGATTGCCTGCACCAATATGATGGTGATGGTCAGCGGCGTCATTTTTCAACCATTGATTGGCGTATTACTCGATATACATTGGAACGGAGCTCTTTTAGAAAATGGTGTTCGATTATATTCTTCATCTAATTTTATGTTTGCTTTAAGCGTCTTACCGGTGGGAACGATCATTGCACTCATCACCATTTGTTTTATGAAAGAAACGCATGGTGAGTTAAAAAACTAATGAGTTTTTCAAGCCGTTGCTTGTAAATATACTCTCCAATCGCTTTGCCGTGATTTTCAGATAGAAAATGATTCGGCAAAGCGATTTTATCAATATGATTAAACGCAGATAACAAACCATCTAAATATTCAATGTTAGACTGATCGGTCTTGCCTATTTTTAAAAATAGCTTGAAACGGTCTTCTCGTCTAAACGCATCAAGCGAAGTTAATAAATTCAAAATCTCATTAGCACCATTCACAGGTTTAAATTGCATAACAAGTTTAACCATTTCAAAGATTGGCTTTGGCGCACGATAACGCGCACATAAATATTCAGCAGCCTCAAGTGAATTTGTTGATTGCATCATTAAAACAATACGCTCAAAAGCATCGGAAGTTAATTCGCTTATTTTTTTCAAGCAAGTAATTACTTCTATTTTTTTATCATCAAATATTGGAAACAATATTGGCAGAGCACCGCAATCGCTAAGCACTTCAATAAAACGCCACGGCGCCACTTCTGACATCGCTTTCTCAAATTCCTTCCAAACGCGTTCTGCGACTAACGCATTCACCTCACCGTCTTGCACCATTTTCTTCATCAATTCATTGGTTTGCTCAGCAACGGTAAAATCAGAAAAGCGTGCAGCAAAACGCGCAACACGCAAAATACGAACGGGATCTTCAACAAAAGCGGGTGAAACATGGCGTAAAATTTTATTTTTTAGATCTTCAACACCATGATACGGATCAATGATTTTACCTAACTCATTTTGTGCGATAGCATTGATAGTCAAATCACGTCGCAATAAATCTTCTTCAAGCGTTACCGATGCGGTCACATCAAATTCAAATCCATGATACCCCTTGGCAACTTTTCTTTCTTTGCGAGCAAGCGCATATTCTTCTTTTGTTTTTGGATGTAAAAAAACAGGAAAATCTTTGCCGACCTGTTGATAACCAGCCGCAAGCATTTCTTTTTGCGTTGCGCCGACGACCACCCAATCTTTTTCTTTAATGGGTATATTTAAAAAATGATCGCGAACTGCGCCACCGACTAAATAAATTTCCATTGATTCCTTATATAAAGCATTGCTTAACTAATAATGGATGCACAATGAGTGCATTTCCTTGAATTTCAAGGATCGCCCCTTCATCGCCAAGCAATCTATTCGACGAACTCGATTGTGTCAGCGTTAAAGAAAAAGGCGTATCACCACCATATTCCAATCCTTGATTTTTCACGATCATCACCGCTTCCGGCATCCCGAATAATCCACAATAATCATGATGTTGGCCACGAATATGCACGGTTTCATTACAAGCGTATGTCATTGTTTGAAAATCATTATGCAAATAAATGGGGCAGTTGAGCGAATATTCGCTTTTTAAACTGCGAATATTGGCTTGATCGTGATCAAGCCTACCGCCTAACGCACAAACAACATGAATCGAAGTTGCGTTTTGTTTTGCAAATTTTAATGCTTTTTGAAAATCTGTGAAATTTTGATCAGGAAGGATTATTTTTTCAACGGCTGCAAAACAAGTTTCTTCTTGAAACGAATCAAAGTCACCCAAAATAATATCCGGCATGATTCCTAATCGCGCTAATTTATTCGCAGCACCATCGAGTGCGATAATACATGCACCTTGAGCAGCTTTAACAATAAGCGCTTTTGTAAGAAATGGGCCATTAGCAACAATCAAATATTTCATTATTCAACTGTCACCGACTTAGCTAAATTTCGCGGTTGATCCACATCCGTGCCACGCGCAACTGCAACGTGATACGATAACAATTGCAACGGAATAGAATACATAATCGGCGTCAACACGCTTTCAATATAAGGTACATGTAACACAGTAACGCCTGGCTCTTCTTGAATGCCTGAATTTTTATCCGTAAATACAATGACAATGCCGCCACGACTACGCACTTCTTCAATATTCGATTTGAGTTTTTCTAGCCATTGATCATTGGGGGCGACAACAATCACCGGCATATTTTTATCAATTAATGCAATCGGTCCATGTTTGAGTTCACCCGCCGCATAACCTTCTGCATGAATATAGGATATTTCTTTGAGTTTTAAAGCGCCCTCTAATGCAACGGGAAAACTCGTGCCGCGCCCTAAAAACAATGCGCTGGTTTTATCGTTAAAAAAATCAGCCAAATCTTTTATTTTTTTATCTAACATTAACGCTTCTTGAATTAAGTGCGGTAATTTTTCTAATTCTGTGACCACAGTATGTTCCACTAATGCGTGCGAATCATGTAATTTGGCTAATGTTAGCGTAAATAATAATAAAGCCACTAACTGCGTAGTAAATGCTTTCGTCGATGCCACACCAATTTCACGTCCTGCACGTGTCATAAAGACAATATCGGATTCACGAACGAGTGAACTTTCTGGCGCATTACAAATAGCAAGTGACGCTAAATATCCCATGGTTTTTGATTGACGCAGCGCCGCCAATGTATCTGCCGTTTCACCCGATTGAGAAATACATACTAATAATGAATTTTCTGGAACCACATGTTTGCGATAACGAAACTCGCTGGCAATTTCAACGTTACAGGCAACATGTGCAATTTCTTCTAACCAATAACGAGCGACTAAACCCGCGTGATAACTCGTACCACAGGCAATGATTTGCACGTGTTTTATAGTTTTAAAAATAACTTTTGCTTTTTCACCAAAAATTCCATCGAGTAATCGCTCATGTAAAATACGGCCTTCTAATGTCGCATTCACCGCCTCTGCTTGCTCAAAAATTTCTTTTTGCATGAAATGTGCAAACTCGCCTTTGTTCGCTGCATCGTCTTTTATATCCAGCGTTTTAATATCACGCGTTACCGAAAAACCCTGTGCATCATAAATATCCACATGATTGTTATAAACATCAACGATATCGCCTTCTTTTAAATAAATAAAATTGCGTGTCACAGGCAAAAGTGCCAATGGATCCGAGGCAACAAAATTTTCATTCTCGCCCAATCCAATAACCAAAGGACTTCCGCTGCGTACCGCAACTAATCGATCTGGAAAATCAGCATGCAAAATTGCCAGACCATACGCGCCGTGCAAACGTGCCACCGCATTTTGCACGGCTACAAGAAGGTCAGATGTTTGTTTAAAATAAAAATGTACTAAATGTGCAATCACTTCAGTATCGGTTTGCGAGGTAAATTCATATCCGGCTTTTCTTAACTCTTCACGCAGCTCGGCATAATTTTCAATAATACCGTTATGCACTAATGCAATATTATGCGAAATATGCGGATGTGCATTTTGCTCACTCGGAACTCCATGTGTCGCCCAACGGGTATGTGCAATCCCTAAATGGCCATTCAGAGGTGATTGTTGTAAAGCATCCGCAAGCCCTTGAACTTTGCCCATCACGCGGCATCGCTGTAATTTTTCATCACTTAAAATCGCCACCCCCGCAGAATCATAGCCCCGATATTCTAATCGACGTAATCCTTCGACTAAAATTGGGGTGACATTACGACTTGACGTTGCTCCGACGATTCCGCACATCTTATTTTCCTTTACTTCTATTTTTAACCCTTTGAAATTAAACTAATTGTAGCCTATCCCATCATTTAGTTGCACTAATTGATGGCGAGCTAATCAATGGAAAAAAATTTCTTAAGTGTCTTTGAGAGAAGAAAATCACTAGAAAAATATAAAATCATTATATTTTTGTTGATTTACAATAAATAAGTAGTATAATTCAATTGTTTATTAATGAATCGTCTAAAACATAACGAGGTGATCTATGAACTGCACGACACAATATGACCAAAAACTTATTTCTCGCAGCAAAACAATGCTAATTTTCTTTCGAGCGCTATTTTTGTTATTTGCTGCCATAGCGATTATTCCATGGTTATTTCCAACAAGTAATCTGGGTTACATTTTATTAACAATGACACCAAAAGCCTCTACTCTGAGTTTTTATAATAACAATCACCTTATGGATTTTCTTTCTTCCCTAACAATGGCTACTAGAGCCATGGGTCTAGTGGGTTCGATTTTAAGCTTATTCCCCATGCTAGCAGGATCGCTCATCATGATACGTTTAACAAAAAATTATATTCATAAAGAAATTTTTAGCTTAGATAATGCAAGGGCTTATACTCAGCTTGGTGTAGTTTTTTTATTGAGCGCATTATTATTAGCACCTATTACTGATGCGCTTATGTCATTAATCGCTACGCTGCATTACCCTGCTGGTCATAATCTACGTGTGATTAGTGTCAGTTTTGGATCACTGAATATGACTGAAATATTCCTTTCTATCATATTCATCATTCTTGGTCATGTGATGAAATTAGGTCATAAGATATCTGAAGAACAAGAATTAACAGTTTAACGATAGGAAAAAACGATGAGTATTATTATTGAACTAGATGTAATGCTGGCGAGGCGAAAAATGAAGTTGCAAGATTTAGCGGAGCACGTCGGCATTACTATTTCTAATTTATCAATATTAAAAAATGGTAAAGCAAAAGCGGTGCGACTTGAAACGTTAGATGCAATTTGCAAAACGCTGGAATGTCAACCGGGGGATTTATTGCGATTTGAAGAACAAAATTAATTGCAAAAAGGGCGAGAATGACTCGCCCTTATTTTAAATTTTAAAGATACAAAAAGAACCCCATCTTTTACTAAAATAACCACAAAAAGATCCTATACTTTTATTGACTTTCTCCCTATTTTGTTGAACCCGCATTATTTTATTGGACACGTGAAGAGAAAAATTCAAATGCAGAAATTGATTTTGTCATACAACACGGCCCGGTCGTTATGCCAATTGAAGTTAAATCAGGCAGCGAAGGCGGTTTGAAATCTTTGCATTACTTTATGAAGTTGAAACACTTACAACAAGCTGTGCGAATTTATTCTGGATTACCTCAAAAAACGCAAGTTTGTGTTAAAGATTACGAAGGCCAACAAATTGAATATCAACTACTGTCATTGCCTTATTATTTACTCGGGCAGCTATTTCGATTACTAAAAACAGATTAAGTTACCCTACGAGTTATTTTTATTCTTTCGCTGCTTTCCAACCTTTAATCGTCTGTTGTTTTGATCGTGCCAACGTTAATTCATGGGAAGGAGCATTTTGTGTGATCGTCGAACCCGCGCCAATAAATGCACCTTCGCCCACTTCAACCGGCGCAACAAGTTCAGTGCCCGAACCAATAAATGCACCATCACCAATAAGGGTTTGATGTTTATTAACCCCATCATAATTACAGGTAATAGTTCCGGCGCCAATATTAACATTTTTTCCAACCGTGGCATCGCCAATATAAGAAAGATGATTGATTTTTGAGTTTTCACCAATGTCACTTTTCTTAATTTCAACAAAATTACCGACGCGGGATTGTGCTTGCATATGCGTTCCTGGGCGTAAACGTGCAAACGGTCCAACATGACAACCGGCTTCAACACGTGAATCTTCCAATATTGAATTGGCTTTAATTAGCACGTTCTCGCCAATCCAACTATTTTTAATAATACAATTCGGTTCGATAATACTCCCTCGACCTAATGTAATTTGCCCTTCAAAAATAACATTGATATCAATCGTCACATCTTCTTGCGTCAAAACATCGCCGCGAATATCAACTCGCGTTGGGTCTAACATTGTCACACCTTGACGCATTAAATTTTCGGTTTGAATTTCTTGATAATAACGTTCTAATGTTGCCAGTTGCACACGATCATTCACGCCCATCACTTCGTAATCACTTTCTGGAAATACAGTGGCAACCGCAACACCTTCTTGTACCGCCATAGAAAGCACGTCCGTTAAATAATATTCTTTTTGCGCATTAGCCACAGAAAGTTTCGGCAACCACGACTTAAGATGTCGCGCTGGGAAACTATAAATACCGCTATTAATTTCTGTGATATTACGCTGAGCTTCTGTCGCATCTTTGTATTCAACAATTTCTATAAAATTACCGCTTTGATCACGCACAATGCGACCTAACTCTGCCGGGTCTTCAAGATCCGCCGTAATCATACCGATACTTTTTTCAGACGCAGTCTTTATTAATTTTTCTAAAGTTGCTTGCGAAATCAAAGGCACATCGCCGTATAAAACCAAAACACGATGATCATCCGCAATTTTCGGTGTGGCTTGCATCACCGCATGCCCCGTGCCTAATTGTTCTTTTTGCTCGACCCACGTGACATCAAGATGCGCCAGATTTTTTCGTAACAAATCACCTTGATAACCATATATCACAAAAATTTCTTCAGGGTTTAATTGTTGCGCGGTATTCACCACGCGCTCTAACATACTTTTACCCGCGATTGCGTGAAGCACCTTAGGTTGTTTTGACCGCATGCGGGTGCCTTGACCGGCGGCGAGGATGATGACGCTTAGTTTCATTGACTTAATTCCAAAACCAACTGTAATTCAATATCTTATAGCAATTTCTTTTGAAATGGGATTGTTAATTTAAATACAACCGCTACACTGGAAACGGAGCGATAAAAACGCATTACAAACATTGTGTCTACACGTAAATACAATTCACATAAAATCGTTAATTTAGGTAAAAAATGAACAAAATTTAACCTGCTATAATTATAGCAGCTCTGGCGATTTTTATGATTATGTCGTAAAAAAATACTGTTTATGCTAAAATATAGCCCAACTTTTTCTTGAAAAAATAACTGACAAAAGAGCTGAATACATAAGCGCAATTGCTATTGTTGTGACAGAGAGCTATTAAAATTTTAGAGGTATAAAAAAATGTCTTACTATAGATTTTTAGGACTTAACGCCGATGGTTACAAAATAGACGCAAATGAAAAAAAGACGCCCTATACCCTCCAGGAAATAACCCGCGCTTATAAAAAATTTGCACTCCGCTATCATCCCGATAGAAATGTCAATGCATCTGACGAACAGAAAGAATGCAAACAAAAGTTATTTGAAAATCTACAAAAGATCTATGCTGTACTGAGCGATAGTGTACAGCGCGCTCAATATGATACAACGATCCTACCCAATGAACTTGCAAAAACCGATAATTTTCCCAGTGTTAATCACAAGACTTCTAAGATAGACGAAAATCTTTTTGTGACTCTAAAAAAAGATAATGAGGAAGAGACAACGCTTGAATTTAACTTAACCTCACTGATACTGCATGGTCACTATAGCCAGAACGGACTTTTAGCTTTGGCAGAGCGTAATATCAATGTCTCAACGTGGATGCTCGGTTACATTCTCAATTTTAAACAAATGACCATTTCTGGACATTTTGAGTTGTTATTTATTGTTGAAGAACAAAATCAAAACTCTTCTTTTGAAATTAATTCATCTGCATTAACTCAGAAAAATATACTTACGCAAGCATTACACAGAAATAGTGATTTATATCCAGTTTATATTCAAGAGTTTTGCAAAGCATGCTGGAAAAGCAAAATACGGGCAAATTTATTTTTAGAAAAACATCCTGAAATATTAAAAAACTTAGAATTTAGTGTTTTAAAAAAACTGCTTCAAGATTTGCCCGTTGTCATGAAATTCATGCAACAGTTATATTTTAGAAAAGAAAATTTATCACTGGAAGATGCTGAAGAAGCACCGAGAGAATCTTTCGACGATCTATCATCAATAACTAACGATGACGAAGCGAATAAAAAACTGCAACATCACAAAGAACAGTTTCGAATTCTATTGGAAAAATACTGGCAAGAATATCAACAAAGCTTCACAATAGCACGCGAAAAACATGCACAACGCTTTGTTGAAGAACAGCTTAAGATATTTTCTGCCCAAGGCCAAGCTGAAATAAACACAGCTGCAATTACTGAATCGCTACAAAAAAGTAGTCAGGAATTTCCTGGGATATGGCAAGAATTTCCCCGCATCGCTATTAATAATGAAATAATTGAAGTTTTGGATTTAGAAATATTGATCATCGGTTTCGAATTCTTAATCATAAAAATTAATCGCAATGCGCTTCTCGCATTTTTTGAAAGTTTCATGGAGCAACGCCCTCAATCTCATTTAAACATTGAATTAAATATCTTTAACAATATTATTGATGCAAAAAAAGATGCTATAAATGAAATAATAAATATAATCCTAATTTGTCTAACAGATAACAAGAGCAACTCGCCAGAAACATACTTGAATTTAAATAGTTACCAACTGTTTTTTTCGGATTATGTTCACGCAGCGCCTTTTAATAGCGTTATTGAAAAATTCAATTATTTACCCGCCATAAAAGATGAACGATTAATAAATATTTATACTGACATTTTTTTATCTACGCAAGCGTCATTATCTTTTTTTGAGCACTTCGAACTAATGCAAGTTGATTCAAGCCCGTTTTTTAAAGAAAATAAACGGTTGCTCTTATATTTTCTAGGAAACTTACAAGATGACGATTTAGCTTTAATTATCAACGAACACAAGCAAAAATTAAAGCTAGCTTTATGGTTAATGCATTGCAAATTCAGTGTATCTGAGATTCATGCAGCACTTCCTGAAAGAATTGCTAAAAATAATGCTTTTTCTGCTCTTTTGGCGATTTTTTTTCAATTTTTTGATGCTCTAGAAAAGTTATACGCTTATATTGAAAAAGACCCAGATTATCATTCTTCAAAAAATCCTATCACTCATGATATTTTTCTTCCCTTATTCTATCGAGTATACGCCACTTGCCCCCCTGATATTGTGTATATAAAAACAAATGATGTATCGGTACAGCTGGCTATTTTGAATGAAAACTATTATCTTAACAAAGTTAATCGCGAACCGGCTATATTAAATGCTTGGATGAAAAATATTTGTTGCAATGGTTCCGAAGAACAAATTGAAGAATTTTTAAAAAAAGCAGGATGCGCTTCCATTGTTTTCGATTATCTAGCCGGCACCCCTACATTGTCAGAAGAACTTCCCTGCCAAATTACTTTCTTTGCTCGCTTAGAGAACAATCAGCGTTGGAATCAAGTTTATATGACTGGCGCTTTATTGAAAAAATGGCGAGTTTTTATTCAAGAAAACCTTACGGTTATAAATATCACATATGGTTTAATGAACGGATACTCAAGACTTGTTGAGTCAGAAATTTATAACCAAAAAATAGTTGCTTATGCGAGTTTATTGAATCAATTAAATACAATAGCTCAACAATCAAAACAGGCATACACGTATGAAACATTAAATAAATTATTTGAATCATTGTGTCAATCTGGTTTAGATTTAGAAACTTTTAATCAGATAAAAGAAGTTTTACAAAAACATCATAATATTTTATTTTTTGCACTTTTTCAGCTTATTGCAAAGCACAAAGAAAAATTTGGAATAATGAATTCGTTGAATATACCTATTGATTTTTCATTCAATCAAATACCTGAGTTTGCTATGCTATCTTCTTTTATTGCGGAATGTTATATTGCTCAAGACCCTGAGCACATTCCAATCGATTTTTTGAAAACTCTATTAAGAACATATGGAAAAGAATTCACCGTAGTAGTGGAACGATATTCTCTCAAATCTAGACTTGAGTGTGACACAGAAATTAATCAAACATTTAAACAAGCAGAAAAAAAAGAAATTTCTTGGACACAAAAAGTTGAAGATATTTCGGAAACAATCCAGTTACTTTCTAATAAGCTATTTGAATTCATTGAAAAATTATCGTTACGTAATGACGAATCATCAATTAGCACAAGTTATGAAAAAATAAAGGCTTTTTATTTCCAATTGTTAGCGCTAATTGAGCGCAATAAAGACATCGTAATTGCTGACAATGCTCCAGAGTTAAGCATTATTTCAAGATCTCATAATTCTCCTTTTAATGAAGATGTTAGTTATCTTATTTTAACGCAATGGCTATTTGAATTTTTATTTGATGAAAATAAGTATCTTGATGAAAAAAAAGAAAATTATCTAAATATAGCCAAATCATATATAGAAAATAACGACCCTAAGGCAAAAACACTTTTTCTTTATTTATCTAAAATAAAACGTATGCTTTTTACATCGAAAGACATGGAAATTATTGAAAAAAAATTCGGTGAACCTATTGCAAAAAAAATAAAATCATTACATTTTTATAAAGAATGGGGCGAGATTTCCAGCTTATCTTTAACGGAACAAAGAAATAGTAGGATCAATAACTTTATAGAAGACAATATAGCTTTTATTCGTGAAAATGTTGATGCGACAGATCTCATATCATGCTTTATGAATGAAACCGTAAAACATGAAGCGGTTGTAGTTTCTGAATTTGTTGCTGAGGAGCTATCAAAATATTTAAATAAAATGCATCTAACTCCGCGAACTAATCCTGAAAAAAGCTATCGACAACTCACCCGGCTACTAGTTGAAAGGTATGAAACTAGCACTGGAACAAATGCGCAATTAATCAATGCGTCGCCCAATACAATTGCTGCAGTCATTTTTGACTTACAAAAACAATGCCGAAAAATTCGCGGATTTTTTGGAGAAAATAAATTAATTGCTCTTCACGATTTAATTTATCGCCTTAAATTGTATGCTTATACTCATAAAAATATGCATGCTGATCTCAGTCCAAGTGAAAAAGAAGCAATATTTGGCAATACTGGAATCATAAGAAATTGGGCATTTTCCAAAGCAATGCATACAGATAAAAGTAACTCACTTATACAGTGGCTTGAAAAACAATTTGGCATAAATATTGAAGAATCTAACAATCATAAAACTGTCATTAGTCAATGTCGTTTTATTTCACCCTCAACCACTTTGACTCTATACAACGGGTTCTTTAAAAATGACAGTTTGGCGGCCTCAAAAGATAATGAGACCGCTAAATTAACGCTAAGCCTAGAGATGGTGAGCATAAAATCTCCTGCTTTGCCTGCAGGGAGAAATTAAATAATCTTTGGGTTTTGAGAAAACATAATTTTTTTATGTTTTCTCAATGAGCTGCTGAATCTCAGGTAACTCAACTATCGCTTGATCGATAAATAGCAAACACGCATGCTCATATTGATTTGCCAGCGAATTTACCAATAGCGAGCTTTCGTTAATTTTGCTAATTTGACCCTGAGAACCTAGCACCCAGATCGGATCAAAATCTTGCGAATAACATAATCGGGGTGCGCTAATAATTTCAAGCTGCCAATCGCTAATGATGTCAGCATGTTTTTTCTTTAAGGTTTCAACTTGCATTTGTACGTCATGAATTTGACTGATATCAAGTGAAACAACTTTCGGCATTTGTCGATATTGGATGCGTTGCGCGAGTAAAACAACATCATGCTTAATCTCTAAATCCGCTAATTCTGACACTAAAACTAACACATGATAATCACATAGTTTTTTATAAAGCTCAAAATTATTGGATAAAAATTTTTCTTTTTCTTGTTGAGTTGGTTTTCTTCCGTGGATCATTTGATTAAATGAATGAATATTAATTAATAATTTTCCTAATGAAGAATGTCGATACGGCTCTAAAAAATCAGCTTCTGGAATACTTTTTGATAACGCAATTAAAAATTTTGCCAGCATGTGTTCTGCGGCATGTTTTTTATCATGATGATAAATGTTACGAATCATTAACCAGCGTGCCACTAAATAATGCTCGACAACCCCCACGCCTTTTTTGGTCACCCCCAAACGCAAACCGTCTTCGGTGGGAACTGGCGTCAAACAATGCAACATCCAACGTAAATCAAATTCACCGTATTTGACGCCACAAAAATGACTATCACGTAATAGATAATCAAGCCTATCGGCATCGAGTTGTGATGATACAATATCGGATAATAATTTATTTTTGGTATAACGATGCGTGATCATTTGTTCAATCGCTTCGAATTTTTCTGCATTTAATGGGAAATCAGGATTTTCTTTATTATATGCCTCTAAAAAATTTTTACCGTTAAATTCTTTAAGATAATAGGGCGTCCATTCTTCATGACGAATGCATTTATTTGTAAATAAATTTTCAAACGCATGCGAAAAGGGTCCATGCCCAATATCGTGTAACAAACAAGCTAAAATGACGAGTTGCTTTTCTTCATCAAGTAAACCAATTTTATTGGCAATTTGTGAACTGACATAACAACAGCCTAAACTATGATTAAAACGCGTATACACTGCGCCCGGGAAAATTAAATCTGCCATTCCCACTTGCCGCACATGACGCAAGCGCTGAAAATGCGGATGATTAATAAACGGTTTGATCCAGTTATTTTCTTTATCAGAAAATTGCATGACGCCGTGAACGGGGTCTTTGATGACGTGAAAGTGATTCGTGTTATTCATATTCTTAACCTACATTAGCTATAAAATCCTTGAAGGATTTTTGGTGAACAGAATAATTATTCCATAAAAAAACGAGATAGTTGACACAACTGTTTCTCCTTTAATTGACTATTATCCTAGCGATACTCTGTCCCATTTGTGTAGTGTGTGACTGCATCTCTTCAAACCAATTGATTTTATCTTTTTCAAACAAAACAATCACCGTTGAACCTAAACTAAAATATCCAAGTTCTTGGCCTTTTTCTAATTGAATATTTTCCGTTTCATAATTATATGTCGTAATTTCACGAGCCTTTCTCGGTGGCGTAATTTGCCCTGCCCAAACCGTTGTTATACTTCCAACAATCATCGCACCGACTAAAATCACGGCCATTTTTCCTACTGCAGTTTCAAAAATTGCAATCACGCGTTCATTTTTAGCGAATAAGCCATCAATATGTTGCGCCGTCGTCGGACTCACGGAATACAAAGTTCCTGGTACATAAATCATTTGTAGCAAGCGACCGGTCATTGGCATATGTACGCGGTGATAATTATGCGGCGCAAGATAAATCAGTGCATGAGCACCATTTGTAAATGTAATGACTAATTTTTCATCGCTTGCGAGTAATTGCAGAACAGAATAAGTTTTACCTTTGGCCTGCAACAAACTATCATTTTCAAGATAACCTAATTGACTGATCGTTCCATCGGCAGGGCTTACAATATCTTCATCGATGACTCGTGCACTAAATTTTAAACGCCGAATAAAAAAATCGTTAAATGTTGCATATGCGTAAGGATTTTCTTCCACAGCTTCTGACATGTTGATGTTATAACAGCAGCAAAAAATTCGAATAAACAAGTTTTTTATGATTGGATGTCGGCAATTTGCCAATCGGCCTAATACTGAGGTTGTATGCTTTTGAAAAAAAGCGCGTTGAAAAAAAAGTTGCAGTGTCGTGTACATAATACCCATCAAAAAGGAGCGTAGATCAGATTATATAGTGATTATGCCACACAATCCGACCTACCCACCAGGGCTACTATTCTTCTGCGACTTGTCGTGATTGGTACACCAAATCACCACGCCAGTTTTTAATGCCAAAAGTGGCCTGGGTGTTTTCACCAATAAGGATGGCAGTGAATCGGGCGATTAGAGACTGCAGATCATCTCCAACACCGTAGAAAATGCTAACATCGTTAACATAGAGTGAAGCACGGTATGTTCCTTGCATTACGCTCTCCTTAATTCAAGCTTTCTCAATCCTTGTGCCACAAATCCTCTGTGACTTTCTGATTATACTTGCTCAACCTTAAGGAAATATTAGCAAAAGAAAACTATTTTGTCTATTTTTTATGCAGATTTTTTCAAGTGCACTAACAATATCGAAATCGCTGCCGGCGTAATGCCTGGAATACGTGCCGCCATGCCTAATGTGTCGGGTTTAACATTCGTAAATTTTTGACGGACTTCATTCGAAAGGCCATTAACATCGTCATAATTTGTATTGGCAGGAATGCGTAAATTTTCATAACGTAATTGTTTATCGATTTCGAGTTGTTGACGATTAATATAACCGGCATATTTCACGTTCACTTCAATTTGTTCTGCAACACTTTCATCTTCTACCCAGGGGCCGAATAAATCCATTTCACGTAATAATTGGTACGTAACAGTTGGGCGTTTCAATAAATCTAATAAAGAATATTCGTGTTCAATCGCTTGTCCTAATAATTTTTCAACGGCAGCACCTTTTTCATTGCCGGGTTGTGCCCACGTAGTTTTTAAGCGTTGCGTTTCATTTTCAACATTCAACATTTTTGTTTCGAAATAATGCCAACGCGCATCTGAAATCAAACCGAGTTCACGCGCGATCGGGGTTAAACGTTGATCAGCATTATCTTCACGAAGTGATAAACGATACTCTGCGCGACTGGTAAACATGCGATACGGCTCTTGTGTACCTTGCGTGATGAGATCATCAATCATCACCCCCATGTACGCTTGATCACGACGTGGGGTCCAACTTTCTTTGCTTTGTGCTTTTAAGGCGGCATTCATACCGGCAATGAGTCCTTGCGCAGCGGCTTCTTCATAGCCCGTTGTTCCGTTGATTTGTCCGGCAAAAAATAAATTACTAACAAATTTTGTTTCAAGTGATGCATGTAAATCTTGCGGATTAAAGAAATCGTATTCGATCGCATAACCCGGCCGCGTGATATGTGCGTTTTCAAAACCAATAATAGAGCGGACGAATTGCACTTGCGCATCAAATGGCAAACTGGTCGAAATGCCATTCGGATAAATTTCAAACGTATTCAAACCTTCAGGTTCGACAAACACTTGATGTTGATTTTTATCGGCAAATCGTACGACTTTGTCTTCAATCGAGGGACAATATCGCGGGCCAATGCCTTCAATTTTTCCCGAATACATCGCAGAACGATGCAAATGTTCACGAATAATTTCATGCGTGCGTTCTGTTGTATATGTAATATGACACAACACTTGTTGCGGATGTTGTGTGACATTACCTAAGTATGAGAATACGGGGCAAGGGGTATCGCCCGGTTGTGCGGCCATGACATCATAATTCAAACTACGTGAATCAATCCGTGGCGGCGTGCCAGTTTTTAATCGCCCGACACGAAATGGTAATTCGCGTAAACGATTCGCTAAAGCGATTGAAGGAGGGTCACCAGCGCGTCCACCAGAATTTGTTTGATCACCGACATGAATTTTGCCTCCTAAAAACGTACCAACGGTTAATACGATACTTTTTGCATAAAACTTTAAGCCTAATTGTGTGATAACACCGATGGCACGATTATTTTCAACAATTAAATCATCCACCGCTTGTTGAAATATAGAAAGATTTTCTTGACGTTCCAACATATTACGCACGGCGCGTCGATAAAGTTCTCGATCCGCTTGCGCACGGGTGGCTCGCACCGCAGGGCCTTTGCTGGCATTTAAAGTTCTAAATTGTATACCGGCCAAATCCGCGGCTTGGGCCATGACCCCGCCCATCGCATCAATTTCTTTCACCAAATGGCCTTTACCAATGCCACCGATCGCCGGATTACAGGACATTTGCCCGAGCGTTTCGACATTATGCGTTAACAATAAGGTTTGCGCACCCATACGCGCCGCGGCCATGGCAGCTTCTGTGCCAGCGTGACCACCGCCGATGACGATGACGTCGTAGTGTTTATCTAGATTCATGGAAGCGATCTCATTTGTTTTGTGCGTGATTATATAGGCTGATCATTATTAGTTCAATCAATTGTCTACTGCACCAACAATTGAGCAATCGTAGTCACTTGCGTGATAATTTTACTCGGTGTTTTTTCAATAAATACTATTTTTCGCTGAGCAAAATCGATAGATTTTAATTGATAAAGCAAAACCGAACCCTTAGTTTCCATCTCATCTGGTAAAACAACCTCAAGCTTAACTCCACGAATTGTACTCGTGATGGGCGCGACAATCGCCATATTCGTATGCTGATTAAATGCTTTTTTAGAAATCACCAAAACAGGTCGACGTTTCATAATCTCACGTCCACTACTCGGATCAAAGTCCAGCCAAACGATATCGCCCTGTTCAGGCACATAGTTCATAACATTTCCCTGCCAAAAGCTGCATCCTGTATCCACTCGTTATCTTCTTGAGAGTGTTGTAGTCTTTTCTTAGGGCTGCCTGCGAGTAAACTTTCTAATGTTTGCTTTTCTACAACGGGAGTGAGCACGATGGCATGGTCCACCACTGATAAATCGAGCGTTGACCCAATATGTAAACCTAAAAGACTCAAAATAGCTTTCGGAATACTCACTATATTCGCGCCACCCGACTGCCTAATCGCTAACTGTGACATAAGCCCCCCTCTTATTTATATTATACTAAAGTATAACTTGAATTACATTGCATCTCAATAGATGGAATGCCAAAATCAACCTACTCTTGAAATTATTGAAGTATTCCATGTCATTTGCTAAAGAAAACCGTCATCACACCTTCAATGGCATCATTTTTGCTTTGTTATTTGCGCTTTCAAGCAATTACATCGCCAGTTTTGCCTGGGTGAAAAATCACGGCTTTAGCCCTTTGGTAATCGCCATCATTTTAGGGATGGTTTACGGCAGCACGTTACGTCGTCATTTACCGCATGAATGGACACCGGGTATTCAATTTTGTGCGAAGAAAATATTGCGCTTCGCCATTGTGTTATACGGTTTTCGTTTAACGTTTCAAGATGTCTATCAGGTCGGCATACATGGATTTACGTTGGATCTTGCGATCGTCATATTAACCATGGTAATTGGCATTATTATCGGCGTTAAAGTCTTTAAACTTGATCGTGATATTGCGATTTTAATCAGTAGTGGTGCCGCCATTTGTGGTGCGGCGGCCGTATTGGCAACAGAAGGCGTGCTAAAAAGCGAACCCTATAAAGCCGCATTTGCCGTGATTACGGTCGTCTTATTTGGTACGATCGCTATGTTTTTATATCCCTTTTTACAACATATGAACTTTTTCGGCATGAATGAAACGCAATACGGCATTTATGTCGGCGCAACCATTCATGAGGTCGCCCAAGTCGTCGTTGCAGGAGCTGCAGTATCTCCTGAAGCGGGTAATATTGCGGTGATCGTGAAGATGACTCGCGTGATGTTGCTCGCGCCGATGTTGATCGTATTAGGATTTTATATCGCGAATTTTTCTAAAAACACACAAACCACCCCCGAGAAAAATAAAATCGGTTCCGCCTTAAAAAGCATTCCCTGGTTTGCGGTCATGTTTATTGTGGTCGTTGGATTTAATTCTTTACGATTATTACCTCAAAGTGTGTTGGAAATAATTAATGGCATTGATACTTTTTTATTAACCATGGCTATGGCTGCATTAGGAATTGAGACTAACTTTGTGAAAGTGAAACAAATTGGCTTGAAACCCATCTATTTCGCGCTATTCTTGTTTGCGTGGCTTATTGGTGGGGGTTATTTACTCAACCAATGGATTTAACTGAATATAAAGTAGGATGTCTCATGAATGAATCTCACTTAACCCCCTTGTTGGGAACCGCGTTGTTTAGCCCCGTGGAATTTTGCGAGGTCAACCAGCTTGCCGATTTACTGTTTAACCCAAACGATCACGCGATATGTTTGCTCAGTGAACATGAAATGGTAACGCGCGCCTGGATTTTAAGCGCTCTTAGTAAAAGCCATTTGGCTAAAAAAACATCGCACCATCCACAGGTGTATCACGCTTGTTTCGAACACGAACAAACCTCGCCGCCAGAAAACACTTGGCTTTATTGGGATGAAGGAAAACTGATACGGGCGAATGCACCCGAAGCCGAAGTAAAAGTTACGACATTGTGTTTTCCAATGCTTTCTTTTGAACAACGCGTCAATGTTTTATATCAACTCTGTGTTGATGACTTGCAAACACATGTACTTTCAATTCCCGAGCAAACTATCAAAACAGCATTGGAATGGCAATCACGTTATTGCGCTGACAAACATCTTCTTGCCGAGACGCTTCTTTTATTAAAACGCGCTGTAAATCGATTTTTATTGACGTATGCGGATAATCAACAAGCTGCGCTGCTTGAACCACAACACATTGCCGAAGTGTTGGTCGATTGGCAACACGTCTCCATGACTGACTTGATGCGTTTAACAGAAGACAGCGTGGAATTAAAATTATTTTTATCGGAACATATTATCGGGCAAACACGAGCTATTGAACAATTCACGCAAGCAAAAGATCACAAAAAATTATTTGTGCTGGCGGGGCCAGAATACAGCGGCAAAAAAACTTTCGTGGAGCATTATGCCCAGTTCACACACGGTGCAAAATGTTTTTGCATTTCCTTTAATTTAAGTTTTTTTTCTAGTCATGCAGATTGGTCTTCAATTTTTTTACCCACTCCACATAATCATGCTCGCTTAAGTTTGTTGGAAATAGTTTCTACTTATCCTCATGCAGTCATTTTATTAACTAACGCCGATGAAAACATTGAACTTCTAGAACGTTTGAAACACGAAATCAAACGCGAATTCTTTCAAATTGAGGGTGAATGTATTTCTATTGCCAATGTTACGTGGATGCTTTTATTAGACACCATCACCACCGAACCGACACTGGCTGTTGTGCAAGAATCTATTTTTAATCTGGATACACCTTCTGAGCTTTCAGATATTTTATATCGCCCTACGGTAAGAATCTCTGAAGAGGCTTTTTTTGAAACTGATGAAGTTGACTATACCGCAGCAATAGAAGCAACTAAAAAGCAATTGAATGATGCTGTGTTCAATGCAGCTTGTATTTTGCCTTTCACGCCTTTAACTGAAAAAGATAAAAAGCAGATTATTAATAAAGAAATCAAACGCATTATTCATGGCTTAAGAACCGCTCACGATGTCTCGGTGTATTATCAAGAAGAAGTTATTCAGTTTTTGTTAAACCAAGTTAATCAAGCTAAAAAAGGTTTCGAGGCGCTGCATAAAAATTTACATCAACAAATTGAGCAAGTATTTTTAAAATCTTTGGAGCAAGGTGTCATTGCTGATGGCCAAGTGTTAATGTTACAACTCAATGATACTGGGCGTGTATTACAAATTATTCGTACTAATGCTCGATCAGGATCAGCGCAAGCAAAATTAAAAATATGATTCAACTTCAGTCTATTAGTAAATATTATCAAGAAGGTGGCCAATCTTTTGAGGCATTGCGTAATATTACTTTGTGCGTCAATAAAGGCGAAATATTTGGCATCATTGGCCCGAGCGGTGCAGGTAAAAGCACATTGTTACGTTGCGTGAATGCATTGGAGCGACCAAATATTGGCCGTATTTTAATTGATGATATCGACATTTTAACGCTCTCGCCTGAAAAATTACGTGAATTGCGTAGAAACATTGGCATGATTTTTCAGCACTTTAATCTACTCTCTTCTCGTACCGTTTATCAAAATATTGCATTCCCACTAGAAATTGCTGGTTTTAATAAAGAAGAAATTAAAGAAAAAGTGTTGAAAATGGCACAATTAACGGGGCTTGAAACTAAGCTTGAACAATACCCTACACAATTGAGTGGTGGACAAAAACAACGTGTTGCGATTGCGCGTGCATTAATTGCTGGTGGAAAAATATTATTATGCGATGAAGCCACTTCTTCTCTTGATCCGGAAACTACACAATCTATTTTAGAATTACTCGTAAAAATACGTAATGAATTAGGTATTACCATTCTGTTAATCACTCATGAAATGCAGGTGATTAAAACTATTTGTGATCGCGTTGCGTTGATTGAAAAGGGTGAAATCATTGAGCAAGGTGAAACTGCGGAAGTTTTTGCAAATCCGCAAACAGAGATTGCAAAACGCTTTGTTTATAGTACGTTACACGTTGATTTACCAAAACATCTTCAACAACAATTACACCACACCGTCACTCCAAATTCATTAACGGTATTACGATTATGGTTTTTGAAAGATAGTGCTAAAAATGCCATTATTTCTCATTTAGTTAAACGCTTTTATGTTGATATCAACATATTACAAGCGAGTCTTGAATATATTCATGAGCGCTTGATGGGCATCATGACCATCACTATCGAAGCACATGGTGATAAGTTAGAAAATTGTATTGCCTATTTAACAGAACAAGAAATAAAAGTTGAGGTGATCGGTTATGTTTGAACAGCTTCTTATCGCAACGGGTGAAACGTTACTCATGACTTTTCTGGCTAGCCTTTTTGCGATCGCCATTGGTTTTCCTATTGGCGCACTTTTGTTTTTAACTAAAAAAAATCAACTGCTTGCGCACAAAACTTTACATCAAATGTTAAGTTTGATCGTTAATATTGGCCGCTCAATCCCTTTTGTTATTTTGATGATCGCTGTGATTCCTTTTACACGCTTTATCGTAGGCACCTCTATTGGCACCGGTGCTGCGATTGTGCCACTCGCCATTGCCGCTATTCCATTTTTTGCACGCATGGTTGAAAACGCATTTCTCGAAGTATCATCCGGTTTGATTGAAGCTGCGCTTTCTATGGGCGCAACCACCAAACAAATTGTTTTTAAAGTATTAATTCCAGAAGCCATGCCCGGCATTACGCATTGTATCTCCATTACGATTATTACTTTAATTGGCTATTCGGCGATGGCCGGCGCGGTCGGTGGCGGCGGCCTGGGTGATCTTGCCATTCGATATGGTTATCAACGTTTTGATACCGACGTCATGATTGAAACCATTGTCATCCTTGTTGCGATGGTACAACTGGTACAAATAGCAGGAGATTATTGGGTGAAACGCTTATCTCATCGCTGAAAAAGGTTCTCAAGCGGTAAGTTATTCCCAATCCAATATGACCTTTCCAGCTTCGCCCGATAACATCACATCAAAGCCTTTTTGAAAATCATCGACTTTAAAATGGTGCGTAATGACTGGTGCAACGTTTAAACCACTTTGCAACATGCCGCCCATTTTATACCAGGTTTCAAAAATACGTCGTCCGTATAATCCTTTGATCGTTAATGTTTTGAAAACGACCGCGGCCCAATCAATGGCGTAAGGCGCGGCAGGGATTCCCATGAATGAAATTTTTCCGCCATAATTCATTGCAGCAATCATATCGTGAAACGCTTGCGGCGATCCTGATAATTCAATGCCAATATCAAAGCCTTCTTTCATGCCTAATTCTTGCATCGTGGTTTGTAAGTTTTTTTCTTTGGAATTCACCGCATGCAAGCCCATTTTTTTCGCGAGATTTAAACGATAGTCATTTACATCGGTAATCACGACATGACGTGCTCCCGCAAATTTACAAATAGCGCCAGCCATCAATCCGACCGGACCCGCTCCCGTTACCAAGACATCTTCAGCGACTAAATCATATTCGAGTGCGGCGTAAGTTGCATTACCGAGTGGATCAAGCATTGAGGCAACATCATCAGCAATGCCTTCAGGCACTTTATAAATATTTGATTCTGGAAACGTAAAATATTCTGCAAATACACCAGGTACGTGATAACCCACGCCCCGCGTTTCACGGCATAAATGTCGATTTCCCGCGCGACAAGAACGACAATGTCCGCAGGTTAAATGCCCTTCGCCGGAAACACGATCACCGATTTTAAATGCGGTGACATCTTCGCCGATTTCAACAATTTCACCGACAAATTCATGACCAGTTCGTAATGGTACTGGCACAGTTTTTTGTGCCCAATCGTCCCATTTATAAATATGTAAATCTGTGCCACAAATCGCCGTTTTTTTGGTTTTGATTAACACCTCATTGCGTTTTGGCATGGGTTTTTCTTCGGTTGTCATCCATAAACCGACTTCGGGTTTTAATTTGGCTAGTACTTTCATAGTTACTCCTGTGAGTGATCAGAAAAATTTACGGTTATCGTGTTGGGCATTTGATAATGAGCTTCTTTCAATAGAGTATAATTGCTCTTAATCTCGATGACATCCTCTTTCATAAAATATCTTTTTATACCTTCTTGCCAAGGCAACACTAAAATAGTATCTAATTGTCTTGCATAAGGATCGCGTGAAAAACAAACAGCGTCACCATTCGGAAAATCTTTCATCAAATTTTTTAAAAATGGGATCGTGGCTCCCCAATAGGCGTATACAGACACGTAAATTCAAATGGTTTGGGCGCTAATGATTTTTTCAAACGCACATAATACTTTTTATCCTGCGCAACAAAATCATTAAGATGCATAATATTTTCAACTTCAAACAAATTATCTCGATGCGGCACTTGCCAATGTTGTACTTGCTGCACGGCTTTTTGTTTTGCTTCTGCATCATTTTGCGCTACAACAAATACGTTTTCATGTAATTCTGTAAATTGTTTAGAATCGTAACCACCTAAATTTACAAAATATAATTTTTCTGTTGTTGCTTCTGAAGGTTGATCAGAAATATAAACATCATAACCATCCGCAGAATGTAAAATCCCCCAGGCATCTAAATGCAAACTGTCAGGCGTTCCCCACCAGCTTTGTCGCAATGCGTCATATGTTTCTTCAATGGTATTCGCAATCACAAAACGCATATCATGCAATTCGATTGTGCCTTGTTCATGCTTTCCGCCGATATAAATAACAAATAAATTCATGTGGCTTCTCCTAATTTAAAAGGGATTTTTGTCATGAAATAGCGCCAACTTCTTTACCCACACGTCCAAATATTTCAATGGCTTGATCAATTTGCGCCGATGTATGCGACGCGCACATTTGCACACGAATACGCGCTTTACCCATCGGCACGACGGGATAAGAAAACCCAATCACATAAATGCCTTCTTCTAACATGCGCTTCGCCATGGCAGAAGCTAATTTTGCATCGCCTAACATCACGGGAATAATGGGATGTTCGCCGGGGACTAAATTAAAGCCTAATTTCTCCATGCCCGCTCGAAATTGTTGGCTATTCGCTTTTAATTGCTTTCTTAATCGTGCGCCTTCTTCTGAATCAAGTAAATCCAAAACATGCAGTGATGTTGCCGTAATTACAGGTGCGAGTGTATTGGAGAATAAATATGGACGTGAACGATTACGCAACCACTCAACAATCGGCGCCTTTGCAGCAATATAACCGCCTGATGCGCCGCCGAGTGCTTTGCCTAATGTACCGGTGTAAATATCAATACGATCCGCCACGCCACAAAATTCTGGCGTACCGCGTCCGTGTTCGCCCATAAAACCGACGGCGTGTGAATCATCTACCATCACTAATGCGTTATATGTATCCGCTAAATCACAAATGGCTTTAAGATTTGCAATAATACCATCCATTGAAAATACGCCATCGGTCGCAATCATAATAAATCGCGCACCGGCTTGTTTAGCTTCTTTTAATTTGGCTTCTAAATCATGCATATCATTATTTTCATAACGAAAACGTTTTGCTTTGCATAAACGAATACCGTCAATAATCGATGCATGATTAAGCGAATCACTGACAATAGCATCTTCTTCGCTTAATAAAGTTTCAAATAAACCACCATTGGCATCAAAACATGATGAATATAAAATAGTATCTTCTGTGCCTAAAAATTCACTAATTTTCTTTTCAAGTTGCTTATGAATCGATTGCGTACCGCAAATAAATCGAACAGACGCCATGCCAAATCCGTGTTCATCGAGTGCTTTTTTAAGTTCTTCCATCATACAACGTTTTCTTTCCAACTGTAAAGCAATTTGCGTGCCAAATTTCACTATATTTTTACTTGTCTTTGGCTACTTCCTTTTTATACGCCTCAAGTATTTTGT
>JAZKAS010000021.1:29605-37556 GCA_040389005.1 Pseudomonadota bacterium
GATTAAGCTAGGATGATCCGCTAATCCCAAATAATTATTGGCGCAAAAATTTAAAACTTTACGCCCGCCTTCTACTTTAATATTGGTATTTTGAGGCGATTGAATAGGGTATTCATGTTTGTATAAACCCGCTGTTTTTAATTCGGCAATTTGCGTTTTTAAGTGCGCTAAAATAGGGTGCATGATCCTTCCTTATATATTAAGCTGACGTTGATTTTAAGATCATTATGAATAGAAAGCAAAAGCATATTGTATCTACGTCTTATTTCCGTTACCTTTCGGATATACTATTTAGGATTGGATTAATCGCAATGAAAACCTTGAAAAGAAACCTCACTATCGCCACTCTGGCCTTTTGCACCACTTTTTTGACAGGCTGTCATGATGATGACAAAACCGTAACGATCGGTACCATTGCTGGCCCTGAAACGCAGCTGGCTGAGGTTGCAGCTGAAGTTGCGAAACAACGTTATGGCTTGCACATTAAAATTGTGACATTTTCTGATTATCTTCAACCCAATGCCGCATTAAATGATGGCGATTTACAAGCGAACATCTTTCAACATGCCCCTTATTTGAATGAACAAATCGCGGAACATCATTATAAACTTGAAATCGCTGGAAAAACATTTGTCTATCCGATGGGGATTTATTCAAAAATCTATCACAATTTAGCAAGCCTTCCTGACGGAAGCGAAGTCGCCATTCCCAATGACCCTACCAATGAAGGACGTGCATTGTTACTATTACAGAAAGCTGGGCTCATTACGCTCGCACCTGAAGCAGGTTTAAATGCAACTCCGCACGATGTGACAAGTAACCCCAAACAATTGAAGTTTGTAGAATTAGACGCTGCACAACTGGCACGTGCGTATCAAGATGTCGAAATTGCGGTAATCAATACGAATTACGCAATTCCTGCTGGCCTTTTACCCTCGAAAGATGCATTAATCATAGAAGACAGCCAATCTCCGTATGTAAATTTAATTGTTGTACGCACGAAAGATGCCGATAAACCTTGGGTAAAAGAGCTTGTGAATTCTTTTCAATCCCAAGCGGTTGTCGATGAAGCTAATGAACTGTTTGAAGGACAAGTGGTGGCTGCATTTACCGTTACCCCAGAGGTACCTTTAAACGAAACAACTAAAAAATAGGGCGTGTGCCTTCGCCTCGCTCAGGCGTTTTATCGTACTATTTTGGCTAAACTTTATTGCTAATTTTATACGCCAGTCTATAGTTATGACTAGACTGACTAGTTTTAGGAAAAGGCATGAACACATGGCAACTTCAAGATGCTAAAGCACAATTTAGCGATGTTATTCAACAAACCATTCATCATGGTCCGCAGCTGGTAACATTGCGTGGCAAACCAAGTGTTATTTTAATTTCAGTTGAAGAATACGAACAACTAATACGGCCGAAAAAAAATCTTGTAGAATTTTTACAAAATTCACCATTAAAAGACGTTTCTCTTGATATCAAGCGCTCGACCTCAAAAACACGTGATGAGAATTTATTTGAATGAATTATTTGATCGATACCAATATAATTTTAGAACTCGTTAAACCAAAGCCTAATGCTCAGGTAGTCACATTCATTTCCACTCTACCGCCGACTGATATTTACATCAGTACGCTTATCTGGGGAGAATTATATAAAGGTATCGAAACGCTCATGCCTTCGAAAAAGAAAACTCAGCTTTATTCCTGGTTAAATAATGATTTAGCGGCTTGGTTCAAAAATCAAATTTTGGTTGTTGACGTTGCGGTCGCAGAACGCTGGGCTCATTTGCTTATCGCAGCCAAACGTAGCCTTCCTGTTGTTGATAGCCTTATCGCAGCGACAGCGCTACAACATAATGCCATATTACTAACGCGTAATAAAAAAGATTTTAAATATCCAGAGCTTCGGGTTATTAATCCTTTTGAAGAAACACACTTAATATAAGCACTTATAATTTGAAAAAGCATAATCGGCCGGAGGATCAATAAAATTCTGGCCGATTACATGCAAAAACACATATAATCGGCCAGAATTGTTTAAAATAAACTTACTCCCATCGCCGTTCCGTTGATCACAGCCGCAATACGTATGCACGATTGAATGCCCAATTTGCTCGCGCCTGCTTTGCTTAAAGCCTCGGTATGTGAATCAAGACATAATCCACAACCATTAATCGCTGAAACAGCAAGGCAGTTAAGTTCAAAATTAATTTTATCAACGCCGGGGTTTCCAATAACATTCATCCGTAATTTCGCCGGCATACTTGCAAACGATGTATCTTTAACAAGATGTACAAAACGATAATAAATATTATTCATCGCCATGATCGTTGCGGAAGATTTTGCCGCATTGATTTCCGCCTCTGTTAAATATTGACTGACTTCTGCATGAATTGCGTCAATCACCGTTTTATTTTTCGTGGCATAAGCAGATGCTAATGCAATGCCGCCGATTTGATTTTGTGTTAAGTCGGGCGCACCTTCTTCTGTTAAAATCGTTGAAAGATTTAACTTAATATCTTTTGCAGTTTCTGTTAATTGATTTTTTAGGTTTTCTATTGTCATGATTTTTTCCTATGTTAAATTTATTATATTAAATCTCTTTTCAAATCCTTGTTGTCGTCATTGCGAGTACTCGAAGCAATCTATCTTCATCTTGTTTTTGGCCGTGCTGCGCTCGCAATGACGTCCCCTGTGGAACGTTTGGAAAGGGCTCCATTAAATTTCTATGGTCTTTTCGCCTTTCTGCCAATTGCACGGACACAATTCATCGGTTTGCAACGCATCTAATACACGTAATACTTCTTTAACATTGCGGCCAACATTTAAATCCGTCACCATTGAAAAACGAATGGTATTTTGTGGATCAACAATAAACGTTGCGCGTTGTGCCACACCTGCGTTGGCATCTAAAATACCAAGTGCTTGTGTTAATTCGCGCTTCACATCGGCTAACATCGGAAATGGCAAATCAGTAAGTTCTGATTTATGTTGCTTCCACGCTAAATGCACAAATTCAGAATCGGTGCTTGCACCTAATAACACAGTATCTCGATCTGCAAATTCATTATTGAGTTTACCGAACTCTGCAATTTCAGTTGGGCATACAAATGTAAAATCCATTGGCCAAAAGAATACAACTCGCCATTTATCAGGATACGATTGATTATTAATATCAACAAAAGCATTATGAATATCAGAACTCACAACAGCTTTGACTGAAAAATCGGGAAATTGATGACCTACGCTTAACATGTTTTTCTCCTGTTTGTTGAATACAGAAGCAATATAGTTGAGATATTATTATAAATATAATATATTGTTATTATTAATTTGATAAATAAATATTATGGAATAACATAATGAATTCACGTGATCTTGAATATTTAGTCGCTTTAAGCAACTTGAAACATTTTGGTAAAGCCGCAGAAGCCTGTTTTGTCAGTCAACCTGCTCTCAGTATGCAAATTAAAAAACTAGAAGAAAGTCTTGGCGTGCAATTATTAGAACGCACGAATAAATCGGTGCTGCTCACTGATCATGGGGTGATAATTGCAGAACGCGCGAAACAGATACTTCATCAAATTGATGAAATCAAAGAAATTGCAAAATCTGCAAAAGATCCTTTACGCGGCGAGATACGCATAGGTATTTTTCCGACGCTGGCGCCGTATTTATTACCTTTGATTATTCCGTCACTATCAAAGATTTATCCGAAATTATCGTTTTATTTAATTGAAGAACAAACCTCAGCATTAATCGAACAATTGAAAGAAGGTAAAATTCATGCGGCGTTTTTAGCGCTGCCCGTGGACGAAAAAAACTTTGATCATGTGAAATTATTTGATGAAGAATTTTTATTGGCCGTGCCTATCAATCATCGCTTAGCAAAACTAAAAACCATTAAGCAAAAAGATTTAGAAAACGAAAATTTATTGTTGCTTGAACAAGGTCATTGCATGCGTGATCAAGCGTTGGACTTGTGTCATCGAATGAATATTGCAGAAAATCAAAATTTTCGTGCGACAAGTTTAGAAACACTTCGTCAAATGGTTGCAGCCGGCGTAGGAATTACACTCATGCCAAAATTAGCGTGTATTCCAAATCGCACTCTCACGTATATTCCTTTTAGCACGCCTAAACCGATGCGAACCATTGGTTTATTCTGGCGAAACTCGTCTGCAAAACAGTTGTTATTAAAACAAATATCAGAAGAAATTATTAATTTGCCTGTTTTATAAATAATTAATAGTCTATTAAGCTACGTGCTATAGAATGAATCTGTAAATCAATAAAACATGATGAGGAATTTTATGTATAACCGTTATTGCAATAGCAAAAATCCTACAAGAACATTAGGTAATGTTTTTATACTTATGGGAGTTGCGTGCTTCATAATAGATATTGTTATGGCCGCAAATAATGAAGATCCAACAAAGAAAACTGGCGGACTAATGGCATTTATAGCAGGAACTGTAAGTATTGTATTTGGCTGTATAGCTAGCCCGTTGTTGAGTCACCACCTGTCACGTAAAAATGATCAGCAGAAAACTCCTCTACTAGCTGCAGGAATGTTTACTGATACGGAAAATGGTCATAAACCATCGGCTAAATTAAATGCTTCCGAGCTAAAAGTGTAATACTGTTAAATAATAATTTTTAGATTCGGGGCTTTGAGCAATTTTAATATTATTGCCCAAGGTCCCGTTGAAATGATTATGTTAAATATCAATATTCGACGCTAACAACGCATTTTTCTCAATAAATTCGCGACGCGGTTCAACGTCATCGCCCATCAATGTGGTAAATAACATGTCTGCCGCAATAGCATCTTCTACAGTCACTTTAAGTAAGCGACGTACATCTGCATTCATGGTCGTTTCCCATAATTGTTCAGGATTCATTTCACCCAAACCTTTATAACGTTGAATAGTTTGTCCGCGTTTCGCTTCTTCAATCAGTGATTGATACACTTCTGAAAAACGATTCACAGAAATAACTTTTGTATCTTTTTGAATAAAGGCATCGCTTTCTAATAAGCCGTGTAAAATTTCAGCCATTTTTGCAATCACGCGATATTCACCTGATACAATAAAGTTTCGTGTTAATACCGTTTCTTTCGTCAATGTATGTTCAATCACTTGAACCACGGGCAAATAAGTATTAGTTAAACTATCTTCGCGCAAAGTAACGCGATGTTCTGTCAATTCGCTTTGGAATTTTCTGAGAACGGTTTCTAATAGTTGGCACCATGCTTGCATTACATTTTTATCCGCAAGTTGTTCTGCAGTGAGTGGCGCGCTCTCTGTCAATGCGAGTAACAATTCTCGTGAATAACCACGATGACTTAATTTGGTAATTAACGCTAATACACCATGATATTGATTAAGCAACACTTCAAGCGCTGCCCCTTGAATAGCAGGTGATTGCGCTGTCGTAAATAAACTAGCGCCTTCCAAGGCCATTTGAATTAAATAATATTCAAGTGCTGCATCATCTTTTAAATATTGTTCTTGTTTGCCTTTTTTCGCTTTATATAAAGGTGGTTGCGCAATATAAATATGTCCACGCGTAACGAGCTCTGCCATTTGTCGATAGAAAAAAGTCAGCAACAATGTGCGAATATGTGAACCATCAACATCGGCGTCAGTCATAATAATAATTTTATGATAACGTAATTTATCAGCATTAAATTCTGCATTGCCAATACCACAACCAAGTGCAGTAATTAAAGTACCGACTTCAGCTGAATTTAACATTTTATCAAAACGGGCTTTTTCAACATTCAAGATTTTTCCACGTAGTGGAAGAATCGCTTGTGTACGTCGATCACGGCCTTGTTTCGCTGAACCTCCCGCTGAATCTCCCTCAACTAAATAAATTTCTGAGAGTGACGGATCTTTTTCTTGGCAGTCCGCGAGTTTTCCGGGAAGGCCTGCAATATCAAACGCATCTTTACGGCGTGTCATATCACGGGCTTTTCTCGCTGCTTCTCGTGCACGTGCCGCTTCTAACATTTTATTGACAATGCTTTTCGCATCTTGCGGATTTTCTAGCAAATAATCGTTGAATTTATCGCCCATCACGGATTCAACAATCGCGCGAATTTCAGAGGATACTAATTTATCTTTTGTTTGTGATGAAAATTTGGGGTCTGGCATTTTTACCGATAAAACTGCGGTTAACCCTTCGCGACAATCATCACCTGTCGTGGCTATTTTTTGTTTTTTCGCAATGCCTTCTTTTTCAATATAATCATTTAACGTACGCGTTAATGCGCCACGAAATCCTGTTAAATGGGTTCCGCCATCACGTTGTGGAATATTATTGGTAAAACAATAAATATTTTCTTGATAAGAATCATTCCATTGCATCGAGACTTCAACTCGAATGCCATCTTTCTCTGTGTTAAAACCAAAAATAGTTTTATGCGCAGGGGTTTTATTTTGATTTAAATACGCAACAAATTCTGCAATACCGCCAGCATATTGAAACGTTTCTTCTCTTGAAGAACCTTCATCTGTCAACGTAATGCAAACTCCGGGATTTAAAAAAGAAAGTTCGCGTAAACGTTTTGCTAAAATATCGTAATGAAACGTGGTATTCGTGAAAATTTCTGAATCCGGTCGAAAATGCACTCTGGTGCCGGTTTTTTTGCTTTCACCAATAATCGCTAAATCGGCCAACGGTTTGCCACGAGAATAAAATTGTTCGTGTATCGAACCGTTACGATGAATCTCTAAACGTAATTCTTCGGATAAGGCATTTACTACGGAAACACCCACGCCGTGTAATCCGCCTGATACTTTATATGAATTCGCATCAAATTTTCCGCCGGCATGTAATACCGTCATAATCACTTCGGCAGCTGAACGCCCTTCTTCTGCATGAATATCGACAGGAATACCGCGGCCATTGTCCGTCACAGTGATGGACTGATCTAAATGAATCGTAACAGTAATCGTATCACAATGACCTGCAAGCGATTCATCGATCGCGTTATCAACGACTTCAAACACCAAGTGATGTAAACCCGTGCCATCATCGGTATCACCGATGTACATCCCGGGACGTTTTCTAACGGCATCTAAGCCCTTTAAAACCTTAATATTTGACGAATCATAGGTCTCTGGCGTGGTGGGTAAATCGTGTTGATCTGTCATAGTGATGCGCTTGAATTATCTGGAAAAACAGACGGTTATTGTACCAAAATATCGCTGAAAAAACGAATAAATCGTTTAAGTTTTGCGTCGTAATTTTTCTAAGAATCATGTGGCAATATATCAGACAATACATTTCCCGCTACAATCGTATATCGCATAACCCTTTGATTTTCATGATAAATTTTCTCTAACACTGCGTTTTTCTCATCCAATGTAGTGATAATGACTTGTTTATCTTTTAGATTTAACGCATCGACGAGCAACTGTTGTCCATCAATATCCAATTCAGACGAAAAATCATCGATTAAATATAATGGATGTTGACTTTGTTCTCGAAACAACAATTCACCTTGTGCTAAATATAAAGCAATCGCCAACATTTTTTGACGCCCTCGAGAGTGTTGATCTTTGCTTGTTCCAAATAAAGTATTCAACTGTAATTCAGCGCGATGCGGCCCAATAATACAATGCCCTTGCTGACGTTCTTGTTTTAAAGCTGTGGATAACTGTGTGGATAGATCACCCAATTGTCGTTCCCAGCCAGGAAAGTATTCAAGTACTACATCGTTAATTGCAGGCAAACGTGCCTGGTATTCTGCTAATATCTGGCTGAGTTGTGCTACATATTCCTGTCGCATTTCATCCAGTGCATAACTTGCTTCACAAAGCATTTGATTCCATTGCATCAGTTCTTCATCAGAACACCGCATCTTCAACGCAGCACTTTTTTGTTTTATGATTCGAGTGAGTTTTTTGTGTAACGCCCAATAAGAATGTTTCACGTGA
>JAZKAS010000021.1:37566-70024 GCA_040389005.1 Pseudomonadota bacterium
TCTGTTGGACTAATGACGCGAACCGGCAGCATGCGAGCTATTTCTGCAAACTTTGCTGGCTCGCCCATGCATTTAGCGATAATGCCATTTTTACGATCGCGCTGTACGCCAATCGTTGTTTCTTGATGATTATCAGAAATCAGCGAAGCAAATAAAGTAAAATTATTTTGATCGTTTTGGACGAGTTGGCTGGGATCAGAAGTTCGAAACGATTTTCCATAAGTCAGCGTGTAAATAGCTTCTAAAAGGCTGGTTTTACCGCTGCCGTTGGGGCCAGAAATCACGCATAAACCGTTCTTGGGCAAGCATAAGGTGGCCGATTTAATATTGCGAAAATGAGAGATTTCGATGTGTTGTAAAAACATTAATAAAACCTTTGATTCAAAGACCTTGGCTATTCAGCCCATAAAATACGCTTTGACAATAACAACGGAGATCCCCCCTTATAAAAAGGGGGGCTAGGGGGGATTTTCCTTCAACGCTCTAAAATCCCTCGCTTCGTTACACTTGGCTGCCCCCTTTTATAAAGGGGGCTTTCAATCGCTATTGCTGTTTTCAACGGCTAGGGCGACCAACCGATAGCCTCTACATCGGCCGAATCATTTTCTGAAAAGGTTTCACGTGAAACCTTTTAAAAAAACACTACAAACGCATCGACATCACGACATAATGTTCGTTATCTGAACTCAGTGGCTGAATCAACAAGCTGGTTTCTGTTAAACAAACTCGAATAACATCTTCGTTGATAACCGATAAAACTTCTTGCAAATAGGTGACATTACAGCCTAATCGCACAGGTTCTTGTGTATAATCAATTGATATTTCTTCCAAGGCTTCATCTTTATCAGGATTATTGGCTTCGAGTTTTAGTCGATTGTTATCAAAGGTTAACCAAGCACCACGATATTTTTCATTCGATAGCACTGCAACACGCGCTAATGCGTCGCGTAAAACTTCTTTTTGAATGGTGGCGACTTTAGTGGTTCCTTTGGGAATTAACGCGCGATACTCGGGAAAACTGCCTTCTATCAATTTTGAGGTGAAGCAATAATCTTCAGAACGAACGCTGATATAATTTTCACCGACACAAAAATCAACAACGGAATCTGAGTTTTCCAGTAACTTCATGAGTTCAATCACGGCTTTGCGTGGTAATAATACTTGAACGCGTTCGTTTAAGGTAAAATCAAGCGCGCGAGTACACATGGATAAACGGTGGCCATCGGTCGCCACGGCATGAACCACGGCGCCTTGAAAGTCGAGAAATAAACCGTTTAAAAAATACCGCACGTCTTGTTGCGCCATTGAAAAATAGGTATTTATCAGTAAATGACGTAACAACATTGCTGGAATGGCAAATGTATGTTTCGGTGCAGTGTCACATTCTAACGTAGGAAATTCTTCCGGCGCCATCAATGATAATGTGAATCGGCTTTTGCCTGATCGAATTAACAGTTGATTACCTTGTTGAGTAAACCGCAGTTCCGCTTGTGCTGGTAAAGCGCGACAAATATCGTGAAGCTTTTTAGCCGGTATCGCCAATGTGATTGCTTCTGCGGCTTCATGCAAATCAATGTACTTAACCAGCTCAATTTCTAAATCTGTACCTAAAAGAGTCAATTTTTGATCTGCTATTTTAAATAAAATATTCGATAAAATCGGCAAGGCTTGTTTTCTATCAACCGTATTGGTAATCAGTTGTAACGGTTTTAGTAAGCGCTCTCTGTCAATCGTCAATTCCATCTTTTCACCCATGATGTCTATGTTTTATCAATAATCTTCTTTATACACTTAACAAAATACGCTATGAAAATAGCGACGAAGGTTCCCCTCTTTGTAAAAGGGGGGTTAGGCGGGGATTTTTCCTACAATGAGGTGAAATCCCCCGCCTCACTACGCTCGGCCGCCCCCTTTTACAAAGGGGGCTTTCAGTCGCTATTGTCTTAACGTATTTCGTAGATATTAAGTCGTCAAAATACGTAACAAATTCTTATAATCTTCGGCCATATCCGTCGAAGTCTCAACTAATTCTTTAATTTTTCTACACGCGTGTAATACGGTCGTGTGATCACGGCCACCAAAGGATTCCGCAATCTCTGGTAAACTGTGGTTTGTGAGTTCTTTTGCCATGGCCATCGCCATTTGACGCGGACGCGCAACTGAACGCGTACGTCTTTTTGATAACATATCACTCATTTTGATCTTATAATACTCAGCTACTGTTTTTTGAATATTATCGACCGTCACCAGTTTATCTTGTAGATACAGTAAATCTTTTAGTGCTTCTTTCACAAAATCGAGGGTGATTGGTTTACCTGTAAAATGCGCATTGGCAATCACACGCTTAAGCGCACCTTCTAATTCACGCACGTTTGAGCGAATACGTTTCGCGATAAAAAAGGCCACCTCATAAGGTAAATCGATATTAGCTTGTTCCGCTTTTTGCATCAAAATCGCAACACGTGTTTCAAGTTCAGGCGGTTCAACTGCAACGGTTAATCCCCAACCAAAGCGCGATTTTAAACGTTCTTCAATACCTTTAATTTCTTTTGGATAACGATCGCAGGTCATAATAATTTGTTGCTGGCCTTCTAACAACGCATTAAACGTATGAAAAAATTCTTCTTGTGAACGATCCTTTCCGGCAAAAAATTGAATATCATCGATTAAAAGTGCATCAACAGAGCGGTACAATCGTTTAAACGCTTCCATAGAATGATTTTGAATCGCGCGAACCATATCGGCAACAAAACGTTCAGAATGCAAATATAATATTTTTGCATTCGGTTTTGTGGCTAAAATGGCATTGCCCACGGCATGTAATAAATGCGTTTTACCTAAACCCACGCCACCATAAAGCAATAACGGATTATTTTCTCGTCCTGGATCTGTTGATACTTGGCTGGCCGCTGCCCAAGCCAATTGATTCGAGCTGCCTTGTACAAAATTATCAAACGTAAAAGCACGATTCACATTAGACCGAAAATCGTTGGCTTTTAAATCATGCAGCGCTACTTTAGTTTCCGTATTATTTTGTTGATTAACCGTTTGTTCTGGTAAAGAAACTCTCGGTGGCAGTGCAACAGACGAAACTTCTAATTGCACGGTAATGGCATTAGAAGACGCAAGCTCATCAATTAATTCAATAATACGCGTTAAATGATTTTGACGAATCCAATCAATTACAAATTTATTTGGCGCCAACAAAACTAAATAAGTTTGAGAATCTTGCTGGCGAATTTCAGCACGCAATGGGCGAATCCAAATATTAAATAAACTGCCCGACAACTCCGATTGGAGACGCTCTAAGCATTGTTCCCAAAGGGATTCCATCATTTATATCCTATGTTTCACATTTTACATTTCGCATAAAATTTTAATTTTATGCGAAATATAGGCTACTTTTTCTTGTCTAATTTTTTTTGCTTTTTATTATTCGTATTATTAATCGGTTCGTTACTATATTTACGCATCATGTACCATTGTTGTGATATCGATAAAGTATTATTCACAATCCAATACAATACTAATCCAGCAGGGAACTGCAAGAAAAACACAGTGAAAATAACTGGCAATAACATCATTACTTTCGCTTGCACAGGATCTGGTGGCGGTGGCGATATTTTTTGTTGAATAAACATCGTCAAACCCATAATTACCGGCATGACATAAAACGGATCTTTCATCGCCAAATCATGAATCCAAAAAATAAACGGTGCTTGACGTAATTGCACACTTTCAACAATCACCCAATACAGTGCAATGAAAACAGGAATTTGAATCAATAATGGGAAACAACCCCCCAGTGGATTGACTTTTTCTTTCTTATAAAGCCCCATCATTTCTTTGCTGAGTTCTTGTTTGTTATCTTTAAAGCGTTCTTGTAGTATTTTTATTTGCGGCTGCAATTTTTTCATCGCTGCCATAGATTTATAACTTTTTGCAGATAATTGATAAAAAATAGCTTTAATAACGACCGTCACTAAGACAATCGACCAACCCCAATTACCAACCACTTCATGAATTTTTTGCATCAACCAAAAAATAATAACTGAAATAAACCATAACCAACCATAATCAATGGTGAGTTTTAAATTTGGCGCAACAGCTTCTAAATTTTTCGCAGTGGCAGGCCCTGAATAGAGTTGCATGCTCGATTCTGCATTTTGCCCAGAAGCGAGTGACATCATTGGGCTTAATACCCCAATCGTATATAAATGATTGGCACTATCAACATTCGAATAAAAATTCACATCTTGATCTTTATTTGGAACTAATGCGCTAACAAAATAATGTTGCAACATAGCGACCCAACCGCCTTTAATTTTTTGCAAATCAACAGCTTCTTTATCCATCGAACTAAAACTGATTTTGTTATAGTGTTGTTCAGGCGTTGAAGTGGCTGCACCAAAAAACGTATATCGCGCTGTTCCATCGGTGGCGTCAGGCGCTTCATCTGAACGCACGAGTTGTGAATAGTAATAACCGTCCCAAGTCGTCGCGCCATTATTTTTCACTGAATAGCTTTGATCAATCGAATAACTGGCAGGATAAAAAGTATACGCTTTTGTAAACACCATGCCAGAAGACGATGTGCCGTTTAAAGTGACGGTTAACGATTTTTGATCAGCGCTTAAAACATAATCGGTTTTGTCGGAGGTATAATTAATGACTTCTTTTTGTCCAGTAGAAAATAAAAAGCCTGATTGCGCTTGATAAAATTTCTTCGCGTCCGTTGTAAATAATGTCAAAGGAACATTCGGTTTATCTTGGCTTTGTGGAAAATTTAATAACGATGATTGCACTAAATTACCACTATTCATATCAATCGCGACATCAAGCACGTCCGTTTTTACATGAATCAGTTGCGTATTCAGTGTAACTGGATTTACTTGGCTAGGTTGCGCTTGTGCGGTTGGAACCGCTGGCACATTGATTGGCGCATTAGGCGCTGCCGCTGTAGGAACAGGGCTGCTCGCTGTTGTTGTGGTTTGAACTGGCGCAGGCGCATGTTCTACTTGCCAAAAGTTCCAAAGCATAAACGCACTGGCGACGAGTAAAATATAAGGCAGTAGTTTTTTCTGAAAATTCATGAACAGTTTATCTCCAAACTTACACTAAAAAGGGATCTGCATTTTCAAAAGCTCTTTCACAATCCTCATTTACTTGTTTGTAAACCCAGGTTGTTCATTCACTTTTTCCTAGCATCTCGTCTTTTATTGTAAATTCTTGTTATTAATTGTTGGCACAGGATCAACGCCGCCAGGATGCCAAGGATGACATCGCAATAAGCGCTTCACAGTTAAAAAAAGCCCACGAATAATACCATGGTTTTGCACTGCTGCAATGGCATATTCGGAGCAGCTGGGATAAAAACGACAGCGAGGTCCTAATAAGGGGCTGATTAAAGCTCGGTATAGATATAATGGTGTTAAAACTAGCCAATTAATGAGGAGGGCGACCAACCGCCAGCCCCTACATCGGCCGATTTGTTTTCTGATAATTTTACATTTATCGTTAAAAAACATTTTTAAATTCTACTTGAATGATATATGTACAAGAACGCTAGATTTTTCGTTGGCCTGTGATAGAGGTCGCCCTCTTTCTCTAATCAACCTCTTGCAATCATTTTTTTCCATGCATCACTTAATTCTGAAAATAACACTTGGTTATCAGATTCAGCGATTTTCCCGCGCGAAAGAATCACAATATCGACATTGGGTAAATCATGTTGCATCAAACGAAACGACTCGCGAGATGCGCGTTTAAAACGATTTCTAACATTGGCGCGTTTAGCGGTCTTTTTGGAAACAATTAAACCTAATCGAGGATGATCAAGATTATTAGATCGATAAAGAAAAGTAGCAGAATGCGTTCCAATCTTTTTTGCAGACTGGAACACATAATCATATTGAGGTTTTTTTAGAAGTCGCAACGACCGAGGAAAGGATAAGCTCACGCCTATACAGTCAGTTTATGTCTGCCTTTCGCACGACGACGAGCAAGCACATTGCGACCGTCTTTAGTTTTCATACGTTCACGAAAACCGTGAGTACGTTTACGCTTTAAGGCGCTAGGTTGAAATGTTCTTTTCATAATAAAGTCCTAGTAATTGAAAAAATTTGTTGTTGATTAGTTGGGATTATACCCGCAACAGCTAAAACCATGAGCATTAGTTATAGTACAACTTGTGCTTGTACCAAACGTTCCCCCTTGAGTACCACACGTGTTAGTCTGTGTAGATAAAATACAAACCCCAGGAAGCGATCCATTCGTTGTGTCGCATGAAATCGATTGTACTTGTGACAGCGACAGCGAAGCAAAGCTCATAAGCAGACAAGATAATAATATTTTTGATTTCATACTTTTTTTTTCCATCTTGTGTTATGTCGAGACTTTTGCGGCATGATAATGTAATTAACATATTAATTCAATTACTTTAAACAAATTAGCTTGTGTATAACTAAGCGAGTAAGAATGGTTATACCTGTCAGTATAACTGTATAAGAAACACGTAATGTAAAAAGCCACTTTTTTCAAAAAGTTATCCACAAGGCTTATTTTCATTTATTTTTAAGTTAAAAAATGTATAACTAATTGAATTATAAATATAAAATAGCTTTATCCACAGAAAATAAGTCGTATAATCTTAATAATAATCCTATATATATACTTATATTATATTAGAATACTTAAAAAATTTAATTGAGTTAAAAAAACGAATGAAAATACTATCTCTTACCGCCCTATTAGGTTTTTCTATTTTAATCGGCTTATCTGCGTGTGGACAAACAGGTCCGCTTTATCTCCCTGATAATCCATCTCATAAATCCACTACGACAGGTAATTGATCATGGCTAATAATTTACTAAAATTTACTAAAATGCATGGATTAGGCAACGATTTTGCAGTATTTGATGCTATCTCGCAAAAAATAGAATTTTCAACTCAAGTTATTCAAATGTTAGCAGATCGTCATTTTGGAATTGGATTTGATCAATTATTAACCATTGAGCCTGGTCAAGCGGGAGTATCTGATTTTCATTACCGTATTTTTAACGCTGATGGTTCAGAATCTGGACAATGCGGCAATGGTGTAAGATGTGTCGCTCGATTTTTAATCGAAAAAAAACTAACCGATAAAAAAAATCTAAAACTTTCAGCCAAAGCCGGTATTATGGAGATTGAAGTTAATGATTTTGAAAATATTCGTGTGAATATGGGGTTGCCTTTACTTGAACCTCATCAGATTCCCATGGAGATGCCTTACCGTGCAACACAATATGTATTAAGTCTTTTCGAAACCGAACAAAAAATTATGGCAGTATCGATGGGAAATCCCCACGCTGTTATTCGCGTTGACACTATTGAAACAGCACCTGTTGCAACATTAGGCGAACGTATTGGCCATCATGCTGCCTTTCCTGAAAGAACCAATGTCGAATTTATGCAGATTATGAGTCGTAATAAAATAAAATTACGTGTGTATGAACGAGGTGCTGGAGAAACACTCGCCTGTGGAACCGGCGCCTGTGCCGCTGTGGTCGCAGGAATCATTAACCAATGGCTCGATAACCAGGTTGACGTTGAATTGCCTGGTGGTACCTTAAAAATCGAATGGCAAGGTGTTGGGCACCCTGTAATGATGACAGGGCCGGCGGTAACTGTGTACGAAGGAGTTATTCGTTAATAGTAATTATGAAAATACAATTATTGACTTTACATAATGTTAATCTCATAATTATAAAATTATAATTGCACAGAGAATACATGATGACCTCACTGTTTCCATTAGGCCTCGCCAGCGGGGAAGCTTTTTACGATAGAGTGACTGAACGCGCAATGCTAAAAAAAAGTATTGAAAATGGCAGACACACCGCCCTTATTGCTCCTCGACGTTTTGGAAAAACTTCTTTAATTAAAAAAGTATTAGATGACAATAAAATACATTATATCTGGCTAGATTTTATGGCCATTACTTCGAAAGAAGAAGCGCAGCAACGATTTCTAAATCATATCAGTGAACTTATCGTTAAAATGGTTCATGGCCAAGAAGCATTACTAAAAAAAATGTTGCAGTATTTTACTAAATTTAAACCTGAGTTAACGTTAGGAATTCCTGGAATATTTAATGTGACATTTAAAATTGAAAAAATATCACATGCTGGAATTACTGATGCATTAGTGATGCTTGATCAGCTGGCACAAGATCATAAAATTCGCCTTGCTATTGTGTGTGATGAGTTTCAAGAAATTATTAATATAGATAAAGAAGCCACACTACAAGCTTCTATACGACATGCTGCTGAACGTTCACAAGCAATTACATATTTATTCTCTGGAAGTAAACATAGACCTTTACGTAGATTATTTAGCGGAAAAGAAAATCCTTTATATGCATTATGTGAAATTTTTTCTTTAGAAAGAATTTCAGAAGAAGATTATCGAGATTATTTACAAAAAGAAGCAAAAAATAAATGGGAACAACCACTCAGTGAAGAAATTCTAAAAAAAATATTTTCATTTACAGATTACTATCCAAAATATATTAATGCGCTCTGTGCTAAATTATGGTTTAGCGATGAAAAACCAACACCAGAATTAATCGATAAATTATGGGAAAATTATATTTTTTCTAAAAAAACTGATATTGTAGAAGAACTTAATGATCTCACATTAAACCAACGTAAATTATTACGCTATCTATGTTATTATCCAACACGTTCACCTTATAGCCATGAAACATCAAAAAATTCTGGCTTATCAGTTTCTACAATTCAAACTTCTTTACCGATATTATTAGATAAAGATTTTGTATTAGAAATAGAAGGAAGTTATCGAGTGCTTGATCCTACGTTTAAGTATTATTTTGAAAAATTTTGATTAGTTATTTTCTAAAAAAATTCTACACAAATCATTTAAATATTTTTTTCCAAGATCCGTCGTTTCAATAAAAGGTTTATCTTTCAATAAGCCTTTTTTAATAGCTAATGAAAAAGGAATTTTCAAAACTTTGCGATTTAATCCAGTGCTAGCTTCGAATGTTTCAAAAGCAACCGGTTCAAATAACCGTAATGCATTGAGCATAAATTCAAAAATAATATCAGATTCTTGAATAATAATTTTATTAGAAAAAAAAGATTCGTCTTTTTTCATATAAGAATACGGTGATTTATGATTCCAATGACGAGTGATTTTATTATCGATAGTCAGCTTACTATGCGCGCCAGCACCTATTCCTAAATAATCACCAAATAACCAATAATTTTTATTATGACGCGATTGTTTTTCATTCAACGCATAGGCTGAAATTTCATAGCGCTTTAAATGATTATTTTCTAATAATTGAAGCCCTTGTTGTTCAATCATTTCAAGCGTTTCTTCATCAGGAAGATGAGGCGTATGCTTATAAAAATAGGTATTTGGCTCTATGGTGAGTTGATACCACGATAAATGGGTTGGATGATAGTTTATCGCTTGGTTTAAATCATATAACGCATCTTCAAGTGATTGATTGGGTAATCCATGCATAATATCAATATTAAAGTTAGTGAATCCTGCTTTTTTTATAGCATCAATGGCGGTATGGGCTTCAACATCATTATGAATTCTTCCCAAGGTTTTTAATTTATCTGCTTGAAAACTTTGAATGCCTAAAGAAATGCGATTAATACCAATGTCAAAATAGTGTTTAAATCGCGTTTGTTCGACTGTTCCCGGATTAGCTTCTAATGTAATTTCACAATTTTCTGAAAATTTTATTTTAGATTGAATTGTTTTTAGCAATCGATCTAAACTTTTAGCAGAAAATAAACTCGGTGTTCCACCACCAAAAAATATACTGCTGATTTCTCGATTTTGAATAGAAGATAAATGTGAATTAAAATCTTCAATTAAACAATCAATATACGCATCTTCAGGAAGTTCACCTTTCATTTCGTGCGAATTAAAATCACAATAAGGGCATTTTTTTACGCACCATGGAAGATGAATGTACAAAGAAAGTATACTTGTCATAGTGTTTTTTGGCATTATTCTAAAAATCGTATAGAATAAGATAAGTTTTGAATCAAATACAGAGGATTCTATGATTAAAAAACGTATAAAAGTCGCTGTCAGCGGGGCTGCAGGTCAAATTAGCTATGCCTTATTATTCAGAATAGCAGCTGGAGATATGTTTGGCCCAGACGTAGAAATTGAATTGCAATTGCTTGAATTAGAAGTTGCGATGCCTTTGTTACAAGCAACAGCGATGGAATTGGATGATTGCGCATTTCCGTTATTAAAGAAAATTACGATGACTTCAGATATTCGAACGGCGATGAATGGTGCGAATTTTGTATTATTAGTCGGTGCGATGCCGCGTAAAGATGGTATGGAACGTTCAGATCTCCTCAAAATTAATGGTGGTATTTTTGGCCCTCAAGGCAAAGCAATTAATGATGTCGCAGCGAAAGATGTCAAAGTGTTTGTGGTTGGAAATCCGTGTAATACGAACTGTTTGATTGCGATGCACGCAGCGCCAGATGTTCCAAAAGAACAATTTTTTGCAATGACTGCGCTTGATGAAAATCGTGCGAAACGTCAGCTTGCCTATAAAGCCGGTGTTGATGTTACTGAAGTCACCCAAATGATTATTTGGGGAAATCATTCACAAAATCAATATCCTGATTTTTATAACGCGAAAATTAACGGAAAACCTGCAACCGATGTGATTACCGATATCGCTTGGTTGAAAGATGAATTTGTGCCTATGATTCAAAAACGTGGTGCCACCGTGATTAAAGCACGGGGTTCATCTTCGGCAGCATCGGCTGCAAATGCAGTGGTCGATGGTATTCGTCGCATTGTGTTTGATACACCTGAAAATGAAATCGTTTCCATGTCTGTGTGTTCAAAAGGCGAATATGGCGTTGATGAAGGATTAATTTTTTCATTTCCTTGTCGCGTAGTTCATGGTCAATTAAAAGTGTTAACGCATTTTGAATTGAACGAATTTGGTCGCGCTAAATTTCAATTAGTCTTGGATGAACTGAAACAAGAATATCATGCCGTAAAGGAACTTGGCTTAATTAAATAGTTTAACTCTATGAAAAAAAGCACCTTTTTACTAGGGCTCATGCTCGTCTCGACGCTTTTGTTGACGGCATGCGCCCCTAAGCCGCCTAAAAACCAAGATAATATTTGTGAAATATTTCGTGAATATCCTGAATGGTTTTGGGCTGCACAAGCTTCTCAAGCACAATGGGGTATTCCTATGAGTGTTCAGATGGCGATTATTTATCAAGAATCCCATTTTCAAGGGACCGCCAAACCTGCGCGACAAAAAGTTTTTTGGGTTATTCCGGGCGCACGCCCGAGTACCGCGTATGGATATTCGCAAGCGTTGGATGGTACGTGGAGCGAATATCAAACAGAATTAGGTAAAGGTGGTTATCGCAGTGATTTTGCAAGCGCCATTGATTTTTTAGGATGGTATTGCGCGCGTGCGCATAAACGCGCAGGTATTTCAGTCACGAATGCTTATGCCTTATATCTTGCTTATCATGAAGGGATTGGTGGGTACACGCGCGGTGTTTATAAAAATCAACAATGGCTGATTACTATTGCAAAACGCGTACAACATCAATCCGATCTTTATCATAAACAAATTTTGCAATGCCAACATTCGTTGCCCAAAAAATCGCAATGGAATATTTTTTAAATGAAAATAGTTTTAGCAAGCCATAACAAAGGAAAACTGGAAGAATTTCGGCATCTTTTTTCTAATACTCACTATGAAATGTTATCGCTTGCCGATTATTGCCCAGAAGAAGCTGATGAAACCGGTTTAACTTTTATTGAAAATGCGATTATCAAAGCCCGATACGGTTGTGAAAAAACAGGATTACCGTGCATTGCGGACGATTCAGGCATTGTGGTTCCTGCGTTAAATGGCGCGCCTGGCATTTATTCGGCACGTTATGCCGGTGAACATGGCAATGGCGCCGCGAATATTGAAAAATTAATTTATGAAATGCGTGATATTGAAGAAGAAAATCGCCATGCCTATTTTCAATGTGTTTTAGTATTTATGAAAAATGTCAATGATCCTGCACCGATTATCGCAGAAGGTCGATTGCATGGAAAAATCACGCAACAAAAAATCGGTGAACACGGTTTTGGTTATGATCCTGTGATGTTTTTACCTGAAAAAAATTGTACGGTTGCAGAATTGAGTTTTGAAGAAAAAAATCAAATTAGCCATCGGGCGGTTGCCATGCAAATATTAGTTAAACAATTATCAAATTTTGTATTTTAAAGTAACACTTGCTACGATCAATGCGTACTTGCGTTAAATTATTCAACTATCTACAATAGAGACTCATCCATAATTTTTGTAATAGGGAAAATAAATAATGGCAATAAGTAATCGTTTAAGTTATTTACAGGCTCATCGAGCCAATAAAACTGAAAAACCACTGGAGCAATTAAAGGAATCAGGCGATTTACAGAGACTCGCAGTTGTAGCCGCTACTTTAACAGCTGGATTTTTGGCCGTACCTATCGATGCGAATGCCTGCCCAGAATGTACGAGCGGTGGTGGTGATTGCACGACGGCCAGTTGTTAATGATTTAAAAAAAGGAAAAATAATGTTATCAAAATTGAAAGCGGGTATATTGTTTGTTTTTTTATCATATTCATGTTCAGCAGCTATAGCTGCCGCTGATTGGAGTATGGATATTTCTTTTAGTAATATTCATGCTATTTCACACAATGTTTCAAACTCGCAATGTGAAGCTTTATTCCAACCCTTTCGAGTAACGGAAAAAGCAATTGCTAATATTAAGCAAGAACCGATTGCAGTATCATCTTCTAATGAGATTATTTCTTTATACCGACCTTCTTCTTCTAAAGATAATCAATCTGAACCAAAAAAATTTGGTTTTTGGCAAGGCATGAGTAATATTAGTTTAGATGGCGGAAAAACTTTTTTAAAAGTATCTTTTTCTACACTGAAAGATCCAATAACAAAAGAATTCACTATTATTATTCCTGATTATTGCAAAGCTAATTATGTTGCACATAAAACTTCGTAATGATTGAATTATCTCCTGAGAAGATTAAAATTTTATCTCATCCTTACTATGCGGAAACGTTTAAGGAGGATGAGATTTCTCTAGAACGTTACTTTATAGAACCAGGCAAAAAAATTATTGCTACTATACGAATTTGTAAATCAGCTTTTGATAAAAATGAAAAAACAAAAAAATATTTATCAGGACTTTTAGCTACACGATGTATACACCAAATTTGGTTTACCTATTTAGCTTGGGCTTACAAAAAGGATGAAATAAATTTTTACCCTCGTGAGTTTTCGTTGCGATTTAAAAAATTTATTACACAGAGAATATTTATAGTTATTTTAAATATCAAACATAAAACCTCTAAATCAGGAAAAACAATATTTAAATTAACAGCGGACTTTGATAATGGAAAATTAACTGGATCAACTACTATGTTAGGTGTTCCAAAAAACAATGGAGAATGTTACAGCACTGATTTTATGCTTTTTAAGACATAGATTTTTTAAGCGATATTTAGGAATTTTCTTCTATTTTTTTTAGTAAAAATTCATAGCGGTGACTGATGTAATTCTCAGAAAAAACATCTTCTAGAATTGGCGGATGAGCTAACAAAAAATCAGCCATAAGCTCAGCAATTTCTTTCGCAGATAAAACATCTTGAGAAGCTTGTAAATCAGCATTCGGTAGTTTTTCATAAAATAAAAGCCCGTGTTCTCTTTTTAAATAGAGTTGGGCAATTTTTTCATCTAGTGCTTTTGTTTGATTAATTAGCCTCATACGTTGTTCGTATGAAAGCAAAGACCCTTCTTTTTTATTATCCGTATTTTTTTGAGCTAAAAACTTTAACTGTCTATTTACTTTTCTTGGCATAATAAAGTAATTGCGATTACATAAAGCTTGAGAAAGTAATCTATTAAAATGAATAAATTTAATAGGCACGCTAGGATTAAAGTTTTGTTCTATATTTTTAAAGTTGGCGTTATATTTGATATTAAGAGTCGCCATAAAATCATCTGTAATATTTTGGTTTTCTAACTGTCCTTTTTCATAAGGGCGAATAATAATATTTTTATTCCCAAGTATCTCTGCCGCATCATGGATTATTTTATAACGATTTAGATATAACTTTTCAAAATTTTTATTAATATGTTCATCTATAGAAAGATGCTGAGATCCATTTACAGTAAGTTCACTATAAAACGATTCAACAAAATGATCCATGCGCCTGAAATAAGCAATTACAACAACATTAAAATCTTTTAAAAAATAAGGTAGAAGTTTGTCAAGACCATAGATAAAAGATTCATGGCTTAATATAATGTTGGAAGTGGTTACTTTTTTAAGAGATTGATAAAAAAAATCATTCATAATGGATAAACGCTGAGTATTTATTTGCGTATAATTCCATTTTATTTGGGAATTTAATTGAGTAGCTAAAACTTTTTCTAAAAATAGAAAATGATGATTGGTTTGTCCAGACAGACAAATAGGATAGGAAAAATCTTGCTCTTTTAGAGCAGTTTGATTTGCAGCTAAAAATTTTTGAAGCGAAGAAGAGCCTGTTTTTGGATGGCCAACATGTAGATAGATGGTTTTTTTCATTCTGCAATGTCCGTTATCGAAATACTATTTTTGAGTAATGTTGGAGAATAATGCAGATGGACACCAAACAATCTTTGGCAATCTTCAATATATTGACGAGTATTTAAAATATGTCTCTCCCACACAATCGCAACGTTATGTCTAATTGTATTTGGAACTGCTTTTTCAAAAAATATTTTTGCTTCAGAAAAATAAATTGGACCAACTAAAATGCGTTCAGGGATCATATCAGAAATCATTTTTAAGAAATTAAAATAAGCAGATATAGCTTTATCTACTTCTTCTATTGGCCATTCAAAACCACCCTCTTCATTTGGCAAACATAAATTGAGTTTAACCATTGTAAAATCTAAATTATCAAGTTTAATTTGTTGTTTAATTAAATGAGTATTGAGCATGTATTGCACACCTTTCTAAGAATTATTGCAAGTTTTTCTACAGATATAAATGGTTAAATATTTTCTTTATTAAGATTATTATGTTAGCACTTGAAATTAAAGATTTAAAGAAAATCCATAAAAATGGATCGTAATGTTTTTACCTGAAAAAAATGGTACGGTAGCAAAACTAAATTTTGAAGAAAAAAATTAAATCAGCTGATAATAAATTGTGCTTGCGATGAATAAACTCTATAATCACGATAAATAATACGGTGATTAAATATAAATGCTAGCTCTTGAAATTAAAGATTTAAAAAAAACCTATAAAACAGGCTTTGAAGCCTTAAAAGGCATTGATTTATCTGTTGAACACGGTGATTTTTTTGCTTTACTTGGCCCCAATGGCGCAGGAAAATCAACAACAATCGGTATTGTCACGACACTTGTGAATAAAACCTCAGGTAGCGTAAAAATTTATGGCCATGATTTAGATGTTGAACCTAAAAAAGCGAAAGCTTTATTAGGCATTGTGCCTCAAGAAGTTAATGTCAGTGTTTTTAGTAAAGTCTATGATGTTGTTTACAATCAAGCAGGTTTTTATGGCGTTGATAGTCAAACAGCGCGGCAACAAACAGAAAAATTATTAAAGGCAATGGATTTATGGGAAAAGCGTGGCGTGACATTACGTCAACTTTCAGGCGGCATGAAACGCCGTTTAATGATTGCGCGCGCGTTGGTACATCAGCCAAAATTTCTCATTCTTGATGAACCCACCGCAGGGGTAGATATTGAATTACGCCGTTCAATGTGGGAATTTTTGCAAGAAGTCAATCGTCAAGGCACCACTATTATTTTAACTACGCATTATCTTGAAGAAGCGGAACAATTATGCAATAAAATTGCGATTATTGATCAAGGTAAAATTATTGAAAATACTGATAAGAAAACATTGTTATCGCAACTTAACGTAGAAACGATGTTGTTAGATTTGCAACAACCACTCAGTACATTGCCTGATTTATCACCTTATAAAGCGAAATTAATTGAAGCAACAGTCATAGAAGTAGAAATTTTAAAAGAACAAAACATCAATCCTTTATTTGAAAAATTATCGCAACATCATATTCAAATAACGAGCTTAAGAAATAAAACTAATCGTTTAGAAGAATTGTTTATTCGATTAGTTAATAAAACAGGATAATACTATGTTAAAACAGCAACTGATTGCTTTAAAAACAATTGTGCGCGTTGAAATTTTTCGTTTTTTACGTGTTTGGATGCAGTCACTTATGCCGCCAGTCGTGACTATTGTATTATATTTTTTAGTGTTCGGTCATTTCATTGGCCCGCATTTACAAATTCAATCAGGCCTTACTTATATGCAATTTATTGTACCTGGCTTAGTGATGATGGCCGTAGTGATGAATTCGTATAATAATGCCGCATTTGCATTTTTCATGACACGATTTCAACGCAGTATTGAAGAAATGTTAGTGTCGCCGATGGATTTTCATATTTTATTATTAGGCTTTTCGTTAGCCTCTATTACCAGGGGATTATTAACAGGCGTGATTGTGACGTTGGTTTCTTTTTTATTTACCCATGAACTACCTCAACATATCGGCATACTTTTTTTAAGTGCTATTTTAGCCGCTATTTTGTTTTCATTATTGGGGTTTTTAAACGGTATTTTTGCGAAAAAATTTGATGATATTTCTACCGTACCTACATTTATTTTAACGCCGCTAATTTATTTAGGCGGCGTTTTTTATTCGATTCAACAATTACCTCATGTTTGGCAAATAGCATCTTATTTTAATCCGATTACATATTTAGTATCTTTGTTTCGTTACGGATTTGTAGGGTTGCAAACCATTAATTTGTTTTATGGTGTAATAATATTAATTATTATTAATGTTTTATTATATAGCGCTAATATGTTTCTTTTAAAACGTGGCGTGGGAATTCGAACATAATTATGCGTATTTATCGAATTCATTCTCCTTTTTTGTTATCGCAAACAGAAATTATTTTAAATAAAGAAAGCAGCCATCATTTAGCGAATGTATTGCGTTGTCGCGAAGGTGACATATGCCATGTGTTTGATGGTGTGGGTAATGAAGTAAAAACCAAAATTTTACAGGTTAATAAATCAAATATGCCGCTGCAAGTGTTAGAATTTATTGAGAATAAAGTCGAATCACCCCTTAAAATTCATTTGTTTCAAGGATTATGTAAAGGTGACAAGATGGATGTCATCATCCAAAAATCGATTGAATTAGGCGTGGCAGAAATTACGCCTCTCATCACAGAGCGTTGCGATGTAAAATTATCCAACGAGCGCTTAGAAAAAAGAATGCGGCATTGGCAAAATATTATCATTAATGCGACAGAACAATCGGGTCGTGCGGTATTAGCAAAATTAAACGAACCCGTTTCTTTACATGCAGCGCTTCAACAACCAACCTCGTATTTACGTTTATTATTTACACCACACGCAGCAAAAAATCTTGCTGATATTCATGCGCCAGCCCATAACAACGTAGCTATATTTATCGGGCCAGAAGGCGGATTCAGTGACTCAGAAACAATGCAAGCAATTGACCAAGGCGTAGAAGCGATTGTTCTTGGCAAACGTATTCTTAGAACAGAAACCGCACCGATTGGGATTATAGCGAGCCTGCAAACGCTTTGGGGAGATTTTAAATAAACCAGGCCATGTACTTTATTAATAAAACATTAATAATCATACGGTAAAGTATTAAAAAATAGCTACTAGGGTAGATACATGTTGCCAAGTCATCAATTAGAAAATGCGAGCACAGACACGCTTCAATCCCATGAAGCGATGATGGCTGAATTTCAAAAACAATTAATCGAAACGTTAGCGCATTATATTTTGTTGCTTAAATTCCCGCGGGAAATTTTGGCAGGAAAACAATATGGCGTTGTTACGCTTGAGCAAAGAAAAAATGCGCTATTTTTAAAAATTTACGGCACTCTTATGGCTCTTTTTTTTATTGGTTTTTCTGCGTTTATGTGGGTATCTCAAGAGAAACCTTCTTTCGTTACCATGTGGCATCATCTAAGACAGGGTTCAATAATCCTACCCTTCTTCGCTGTTTTGTTATCAGCCGTCATTTTAAAGGGAATAGCCGCAGATTTAACAGCATTAATTATAACAATACCCACATTATTAAACGCGCGTGGTGAGAATCCCCTCCACATATCAGATGCGTTTTTGCAACAGAATTTAGATACTTTGCTGAGCCAGGGATATCAAGAAATCATCCAGGAGATTAACGAGAACCAAAAAATTACTTTATGTTTTACTTCTCCACTATTAAAAAATGTAGAAACGAGATGCAACGAAATAATGGCAGCATCTAGCAATGATAAAAACAAATTAAAACAGCTTTTTCTCACTGCCAATAAAAAAATTATTTCATTAGATGAATTCCTCACTATTATCTTGAGTTTCATTTCACAAAATCGAGATGTTATGGTGAAAAGTTTAGAAAATTCCATTATGCTTGAATATATGTCTACGATATTTGATAAACAGGTACTTGAAGAAAATTTGCATGGACCAAGCGATGGTATGTTCTCTATGATAATGCAAGGACATGCATTGATTCCAGCGCATACTGAGCTTACTCTCACGAATGGTTCTGTTGAGATTATTAACTCGAATCTTATCGATGATATTACAACGCAAGTGTATCTTGCAGAAAAAAGCGCTGTTCGAGATGTGCGATTTTACAAACAATGCACAAAAGCGCTTGTGACTATTGATGAAAAAAAGTTGAATATTTTTTTGGAAATATTGACAAAAAATGTAGCTACTTTTTTCGCTTCAAATTGTGTTAATGATGATGCTAACTTTGAAAATAAAAAGAAATTTAAATAAAATATCAAAGTGCCAAATAAATCTTTGGCTCTAATGGATATTTTAGAGGTTATTTTTTAGTTAAATAATTAAGAGTATACTGCGACTATCTAATAAAAATTCTGATGATTTAATGACAGGTAAGGTAATATTTATGCTGAAAAACTCTATGAATACGAATGATGGCGCTAACAGTACTCAACCCCGGAAAGTAACATGAACCGCCATTTTTCATTCGTCGATACTATTTTCATCCACGCAGATTTGGCGCGAAAAACGTTATGGGTGCAACCCAAAGATCATCAACGCACTTATCCTGCAAAAAACATACAAGAAAATCATTTATCAGAAAAAGAAAAAAAGCATGCGGCAGGTCTCATGCGTGTGAATCATGCGGGTGAAGTATGTGCGCAAGCGTTGTATCAAGGTCAAGCAATGACTGCGCGCTCCTATTTTGTGAAAGAAAAAATGCAAGAGGCGGCCGATGAAGAGCTTGATCATTTAGCGTGGTGTAATCAGCGTTTATATGAGCTCAATAGCCATACGAGTTATTTGAATCTTGTTTGGTATTGTGGTGCATTTAGTTTAGGATTTATCGCGGGAATGATTGGTGATCGCTGGAGTTTAGGGTTTCTCGCTGAAACCGAAGAACAAGTTGTTCGTCATTTAGAATCGCATCTTGGAAGCTTGCCGCAAGAAGATGTAAAAAGCCGTGTGATTGTCGAACAAATGCATGACGAGGAATCACAACATCGCGATATGGCATTTGAAGCAGGCGCTGCGAATTTACCTGAATTTATCAAGCGCTTAATGACAATGAGTTCAAAAATAATGACTCGTGCCGCTTATTTTTTATGAACCGATATTTTACACTAAATGAAGAAAAATCGATTTAGTGTAAAATATAAGCCATGCGATGCGTTACACTATTCATCAACAAAAAGTAGTTACATATTTGTTACTTGCTTATATTTTCAAACAACCTTTAAGTTCCAAAAAACGATGAGTTCAAGGTAAACACTACCGATTGAATAATCCACAACACCCAAAAAATTTCTTTAGTATGTGGCATAGTAGTTCGTTTCATGCACCAATATATTCCCGCAGGTACAAATGTCACAAACAGTGGTACGGCAAGAAATGTGAGCACTCTTTTAATCCAACCACCGGCGCCGGCACTTGAAAAAACATCACCCAAATAATTAGCGAGCACGGCTTGTAAATCCATCCACAAGCCTAAGCCGCTATGAATAACGCTGTGGCCTAATAATACAATAATAGTCAAAATCACTAATGCACCAAAATGCTTGATAAACATGGTTTTTCCTCATGGTTTTTGAATATTCTATACTGAAATAAGCCGTAGATCTATCCCGGTTAATCACATCACAAAAATCGATTATGATGATTTTGTGATGTCATTGGGGTCGCTGCTGGAGAGTTTTATTGGCCGTGCCTCAAAATTGGCATCGAAGTTGTTAGTGAAGTACAAGAAAAAATTGCTCGACTAAAAATTCCTAAAGGATATTCCATTCGTCCGGTACTTATTCATGTGAATGGCATATCGCCCGCAATAACGGAAAGCGGTTTTTTTACGCATTTGGTTACATTTGGAGATTTATTGTTCTTGTAAATTTTAGCTTAACTGTATGTTAAGAAATATTAGTTATAATTCCTAAAAGCAATAGGAATAAATCAATGAAACATGCTCTTCTTAATTACCTGAATGAAAAAATAGCTAAATCTAGCACCCACAGATTTGAGGTTTTCTTAAAAAACGGTGGGGCGTGCGTATTTTATACAGTTGAACGCTCGAGGAAAGAAGGAAATTATTCCGCACTTTATCTTAGATGGTTTCACGAACCTCTTTCATTTACACAAAAATTTTCTTCAGAAGAATACCAATTAACAGAAACTCATTTAACGCTGGATAATAATAAAGAAGATACTCATGCGACTTATGAATTTGAAAATAAAAAAAACAAGCAGATAAAAAGAGTTCGCGTTTATAATATCAACAGGATAACGTCTGGTTACGTTACTTTAAAGAATGACAAAGAAGATGAAGAAAATAAAGAAACTTTTTCTTTCGAAGAATTTAAAAAAATTGCCAACTCAGGTTTCATGAACAGCATTGTTGATTATCAAATGCTTTTTGAAAGTCTTTCCAAGGAACAGGCAGAAAAACGCAATCAACTTGAAACAGAATTAAATGCACACGTACAGTCTTTTCATACGCTTCTTGGTATCGTTGAAAAAAATCATTTCGTTACCCAGGTTGAACGTAGTCAATTTCATGAAAAAATGAACAAAATGAAGGAAATTGTTGAGGAAATCTCGCAGGCTCATGCGGGTGACGTCTATAACTTATCTTTCTATGAAAAATGGAATGAGCTATTAGAAGAAGGAGCTTTGCCAAGCGAATTTTATTTTCCGAGAGAATCATCGTCAGGAATGACTACTTCTGAAAGAATAAGCAGCTCATCTGTGATTTCAAAAAAGAGTAACTCAAAAAAGAAAAACAAAAAAACAAAGCCTTCTTCCGAAAGTAATAGCGTTATTTGGGATGATATTTTTGAAGAATATGCACAAATAAATAAAGAATATCAAGATTTCCACGAGGGCTTGCAGCAAGCTAATATTGATGTTGTCCGTAATTTGTATGATAGTGTTTCTCAACAACCTAATTTTAATTCTCATTTGATATTTTTCTTTGGACTTCTCTTTTCATCTCATGACTCTACTGAAAAACAAAAGAAAGCATTAGAAATCAATACATTTTTTCTAGAAGAAAAAAAGGTAAAGCCATATATATTTTTATTTGATTATCTTGTTAATTATGGAGCTTTTCTGGTTAAAGTTGTTGATGCTATGCTTCCTGAAATACAGCTTAGTGCTGCTGGGCTCTCTATTTTGTACGGCCAGGCTGATATTTTAGAAATGCTTTTAAGACAAAAACTGAAAAATAATAATGGAATATATTTTCGAACTTCAAAATTAAATCGCGGTCAATGTGAAATTATTGGCTTGTTAAATGTTGCTGAAATGATACAAAATTCTTTGCCTCCAGTAGGGGTTGGAGATACAAGTTATATTTCTGATATACAAAGCTGTGTGGAAATTTTATTAAAATATGAAGAAAAAATGTCATATGAAATTGCCTCAAATGCGATTCAAGTCACCACCAATTTTGGCGTCAATCTTAGTGCTAATTACAACCAGGATGTACCACGAGCAGAAGATTCTTTGTTGCTTAAATGTTTAACCCGACAAGTGGCGGAATATTCAGATACTTCACGAGAGCGTTTTATGAAGGAAAGATGTCAGTTGTTATTTTGCGTGGTATTTGATGCATATACCGAAAACGAGTATCACTCGCCAGAAGATGCTTATGTCGGTATTGGTCGCTTTATCGCAGAGAAGACAGCTTTAATAGACACATTTGAAATGACACATTTGTTTTGTCATTATGTGTATTTTTGTCGTGATTTTCAAAAAGGTTTTGAGGGAGTAGAAGGTGAGAGAAAAAACACAGAAGCGTCTGTTGGTAATCTATACCTTGCTGCAGAGATCAAAAAAGAAATTGATGATTTTGAAACATTATTACTAGGGAAAGTTTTAAATTACTTTGAGCGTTTAGAAAACACCGAACAAAGAAATTGTATTCTATCTCTAGTTTATAAAGGAAATAACGAAGCTCCGGAATTTTTCATTATAGGAGCGTATCTTCTATCTTTCATGAAAATAGATGAAATTGCCGACTATGTTTGTGGATTAGAGTTCATCAATAAAGGTGCAAAAAACCCAAAAGTTGGTTTATCCTATAATTATAGTTTGCCATTGCGATTGTGCACAAGTGAAAAACGTGCTGGTTTTCAGCAAGAACTAAATTCTGAGCCAAAAAAATTTGATGCGGTGAAAGCTCAAGAATTAGGTTTTTTAGTATTAATTCAAAAAACGATACAAACAATATGCAATGATATAATCATAAGTCGAGAAGCGCATAATATTGAAAGGTTTACTACTTTGCCTGATATCCTGTCTCAGCAGGAAACATGCTCTTATTTTGCTTTTGATAATCATCTGGATTTGTTAAAAAAAACACTCAAAAAAGCAATTACGCCCGTTAAAGAAATGTTAACCGAAGAATTAGCGTCAAAAGAGAAAGCGATTTTTTTAAAAATTAAACAAATAATTCAAGAATTAGATGTTCGTTGGAATTTGTTCCCTGATAATTCTTATGCTCATTATTCTGTTGCTTTGTGGCAAACACCGCCTTGTCCAGACGCAGGGGAAAATAATGTTAAGAATAATCTGTAGATGAATAATAAGGCATGAAGTTGTCAAATTTTAATAAAGAAACTATCACCGCCATCGCAACGCCTTCTGGCCGAGGCGGCGTGGGTATTGTGCGTGTTTCTGGGGCATTATGTTTAACTATCGCAAAAAACATGTTGGGTTTTGAGCCAAAAATACGTCATGCGCATTATTCGTCTTTTGTTGATCATTCAAATGAAATTATTGATCAAGGTATTGCGTTATTTTTCCAAGCACCGAATTCTTTCACGGGTGAAGATGTGTTGGAATTTCAAGGCCATGGCGGACCTGTGGTTTTAGATCGACTGTTAAAGTGTGTTCTGGAAAATGGTGCTCGATTAGCAAAACCTGGCGAATTTTCCGAACAAGCGTTTTTAAATAATAAACTCGATTTAACACAAGCCGAAGCCATTGCCGATTTGATCAATGCAGAATCGGAACAAGCTGCGCGTTGTGCGTTGCGCTCGTTACAAGGAGATTTTTCAACTCAAATTAATATAATTGTTGATGAATTGATTAAATTACGCATGTATGTTGAAGCGGCGATTGATTTTCCTGAAGAAGAAATTGATTTTCTGACGCAAAGTCATGTGCTTGAAGATTCAAAAAAACTAGTAGAAAAAATTAAAAATTTATTAGAAAAAGCACAACAAGGCGCACTTATTCGTGATGGCATTACCGTCGTGATTGCGGGTGAACCGAATGTCGGTAAATCCAGTTTGCTTAATTTATTAAGTGGCCGTGAAAGTGCGATTGTCACAGAAATTGCTGGAACAACGCGTGATGTTTTACGTGAAAAAATTATTCTCGATGGCATGCCGATTAATATTATTGATACCGCAGGATTGCGTGAAACCAATGATATCGTTGAGCAAGAAGGTATTCGCCGCGCGAAAGCTGCTTTATTAGAAGCCGATATTGTTTTGTATTTACTCGATTTATCTCGTGAAAAAGATATTGCATCTGCGATTGCTAAATTATCCGAAAATATTCCCAGCAATATTCCAAGTATTGTTGTCCTCAATAAAATTGATTTAGTGAATCTAACCCCGGAAGTAGAAAAATCGTTTATCTATGTTTCAATCAAACAACAATTAGGCATTGATTTATTGATAAGTGAACTAAAAAATAAAGTGGGTTATCAAACGGCCACTGAAGGTAATTTTATCGCGCGCCGCCGCCATATTGATGCGCTCAATCAAGCTCTGCAATGTTTACAAAAAGGCATTATGCAATTGGAAGTTTATCGTGCCGGTGAATTATTGGCAGAAGAATTGCGGGTTGCTCAAGAATCGCTCAGCAGTATTACGGGCGTATTTACTTCAGATGATTTGTTGGGTGAGATATTTTCTAGTTTTTGTATTGGTAAATAAACCCAACTCCATTATGCTTATTCTTTTTGGGAAATTAAGATAATGATGAGAAAACTCACCCCCTTCTTTATTTGCTTTTTTGGCTCTCTTTTTTATGTTTATGACTATTTTTTGGCCGTTTCGCCGAGTGTGATGACACAAGATTTATTAACCACTTTTTCACTAGATGCGGCGGGATTAGGCATGTTAATCGCCGTGTTTTCACTCGCATCGACTTTTTTTCAAATTCCCGCGGGTGCGTTACTTGATCGCTATGGTGCTCGAATACTTTTAAGTGTTTCAGTTTTATTAAGCGGAATTGGGGTATTATTTTTTGCGACCGCAACGGCTTCGTGGATGCTAGGATTCGGTCGGCTATTAATGGGGATTGGCTCGCCGTTTGCGTTTTTAGGCGCATTGTTTTTGGCAACGCGTTGGTTTTCACATAAACGTTTTGCGTTGATTGCGGGATTAGTTCAACTCGGTGGCGCATTGGGATGTATTGTCGGTGGTGGACCCTTGGCCTCGCTTATCAACCATATGGGCTGGCGAGAAGGTTTGCTAACAATTGCCTGGGTGACGATTATATTATCTGTATTTTTTTGGTTAATTTTACGTGATGGTGAAAAAACACTGACTGATATTCCTGAGGTAGACAACGCGCGTTTACGTGATACCTTTAAAGTTTCTCAAGTATGGTGGATCGCCGCGATTGGCTTTGTTTCTTGGGTGACGGTAACAGGCATTGCATCTTTGTGGGGCGTGCCGTATTTAATGAAGGTGTATCATTGGACCAATGAACAAGCGGGCTACTGTACGGTTTTATTTTGGTTAGGCTTAGGCTTGGGTTCGGTGGTGATTGGTTGGTTTTCAGATTACATTAAAAGTCGCAAGATGCCGATTTATCTTTGTTTTGGCGTAGGCTTGATCGCATCGTTATTTTTTATTGGCGCGGAGCATGTACCTGCTTTTGTTATGATGAGCCTGTTATTTTTATTAGGATTTGCGGCTTCCGTGCAAAGTCTAACCTTTGGTATTGCCAAAGATATTATTCCGCCGAATCATTTTATTGCGGCATCAGGACTCATTAACTTAGCGGCGGTATTTACTGGCGTCATTATGCAGCCATTGATGGGCTATCTCATGGATATTCACGCGCATGCTCATGAAGGCGAGGTGGTGGTTTATCAGATCAGTGATTATCAAATGGGGTTTTCAGCGGTTTCCGTGGTGTTATTGTTAGGGTTGATCGTGACATATTTCGGCTTAAAAGAAACGCGATGTAAAGTCGCTTATTTGAATTAAACGCACTATCTTCATTCGTCGTTAACTGATATTTTACGCATAAATTTACTAGGAGCACTATAATGAGTTCTATCAATACGTTTAAAGCCATTCAAACCCTCACCGTTGATGACAAGCAGTATCAAATAGCGAGTTTAATCGAAGCGCAAAAACAAGGTTTGGGCGATATCAGTACATTGCCGATGTCCCTAAAAGTGTTGTTAGAAAATCTATTACGTTATGAAGATAACGAAACCGTGACCGCCGCTGATATTAAAGCGCTCGTCGAATGGCTTAAAACTAGAAAGTCGAGCCATGAAATTGCTTACAGACCGGCGCGAGTGTTGATGCAAGATTTTACCGGCGTTCCTGCGGTCGTCGATTTAGCGGCGTTACGTGATGCGATGGTCGCGATGGGCCAAGATCCTGAAGGTATTAATCCCTTATCAGAAGTAGATTTAGTGATTGACCACTCAGTGACGGTAGATGCCTTTGGTAATACCAAAGCGTTTGGTGAAAACGTTCATTTAGAAATGGAACGCAACAACGAGCGTTATGAATTTTTGCGCTGGGGACAAACCGCGTTTAAAAATTTTCGTGTGGTTCCACCCGGCACCGGTATTTGTCATCAGGTTAACTTAGAATATTTAGCAAAAACCGTTTGGACACGCGAAGTCGCTGGCAAAACATTTGCCTTTCCCGATACCTTAGTCGGAACGGATAGTCACACCACCATGATTAATGGATTGGGTGTTTTAGGTTGGGGCGTTGGCGGTATTGAAGCTGAAGCTGCAATGTTGGGTCAACCGATTTCAATGCTTATCCCGGAAGTCATCGGCTTTAAAATGACCGGCAAATTACCTGAAGGCGTAACAGCAACAGACTTAGTATTAACCGTAACACAAATGTTACGCGCCAAAGGCGTGGTAGATAAATTTGTTGAATTTTATGGCCCGGGTTTAGATCAATTACCCTTAGCGGATCGTGCGACGATTTCTAACATGGCGCCTGAATATGGCGCGACATGTGGATTTTTCCCCGTCGATCAAGAAACCTTAAATTACATGACACTTTCTGGCCGTGATGAACATACGATTCATTTGGTGAAAGCCTATTCACAAGCGCAAGGCATGTGGCGTGATGCTCATACCCCTGAGCCTGTTTTCACGGACACATTATCGCTGGATCTTTCTACCGTGGTGCCAAGTTTAGCCGGACCAAAACGTCCACAAGATCGTGTTGCACTTACACAAATGAAAACTGCATTTGAAAAGTTATTACAAGAATCTAATAAAGAATCTGAAGTTAATAAAACGATAAAAGTAAACAATGATTATTCTATTCAACACGGCGCGGTGGTGATTGCAGCGATTACCAGTTGTACTAATACATCCAATCCCAGCGTATTAATGGCCGCTGGTTTGGTTGCGAAAAAAGCGGTTGCATTGGGCTTACAAAGTAAACCTTGGGTGAAAACTTCTTTGGCGCCGGGTTCAAAAGTCGTAACCGATTATTTAGATAAAGCCGGTTTGCAAACCTATCTCAACCAATTAGGATTTAATTTAGTTGGTTACGGTTGTACAACGTGTATTGGAAATTCAGGTCCGCTTGCTGACGATATTTCCAAAGCCATTTTGGATAACGATTTAGTGGTTTCAGCCGTATTATCCGGTAATCGAAATTTTGAAGGCCGCGTGCATCCACTCACAAAAGCCAACTGGCTCGCATCACCACCGCTGGTGGTTGCTTATGCGCTTGCAGGAACAACGCATATTGATTTAACAAAAGATGCTTTAGGCAAAGATTCGCAAGGCCGCGATATTTTCTTAAAAGATATTTGGCCAACCAATATGGAAATTGCATTAGAAGTTGCAAAAGTGGACGGCGCAATGTTTAGAAAACAATACGCAGACGTATTTGCCGGTGATAAAGAATGGCAATCGATTGCTGTTGCAAAAGGCAAAACTTATCAATGGAATAAAAAATCGACGTACGTACAACAGCCGCCGTATTTTATTCATTTGCCAGCAGAACCAAAACTACTCACCGATATTTTAAATGCCAATTTATTAGCGGTGTTCGGTGATAGTATTACCACTGATCATATTTCACCCGCTGGCGATATTAAAGCCAATAGTCCTGCCGGTGACTATTTAAAACAACACGGTATTGAAAAAATTAATTTTAATTCTTACGGTGCACGACGTGGTAATCATGAAGTGATGATGCGCGGAACATTTGCCAATATTCGCATTAAAAATGAAATGGCTCCTGGCACAGAAGGCGGCGTGACAACGTACATTCCAGAAAAAACCGTCATGCCAATTTTTGATGCGGCGATGAAATATCAAACCACCGCAACGCCATTAGTGATTGTCGCCGGCAAAGAATACGGCACTGGTTCATCACGCGATTGGGCAGCAAAAGGCCCTATGTTATTGGGTGTAAAAGCAGTGATTGCAGAATCGTTTGAGCGTATTCATCGTTCGAATTTAATCGGCATGGGCGTAATGCCATTGCAATTTAAAGCGGGTGAAAATCGCCACACCTTAAAACTTACCGGTTTTGAAGTAATGACCATTCGTGGTATTGCAAAAGGAATCACACCAGGCATGGATGTTGATGTTGAAATTAAATATGCCGATGGAAGTGTTGTGAATACCAAAGTGATTTGTCGCATCAACACGCAAAACGAAGTGGAATATTTCCGTAATGGCGGGATATTGCAGTATGTTTTACGTAGAATGAAACGTTCATAATTTAATGTAGGGGCGAATTTTTTTTCGCCCCTACGATTTTTCTTACCCCGCCCTTCTATATCTTCTCTGCATAGACAGAGATAAATCTATTATTTCAATTTTAAAAGTAGGAACATTATGTATGAGTGCATTAACAGCAAAGCATTTGCCTGGGTATCAAGTTTTTCTTGAAGAGATAACGACACATATTCGCACAGTTAGAATGCGTATTGTACAAGCAGCCAATAAGGAAACGATTTCCTTATACTGGTGGTTAGGAGAGCGCATCGTTCAAAATCAAAAACAACATAGCTGGGGTAAATCAATTGTAGAAAAATTATCACTAGATTTGAGACATCACTTTCCAGAAGCTAAATTTGGTTTTTCCCCAAGAAATTTATGGGATATGCGACGTTTCTACCTAGAATATAAGGATAATCCAAAACTGCGACGGCTCGTCGCAGAATTGCCATGGAGTCAAAATTTGCTCATATTAGGTAAAATTAAAGATAATGAGGAAAGGCTGTATTATATGACAGCCACAAAAAAACAAGCCTGGACACGTGATACATTAAACGCTCAGATCAATTTGAAAGCTTATCAGCGGCATGTATTAGCTAACAAGACACATAACTTTGAGGCAACTCTACCGCAACAATTAGCGGAGCAGGCCGACGCATCCATGAAAGATATCTACATGCTCGATATGTTAGGTATCACGGAACATGTGGTAGAAGCAGAAATCGAGCGCCGTATGGTGAGAAAAATAAAAGACGTTATTTTAGAGCTAGGGCTTGGATTTAGTTTTATTGGCAATCAATATCGTATAGTCACACCAGATTCAGAAGTTTTTATTGATTTATTATTTTATAATCGCAAACTACAATCGTTGGTTGCTTTGGAAATTAAGCGTTCTAGATTCAAACCTGAACATGCAGGAAAAATGAATTTTTATCTTAATCTTTTAGATGAATTTGTAAAAGAGCCACATGAGAATCCTTCGATTGGTATTATTTTATGTGGAGAGCACAGTAAATTTGATGTGGAATATGCGTTAAGAGGCATTGATAAACCAGTTGGTGTTGCCGGCTATCAATTAACGCGTGATCTGCCAGAAAAATTGAAAGGGGTGTTACCTAATGCGGATGAGTTGGAAGAGAAGATTTTATTTGAATTAGGTTTAGGAAAAAATAATTAAAGAGGTAGTCATGTCTCATAAAATTCTTTTAACGGGAGCGGGCTTTACGCATAATTTTGGATTGCCTCTTGCCAGATCAGTCCAGAGCCAATAGATTATTTCAAACAAAATTTAAAGACAAAATTAAAAAGAAAATCAAAAATTCTTTATGATCAGCTTTGCGGATATTATGAGGCTACGTTGAAAGATATTTTTCCTTTTGACTCTGAAAAAAATCGTTTCGATAAATCATCAGAAATCATTGTTTCACAAACAGAGCTATGGAAGTCCTTGAAATCAAATTTTATTAATACTTAGCTTATGAATACTAGATATTGTGTAGAATTAAAAACAAATACTCTTTTTTTTAACCTATCCCGCGGAGGGGTTAGGGAAAAATTCAACGTAATATTCGCAAAAAATCCTTTCTTAGCCATAAATTTATTAGCTTCATCTTGCAGCGCAAGGCGAACAAATTCTTTGGTTGAATATCCCAATAATTCTGCGTATTCATATGCTTTTTGTGGGCTAACAATTTTTCTGCCTTAGGCTTTCATAAGAAAAAGAACACCTGTTCTTTAGATAAAATAGCCGCTTAATCTGTGTTAGACACCCCAATGAATTTCCCTTTACATTCCGGCGTTGCCCAAACCGTATTCGTCACACCAGTATCAGACAAATTCTGCTGATATTCCCACAAAGGTGAACTCCATATTTTTTTGCCTTCAGTATCTTCAAGCCACACTTCGGCATTGACGGTGTTAAAGCCTAGACTATGTTTATAGGTGGTTGTGTAAGAAAGATATTTGATGTAAACCCCATTTTCAGCCTTAATACCTTGTTTAATTTGATCGATAGTTGTACGTAGTGTGTTGGGCGTATGTGATAAACAAAATGCAGCCGATACAGGATGTTTGGTATCCGTGCGAGGTTGAATATCATAAAAAGTCGGTGTCCAGATCACTTCAGGACCGGGTTGCTTTGTCGCAGCATGCGCATAAGCGCTTAAAAGGTTTATCGCTAGTACGGTCAATAATACTTTTTTTAAATTCTTTTTGGCTGAGAATTGTAAAAAATGAAGTGCTAATTCCATTTTTCCTTCTTTTTTGGGAATACTGATGCAGAATTGTAGACTTGCTTGCAGTTTTAAGTCAATTGACGAAATTAAGTCGCCAACTCTGTCAATTTCAGTATAATTACCCCGCTCGAAAACAACGGAGGTCTCACATGATTCGAATGCAACCCAGGGTATTATGGTTTTTGATGCTAAGTTACAGCATGGTCTTAGTATTTGCGAATTGGTTCGCGGCACGTTTAATTACGTTTCACGGGTTTACAACCGATGGCGGCACGTTATTATTTCCCTTAACGTTTATTATTACGGATATGATTGCAGAAGTGTATGGCTATAAACACGCGCGCCGCGCTATCTGGGCGGGTTTTTTATTTAATTTGCTGTTTCTTGGTTATGGTCATTTGATTGCTTTATTTCCAACCCCGGATTATTACCAAGCCTACTCCGGCATTGATCAGATAATTGCGGCAAGTTCGCGTATTGTGTTGGCATCACTGGTTAGTTATTTGTGTGCAGAACCGTTAAATATTTATTTAGTGGCAAAAATGAAAATTTGGTGCGAAGGTAGAAAAATGGCGTTGCGTTTTGTGCTTTCAACTGTAATAGCAGCCGCGATAGATACTTCTATTTTTTGCTCATTAGCGTTTGGCGGTATTATTCCAATGAATGAATTGGTGATGTTTATTGTTACCATGTGGGCGATAAAAGTAGCGATTGAAATTATTGGCTTGCCGATCTCGGTTCGTTTGGCGAAATTTTTAAAGAAATATGAACAATTGGATATTTACGATAATCATACAGAATTTACTTTATTGAGTTTAGATGGTGAATATAGTAACAGTGCAAATCATATGGTGGCTGCACACAAATGATGTCTCCAAAATTTCAAACAAAACTTGTCAAACAGCACGCACATTCATCAGCGCGTGTGACGACGGTGACGACACCTCATGGTGATTTTACAACACCAACGTTTATGCCGGTCGGAACACGAGCTGCTGTCAATTGCATGACCGCGCATGAATTGACAGAAACAAATTCGCAAATTATTTTGGGCGGCAATACCTATCATATGTTGGTGACTCCAGGTACGGAATTTATTCAAAATGCCGGCGGCATGCATCGTATGATGGCTTGGAATAAGCCCATGCTGACCGATAGTGGTGGCTATCAAGTGTTTAGTCTGTCACAAAATTCGAAAATTTGTAAAATTGATGAAAATGGGGCGAAATTCAAACATCCTGAAACAGGCAAATTCATTTTAATGACGCCACAAGTGTCGATCGAAACACAAAAAATTATCGGTGCTGACATTATTATGGCGTTTGATCAATGTACGCCGGATACGGGTGGACGTGCGATCGCAGAACTTGCCATGGAACGTACGCATCGTTGGTTATTAGAATCGATTGAAACACATCAAAAAAATACCCAATCGGCTTATGGTCATGAACAAGCGTTATTCGGCATTGTGCAGGGCGGATTATTTAAAGATTTACGCGAGCAATCGCTGGAATTTTTATTGCAACAACCGCTCGATGGTATTGCGATCGGCGGTGAATCGATCGGTTATTCT
>JAZKAS010000022.1:0-7988 GCA_040389005.1 Pseudomonadota bacterium
GACAACAGGGTCGTTAAAAGCACCCAAGAAAGCCAAATGGCACGCGTGCGATCTCCTCATCAGCAATCACTTGCTAATTAGGGTGGGTCTTTATACCATAGTCGCCTGATTTGAACAACGCTGAAAAATATTCTATGGCTAATCGCACGCCGATTTTGAAAACTGCAGATGAAATTGAAAAGATGCGCATTGCGGGTCGGCTAGCGGCGGAAGTGCTCGATATCGTAACACCCCACGTTAAAATTGGTGTCACCACCGAAGAGTTGGACAAAATTTGTCACGATCACATTGTTTTTAAGCAAAATGCCATTCCCGCGTGTATTGGTTATAACGGCTATCAAAAAACGACGTGCACTTCGGTGAATCACCAAGTGTGTCATGGCATTCCTAGCAACAAAAAATTGAAAAACGGCGATATTGTTAATATTGATTTAGTTGTCAAAAAAGACGGCTATCACGGCGATACCAGCAAAATGTTTATTGTCGGCAAAGGGTCTGTTCTTGCACAAAGACTCGTGCAAGTGACGCAAGAATGTATGTACAAAGGCATCAAGATCGTTAAACCGGGGATTAAAACCGGTGATATTGGGGCTATTATTCAACAACATGCAGAAGCGCATCGTTTTTCAGTGGTACGCGATTTTTGTGGCCATGGTATTGGCGTTTCCATGCATGAAGGCCCCAATATTCTTCATTACGGCAAAGCCGGCACCGGCATTACGTTAACACCAGGAATGATTTTTACCATCGAACCGATGATCAACGCCGGCAAAGCCGATACAAAAGTCTTGCTCGATGGCTGGACAGCCGTCACCAAAGACCACAGCTTATCGGCACAATGGGAACACACCATTCTTGTCACCGAAACGGGCTATGAAGTACTGACATTGCGAGATGAAGAAAAAGGACTGCTATAGCAGGAAATTCTTATTATTTCGAGCTAGAAATAGCTGCGCATCATTGAGATTAGTCTTTTTAAATATTTACTATGCAACAGGCTGAGGCAGCGGAATGTTACTAATCGTCAACACAATACGACGATTCTGCGCTCTGCCTTCAGGCGTATCATTGCTCGCCACATAATAAGCGCCGCCATAGCCCTTAAGCGTGATATTACCAGCAACAAAACCATGATCCAGTAAGTAACGCGCAACGTTTTGTGCGCGATCTTCTGAACGCGTGACATTGCTCGCCTGCAGGCCACTATTATCAGTAAAACTATCAATGCGAATTTTTGCATCTGGATACGCTTTAGCCGCCACCACAAATGGATCCAGTGCATTTTGTGTGTTAGGCGTTAGATTCACGCCGCCAACACCAAACAACGCATCTGCAGGATAAGTGACTTTAACCTCATTACCCACGCGCAGAACTTGCACTTGAGTTCCGGTGTAATTCTGTTCCAATTGAGTGCTAAGCGCATAAACGTTAGGGTTGTCTGAAAAAGGCTTAACAACCATGATCGCTGGAGCTGAGTTTTGAGGTCGAGCCAAATCGTTACTGAGATCTGGGCCTGAAGTTGCGCACCCCGCTAACAACAAACCCGTCAAGCCAACAATCAGATATTTCATAACAACCCCCTTTTCAGAAATCTAATTTAACATGACTTCTTGTTAGCGAACAGCCTAAATATTTATTTAAAATAAAAAAAAGCCCCAGTGAAGGGGCTTTTTTTGTAACCAACGATTACTGAAGCTGTGTTGCTGGAACTGGCTTCGCTGGCATTGTTGGAGCTGTTGGCATTGTTGGCGCTGTTGGCGTCCAATTGTTAGCCATATAAATGTGCTGAGCAGCTTGAATGGCATCTGCTTTATTCGCAGCACAAGATAAAACAACGACCTGACTCGCGTCTTTACCGTTATTATTAGCACAGAAAACATGCTGTTTAACGTTAGAAATCACGACTTCTTGCACGGTAATAGAGCTTGCTTGCGTTTGCGCACTCACTACTTTCGCGTTCAAGGTGCTTTCAATGTAAGACTGAATTGCTGAAGCTACTTGCGCTTGACGAGCCGCTTTAACTTGCGCCTGAGCTTGTGTTTGAGCCTGATCGAGCACAAATTGGAACGTCGTAACGCTTGTTTTGCCACCCAACAATACGCCCAAAGGACTTGTCGTATCAGTTGAAGAACCCGCAAATGCAGACGATGCCATAGCAGTTGCCAAAAGTGACGCTAGAATGATTTTTTTCATGTTGATCTCCTTGTTTACATGATTGAAAAGAGACGACTATCCCTTCAAATTAAATATAGACCTAAAAAATAAAATGTCAAATAGCACATCCCCTTTTTTTAAGTATAATGGTAGCGATCAAAAACAAAGGAGACTCTCATGATTCACGAACTACCCACATTACCCTATGCGATGGATGCTCTCGCACCGCATATTTCCAAAGAAACACTTGAGTACCATTATGGCAAACACCACAAAGCTTATGTGGATAATTTAAACAAACTGATTCCTGGCACCGAATTTGAAAACAAATCCTTAGAAGACATCATCAAAACATCAACAGGCGGAGTTTTTAATAATGCCGCGCAGGTGTGGAATCACACGTTTTACTGGCATTGTTTAGCGCCGAATGCAGGCGGCGAACCAACCGGAAAACTCGCTGATGCGATTAATGCGGCGTTTGGCTCTTTCGCAACTTTCAAAGAAAAATTTTCAACCACCGCAGCAACAACCTTTGGATCAGGATGGGCGTGGCTTGTAAAAACCAAAGAAGGCAAGTTAGAAATTATCAGCACCAGCAATGCTGCCACCCCATTAACTACAGACAACATTCCATTATTAACCTGCGACGTGTGGGAACATGCGTATTACGTTGATTATCGTAATGCACGCGTACAATACATTGAGCATTTTTGGAATTTGGTGAATTGGGAGTTTGTTGCAAAAAATTTAGGCTAACAATAAACCGAAAAGGGCGACCGCTGGATCGCCCCTACGGTTGTAATATTATTTTGTAATATGCATTCCGAACGACCACGCATGCCCATCTAAATCTTTGCACGCGAACATTCTATCACCCCAAAATTGATCTTCAATTTCGTACACAATCTCCAAGCCCTGCGCTTTGACTTTAGCATAAAGGGTATCGACATCTTCGCAATAGACATAAAGTGTCACAGGAGACGAACAGCCACCCATCATAGGCGTTTTAACGTCTGGCTTACACATACCAATATCACCGCACATAATGACGATATCGTGATAGCGCAATTCAGCATGAACAACTTTATCTTGGCCATGAGTAGAAGTCTCTAGCACTTCAAACCCAAACACATCGCGATAAATACTCACTGCTTTTTCAACATCCATCACAGAAAGATAAGGAACAATCCAAGACATATTCGGTTGACGCGGATCTGACATAAAGCTCTCCAACAATTAAAAAATCACGTGCATTCTGACAGTGCGCGCTATAAAGTTCAAATATAATGTCAAAGGAAATTCTCCATGCCTGATTATTTAATTGCTCTTTACAATAAATTACCCACAACGTTCGTTCGCGGCGAAAATATTTGGTTATACGATGAAAATGATCGCGCTTATCTTGACGCTATCACGGGCATTGGCGTGAATGCGCTAGGACATCAACATCCCGAAATCAATCGCGTCATGATCGAGCAAATTCATAAAATAGTACACACACCGAATACGTTTAATAATCCTGCGCAAAATCAACTTGCTGAAAAATTATGCAAACTCACCGGATTAAGTCGCGCATGTTTTTCAAATTCTGGCACAGAAGCGAATGAAGCCGCCATTAAACTCGCATTAAAATATGGCATCAATAAAGGTTATAAGAATCCGAAAATTGTTGTCATGCACGGTGGATTTCATGGTCGATCATTAGGCGCGTGGAGCGCATCGTGTAATCCACAACAAAGTATTTTCGGGCCATTATTACCGGCATTTATTTATGTGCCGTTTAATTCTATTGAAGCGATTGAAATATTAAATGATCCTGAAATTATCGGCGTGATGTTAGAACCTATTTTTGGCAAAGGCGGATTACTTCCAGCAAGCGTTGATTATTTACAACAATTAAAAAAATTATGTGTCGAGCGTGATTGGCTATTGATATGCGATGAAGTACAAAGTGGTTTAGGTCGCACGGGCAAATGGTTCGCATATCAATTCGCCGACATTGTGCCTGACATCGTCACTGTCGCCAAATGTTTAGGCAATGGCATTCCCATCGGCGCGTGCATTGTCAGCGAAAAACTCGTAAATACGTTTCAAATTAATGACCACGGCACAACCCAAGGCGGCGGTGTATTTGCATGCACAACCGCACTCGCCGTACTAAATGTGATTGAAAAAGAAAATCTTATAAAAAACGCACACGCTGTTGGAACTTATTTACAAGAAAAATTAAATATCGAATTAAAAAAATTTTCTTGCTTCGAAAAAATTCGCGGCAAAGGATTGATGATTGGCATTCAACTCACACGCACTATTCCCAATGCTATTTCAATTGGCGTGAAACATGGCATTATTTTTAATAATACCGGCAAAGATGTGATTCGATTATTACCACCGATTATCTTGACTTACGCGCAAGCGGATATTTTAGTAGAACGGCTGGTTGAATGTTTTCAAGAATTCTGAATTAAAAGGTGACTTGACTGCCAAACAAATAAACGGCCTTAATGTCCATTATATTTCTTTGACAGCAGTCAATAATCGAACGACTCATCACCTTAAACGCTGCTGTCTTTACGCAGCTTTAATTCTAACCGTCATAACATCACACGATGCTGAATGCACGGCGATATGCGCGGTTGATCCCAATAATTCTGAAAAACCATGCCGACCATGACTTCCCACGATCATGCAATCAATATTTTCTTGTTTGACAAGCTTCGTTATTTCAATTTTCATCGGGCCAACTTCTACATGGCAACGCTCTAAAGGAATGTTATGTTGCTTAGAAAACGCCTCCATGCTTTTTTGCGCCTCTGTCAATAATTCCGCTTCAATATCCGCAATACCGACATATGCATAACCATAACCCGGTAATGGCTCAACGACATGCAGCACACTGATTTTTGCATCAAATGCTTTTGCAATCGCAATCGCCTTTTCTACAACCACTGTGTTTTCTTCTGATAAATCTGTTGCAATTAACACATGCTTATAAATTGACATCACTTACTCCTTATTAAAGGTTAAACGTCCTGATTGACTGGTCACCACAATGGTATCTCCTGTTGAAAAATCACCTTTTAACAATGCTTGTGCCAAAGGATTTTCCAATATTTGTTGAATCGCTCGTTTTAATGGGCGCGCTCCATAGGCAGGATCGTACCCCACATTCGAAATTAATGCCATGGCATCATCAGAAATATTTAACTGCATTTCTTTCACCGCCAAACGTTTACGTAACGATTCAATTTGAATGCCGGCAATAAGCTTGATCTGCGCCTGACCCAACGGATGAAACACGACTGTTTCGTCAATGCGATTAATAAACTCCGGACGAAAATGCTGCCCAACGACGTCCATCACCGCTTTTTTCATCGCCTCATAATTACCTTCGCTCGACATTTCTTGAATACGACTCGAGCCTAAATTGGAGGTCATGACAATCACAGTGTTTTTAAAATCAATCGTACGCCCTTGTCCATCGGTCAAGCGCCCATCATCCAGTACTTGTAATAAAATATTAAATACATCGTGATGCGCTTTTTCTACCTCATCGAGCAATAAAACCGAATAGGGTTTTCGACGCACCGCTTCGGTTAAATAACCGCCCTCTTCGTAACCAACATATCCGGGCGGTGCACCAATTAATCGCGCCACAGAATGTTTTTCCATGAACTCAGACATATCAATACGCACCATCGCCTCAACGGTATCAAACAAAAACATCGCCAACGCTTTACAGAGTTCTGTTTTACCCACCCCCGTCGGCCCTAAAAACAAAAAGGAACCAATCGGTTTATTCGGGTCAGCCAAACCTGCGCGTGAACGGCGAATGGCATTAGAAACGGCAACAACCGCTTCATCTTGACCAATCACGCTTTTATGTAATGCAGATTCCATGGCGAGTAATTTATCGCGTTCGCCTTCAAGTAATTTTGAGACGGGAATATGCGTCCAACGCGAAACGACATCCGCAATTTCTTCATCGGTGACTTTGTTACGCAATAATTTATGTTCTATTTTTTCTGCCGATGAGACAGCGGATAATTGTTTTTCGAGTTCAGGAATTTTACCGTATTGCAATTCCGACATTTTCGCCAAATCACCAGTACGATGTGCGGCTTCTAAATCGGCACGTGCTTTTTCCAAAGATTCTTTAATGGTTTGCGCACCTTGCAGTGACGCTTTTTCAGCTTTCCAAATTTCTTCTAAATCAGAAAATTGTTTTTCAAGCACTTTAATTTCATCTTCTAAATGTTCACGGCGTTTTACCGCTGCATCGTCCGATTCTTTTTTCAACGCTTCACGTTCGATTTTTAATTGAATCAAACGACGTTCGAGTGTATCCATCGATTCAGGTTTTGAATCAATTTCAATGCGAATACGACTCGCGGCTTCGTCAATTAAATCGATGGCTTTATCTGGTAATTGTCGATCCGCAATATAACGATGTGATAACGTCGCCGCAGCCACAATCGCATCATCGGTAATTTCAACACCATGATGAATCGCGTAACGTTCTTTTAATCCACGCAAAATCGCAATCGTATCCGGCACAGAAGGTTCTTCAACCAAGACTTTTTGAAAGCGTCGTTCCAACGCCGCATCTTTTTCAATATATTGTCGATATTCATCGAGCGTTGTCGCACCGACACAACGTAACTCACCACGCGCCAATGCAGGTTTCAACATATTGCCGGCGTCCATCGCACCATCGGCTTTACCGGCGCCGACCATGGTATGAATTTCATCGATAAATAAAATCACTTGACCATTTTGTTGCGACACTTCTTTTAACACCGATTTCAAGCGCTCTTCAAAATCACCGCGATATTTTGCGCCTGCTAATAAAGCACCCATATCCAGTGATAATACGCGTTTATCTTGTAAACCTTCGGGTACTTCACGATTAATAATGCGTTGCGCTAATCCTTCGACAATTGCCGTTTTACCCACACCCGGCTCGCCAATCAAAACAGGATTGTTTTTCGTGCGACGTTGTAACACTTGAATTAAGCGACGAATTTCACTATCCCGACCAATCACCGGATCCAACTTTCCATCTTCCGCATCTTTGGTTAAATCACGCGTGTATTTTTCTAACGCTTGTCGTGATCCTTCTGCTCCTTGCTCTTGCACGTTTTCGCCTCCTCTGATTTCGTCAATTGCTTTTTCCAACGCTGCCGCTTTAATCCCGGTTTGTTTTAAAATGGTTCCCACGACGCCTTTATCTTCAAGCGCTGCTAATAAAAATAATTCAGAAGAGATATATTGATCTTTGCGCTTTTGCGCAAGTTGATCGGTGACGTTCAATAAGCGCGATAAATCATTCGATACATGAATCTCACCGGGGGTTCCTTCAACCAGTTTTGCCTTGATTTGCAAGACATTCGCGCCCAATTTGTTGAGCAAAGCGTAAACAGTATTGGTAGGCTGATCGAGTAACGCCGCCAATAAATGCGCAGGTTCGATCATTTGTTGGTTTTTGCCCAAGGCCTGCGATTGTGCTTCCGCTAAAGCACTTTGGAAAGAATGCGTTAATTTGTCCATGCGCATAAGAGCCCCTCCTAAATAAGTAAAGCCATAGTTACATAATTAGTGATTCTCTGAATTTATTCAAGACTTTCTTTATTAGCCAATGATTTGTTACACTTTAAAAAAATAAGCTTTATCTCGGAAACATTATGCGAAAAGCTGCGACAATCTCTCTATTATCAAAAAAAATTTTTGAAAGCCGGCGCGACCCCGTTGCATCCTCGTATACTTTTTTCTGGCGAGTGGTATTGATGAGTGGGCTGGCTATTTTATTGACATTGTCCTTTTTGGCCGTTGGC
>JAZKAS010000022.1:7998-18037 GCA_040389005.1 Pseudomonadota bacterium
TACCATTATTGGGGAGAAATGCCTTGGATAGAGTCTTTTTTAAATGCCGCTATGATTTTAGGCGGCATGGGGGAGATTGATTTGTTAACAACAAGCACTGCCAAAATATTTGCAGGCATATACGCTATTTTCAGCGGACTATATTTTGCTGTCGTGATTGGCGTACTCTTTGCACCTTTTGTACATCGCTTTTATCACAAATTTCATATTGATTGAAGCACTTAAAAAATACTCAGCTCATACCAAAAACTCTAATGACCTTGACCCCGCGATCAAGCGTACTAAAAATTTTTTAGTTATAACCACGCACCCATCCTGCTGCCTGCTTAGGCTCAAGGTCGACTTTTGCTGTAACTTTTGTTTCTAACACAAATGCCCCTCCTTTGTACGAGGTTAGAGCCCTTCTTGACTCTTGCGGCACCGCCTCATCAACTTTGTTCGTTTTTTCTACTAATCTTTTTTGGATTTCAAGATCTTGTGTCAATTTTTTTATTTCTTCATTTTGTTGTGCAATATAAGAGGCGACATTTATCAGTGTCTCTGAATTGCACCCAATATTTTTAAATTCTTCGGGTATAGTTAAGCCAATATTTGCAAGAGAGGCGAACGCATAATTAATCTGCTTCTGCTCTTCTGATTTTAGCGCTGTTAAAAACAAATACTTTTGGCGTGCAATCTCATCATCAAAATTTGCATTTAAAGCTAAATGATATAGCTTGATTTGCGCATTTTTATAGTATGGATTGTTTGTTGAAATATGGCTATATACTGTAATTAAGTGCCCTATCTCAGCTGCATCTAGTAAATTCTGTTCAAATTTTTCAGCAAATAAACTGGCTAATGACCAAATGACCTCGTATCTTTTTTGAGTTTGCTCTTCTTGAGCCAATGCGATCGCTTGGTCAATTTCATTATCTTCAACTAGTTTTTTGATTTTTCGGATAGAAACTTCTTCTCCACAACCAGCATTATGCAAAATGTTGGCACAGATTTCATCATTTATATCTTCATGTTTTTGAGCTATATTAAGGAACTCAATGACTTCTCGACTTCCTGTTTTCAAGCTCACTCTAAACCATTTCTTATTTTTATTTTCACATTTCTTATTTTTATCTTCATAAGTTGACTCATATCGAAAACCAGCAGCGGCCCACGCGTTAAGGAGTGCTTGACTAAAATTATTAGGATCCTTAGTGAAAGGATTCTCAGCCATATGCATGTGCAACCAAACTTTACCATTAAAAGACGGAATAAGTATAATCTCTTTAATAATGGGTGGCGGGGAAAAGAAAACGTCCGAGTGAGTAAACGTTCTGTGATTTTTATCGTTGGAAGACACGTACCAGGGCATATCTCTCAGCTCCTAATTATATTGCTGTTAAATGTCGATGTGCGTAATTATAACACACTTCAATATATTCGAAAACGCTTTTTGGGCATGATCAGAGTCATCTTTGAGGGGGCGCGGTAAGGTGACTCAAATATTACTCTCTATGATTTAAGAGGAAACGCGTTGCACTTCCAATAATCGCAACCGATGATTATCTGCATGTAATACGGTAATAAGAAACCCGTCAATTTCAATCACTTCACCGCGCTTGGGGAGATATCCCAATTCGTTTAAAAGCAATCCGCCAATGGTATCAAATCCGCCGCCGGATAATTCTGTACCAAAATATTCATTAAAATCTTCTAAAGGCATCAGCGCTTTAACGGTATATAAACCGTTTTCACGCGCGATGAGATTATCGGCATCTTCATCCACATCGTGCTCGTCTTCAATCTCACCGACAATTTGTTCAATCACGTCTTCAATCGTCACCAAACCTGAAACATCGCCGTATTCATTGATAACGATCGCCATATGATTATGTTTAGTTTGAAATTCTCGCAATAAACTATTTAAACGTTTACTTTCCGGCACACAAAAAGCGGGTCGCGCAATTTGTGATAATTCAAAGCTCATTCTTTTTTGCTCAGAAAAATATTCGAGTAAATCTTTTACCAATAACACGCCTTTGATATGTTCTTCGCTTTCATCAAATACAGGTAAACGTGAATATTCTGAATCGTTGGCAATATCAACTAAAGCTTCTAGACTTTGGCCTACTTTTGCAAACACCATACGCGTTCTGGGCGTCATTGCATCGCGTACGCGCATTTCTGAAAGTCGCATCGTACTTTCAATCATCGATAATGCTTCACCATCTAATAATTCGCGTTGTTCCGCATCACGCAAAACATCCATCAACTGTTCACGATCTTGTGGCTCACCCACAAAGGCAGCGCCTAATACATTCAACCAACTTTTTTTAGTTTTTTCTGAACGCTCATCGCTCATGTTTTATTCCTCATCATCACTGTAGGGGTTGTTAATATTTAAGCTTTTTAAAATCAAAATTTCTTTTTCTTCCATGATCGCTGCGTCGTGATCATTGATGTGATCGTAATGCAATAAATGCAGAATTCCATGTATAACTATATGCGCCCAATGCGCTGGCACCGTTTTTTTTTGCTCATGAGCTTCTTGATAGATCACCGGCACGCATAAAATAATATCGCCTAGAAATGGTAAATCTAAAGCCACTCCAGCAGGAATATCCGCTGGAAACGAAAGCACATTCGTGGGCTTATCTTTGCCACGATAACGCTTATTCAACGCTTGAATTTCAGCTTCATCTACCAGACGCAAGGTCAACTCTGCCTCAGCAAGCTTTTCATGCTTAAACACGGCTTGCGACCAGGCTTCTAGCTGACTTACACCAGGAACCTCTAAAGTAGAATTTGACGGGTAATTATTTTGGATGTCGATGACGTAATCGCTATGGATGTTCATATTTTGGTCGAATTGACGCTAAACCTTATAAAAGTATTCGTTTTAAGGATATGCTAAAGTTTTTCAATAATCAATGCATATGTATTTCTAGCGTATTTCCAGCAATTCCATGTAAACTCTTAAAATCACCCTTAAACGAATGAATTATAACCCTATGTTCAATCAGCGCTTAACTTGGATCATCATTTTTACGCTCTTTTTTCCCGGGCTGACGTTGCCTGCTGAAAAAAAATCTTCTCGCGATTTATCGTCTATTAAAAAAGAAATCGCAGCCGTTCAAAATGAAATTTCTCTCGATGAAAAAAATCTTAATACGCTTAACTCACAACTGAAAACGTCTGAAAAAAATATCAGCTCGTTAACCCTAAAAATAACGCAACTTTCTAAAAAAATAGAAGCACAGGAATCACAATTAACCTTGGCAAAAGAAAAAAAACATGCATACGATGTAAAAATTGAAGAGCAACAGAATACACTGGAACGACTAATTGCCGCCAATTATAGTTTGCAACGCCAAGGGCGGGCAGGGATTTATTTTAGCGGTCAATCCGTCGATGAAACAGAACGTTTTCTAAAATACTACCAAGCGCTCGATATAGCCGTCATCAAACATATTAATGAAATACGTGAAACCATTTTAAAGCTCAATAAAGTGATGGTAACGATTTCTTCAAAAACCTCACAATTACAGCACTCTCTAAGTGATTATAAAAATAAAGTCAATGAAATTACTAAAGCGCAAAAAAACCGTCAAACGGCGGTTGCCAGTATTAACAGCACGCTCAATACGCATCGCAAAGTATTAGATCAGCTATTACTTGATCGTAAACAATTAAGCACGCTTGTAACACACCTTGCTACCAGCGAACAAATAAGCCATCTTAGTTTCTCCAGCCAAAAAGGCAAACTCAATTGGCCGGTACAAGGGGTTATTAAATATCTCTTTTTAGAACCGATGGCCAATGACAGCGTGCGTTGGCAGGGAGATCTTATCGAAGCAAAAGAAGGCACTCCCGTGCATGCAATTTATAGCGGTAAAGTGATCTATGCTGATTGGTTACGCGGCTACGGACTGTTGGTTATCATCGACCATGGCGGCCATTATCTGAGTTTATATGCCCGAAACGATACGCTTAATCATAAAGTTGGTGATTATGTCAGCACAGGCGATGTCATCGGAACCGTCGGTCAAAGTGGCGGATTTCAAGATCCCGCGCTTTATTTTGAGATGCGTCATAATACCCAGGCGATTAATCCGCGAGATTGGTTTACAAAATAAATTATACACCGCGACGAATTTTTAAAACACCCGGAATCTTGCGTAACGCTTTCATAACTTGCGCAAGATGGTGCCGTCCATCGACTTGCAACGTCAATTTAACTTCTGCGTGTTCATGCGTTTCCAACGCTGAAATACGTGTAATATTCACTTTCAATTGACTCAACACCAGTGTCACATCCGCCAATAATCCAGAGCGTTTGCTGGCATCCAATACCATATCCACTGATAACTTGGCATCAATTTTATCGCTAATGGTAATTTGCTGCGACTTGAAATAATGCCGAATACTGCTTTTTGCTTTACCTGTCACCACAAAATTAAGCCACGAAGGATTAGGATGTGCACTAGGAGCGCGAATAATTTCTACTGTTTGACCGCTTTGTAAACAGGTGCTCAACGGCATCATTTGCTTATCAATTTTAACGGCAACACATTTGTTACCAATATCCGAATGAATCGCATAAGCAAAATCAACCGCAGTTGCACCTTCTTGTAACTCAAGAATTTTACCTTGCGGTGTAAACACATAAACATCATGCGGAAACAAATCTGTTTTTACACTTTCAATAAATTCTAAAGAGCTGCCCGTATTTTGTTGTAATTCAAGAATATTTTTTATCCATTCGTGTGCACGCAAATGAACCGCATTAGGGATGGGCTCGCCGGATTTATAAACCCAATGAGCAGCAATACCGCGCTCAGCAAGTTGATCCATGCTTTCTGTACGAATTTGAATTTCCAATGGCACGCCATAAGGAGTAAACAAAGTGGTGTGAAGTGATTGATAGCCATTGGATTTTGGAATAGCGATGTAATCTTTAAATCGTTGATGCACCGGTTTATAAAGGGTATGTAACGCGCCTAATACACGATAACACATATCCACAGAATCAACGATGACTCGAAATCCATAAATATCCATTACTTCTGAAAACGATAAATGCTTCTCGCGCATTTTTTTATAAATACTAAATAAATATTTTTGTCGACTCAAAAATTTTGCAGGAGGCAACCCATATTCCAGCAATCGATCGCTCAATTTATTTTCAATTTCTTTAAGAATGCCACTACGATTTCCTGTGACTTTTTTTACTGCCTTTCGAAGCACTCGAAAACGTCGTGGATACAACGCCTCAAAACCTAATTCCTCGTACGCGACACGAATCTCATTGATCCCCAAATGATTCGCAATGGGCGCATAAATCTCTAATGTTTCTTTTACTACACGACGACGCTTTTCATTTGAAACCGCATCCAGTGTTCGCATGTTATGCAAGCGATCAGCCAATTTAACTAAAATAACACGAATATCTTTGGCCATTGCCATCAGCATTTTTCTAAAATTTTCGGCTTGCGCGTGAGCTTTGGTTTCAAATTCCATAAGCGTTAATTTACTCACACCATCCACAAGATCGGCGACCTCTACTCCAAAAGCGTCAATGAGCTCTTGTTTCTGCACAAGCGTATCTTCTAAAACATCGTGTAATAAAGCAGCAATGATGGTTTGATGGTCAAGATGCATTTTTGCAAGAATGATCGCAACCGCAACAGGATGGGTAATATAAGGTTCACCAGTATGTCGAGTTTGACCATGATGGGCACGCGCACCAAGCTCATAAGCCTGATGGACTTGTTCAATGAAGTCTGGTTCTAAATATTTTTCTAATTCTTTGCGTAATTTTTTAAAATATTTCACAGGCCCCTCTTTCGTAGGGGCAATCCCTTGTGGTTGCCCTTGAACAGGCGGGCACAAGACCCGCCCCTACATTATTCGATACCTTCGTCTTCTGCCTTTTTGATTTCGCGTGCAAACATCGTTTCGATACTTTCTTCTGGCTCTTCAAATGTTGTATGACCTGCGGCGATTTCACGTAACGCTACGACGGTTGGTTTATCATTTTCCCAATCTACTAATGCGTCTTTTCCACCGGTCGCAATATCACGCGCGCGCTTTGCCGCAACTAAGGTGAGTTCAAAACGATTCGGAATGACTTTTAGACAGTCTTCTACGGTTACACGAGCCATAATATCTCCACTTTGCTTACTTTTAATTCTAATTCAAGATGCTGAGGTTTGTCAGTTTACTTGACTATGGCGCTTTTGCCAACAGCTCAATCACGCCTCGGTGCCGAACTTGCTGCGCCTCAACGGTTAATCGCGCCGCTGTCACGATGGCGGCAAGTTCACGCGTCGCCACATCAAAGTCTTCATTAATGATGAGATAGTCATATTCGTGATAATGCGTAATCTCATCTTTGGCTTTTTCCATGCGTTGCTGAATAACTTCGAGCGAATCTTGCTTTCTAGCTAATAATCGCGCTTCTAATGTCGGCAAAGAAGGCGGAAGAATAAACACGGTTTTACATTGTTTGAATACCGCGCGAATTTGTCGCGCCCCCTGCCAATCGATAGCGAGAAATAGATCCATGCCTTGTTTTAGATGCTGTTCAATCCAGGTTTTTGAAGTGCCGTAATGATAACCAAACACAAACGCCGATTCTAAAAACTCACCCTGCTCACGCAAGGCAATGAAGCGTTCTTCAGAGATAAACTGATAATGCACGCCGTCAATTTCATCAGGACGCTTCGGGCGCGTGGTAAACGAAAGTGACGTGCCTAAATTTGGCATGCTGTGAATTAAAGCGCGAATGAGACTGGTTTTACCACCGCCAGAAGGCGATGAAACAATAAATAAAGTACCTGACATTATTGACCCCCTGTTTCATTCAACTTTTTCATACGCTCAATAATCGCCGTTGAAGTGACACCTTCGGCAACAGTGCCTTCAATAATAACAACATCACCGCCATAAGCTTTAACAATATCTGCACCCACAACACCATCTAAACGATAATCACCACCTTTGACCAGAACATCCGGCTTAAGCAATGCTAACAAACGCTTAGGCGTATCATCGCTCATGGGGATAACCCAATCTATTGCTTGCAGCCCTGCCAACACCGCCATACGATGCTCTAATTTATTGACCGGACGCCCAGGGCCTTTAAGGCGCGTAATTGAAGCATCATCATTAACCGCTACAATCAAGCGATCACCGTGTGTGCGCGCCAAATTCAAATATTCAACATGCATGGCGTGCAACACGTCAAAACAACCATTTGTGAATACAATTCGCTCACCACGCGCACGTGCTTCTCTTATATTAAGCAACAAGGCCTCTTCATCCACGATACCTGAGTTGAGCTCTTTATCGCCTTGAATAGCACGTTGAAGCTCTTGCACGCTCAGGGTTGCTGTACCCAATTTACCGATCACTACACCGGCGGCAGTGCTGCTTAATTCTACTGCTGTTGCCAACGGCAATTTTGACGCTAAGGCAACCGCAATCGTCGCAATGACCGTATCACCCGCACCGGTGACATCAAACACTTCACGCCCACACGCCGGCAAATAATATTCAGGACGGTTGCGCTCAAGTAGCGTCATACCCTCACCCCCGCGTGTCACTAATAACGCACCTAAATCACAACGTTTAACAAGCTCCATCCCTTTTTCAACTAGTTCATGCTCAACTTGAACATCGCCAACGGCTTCTTTAAATTCTTTTAGATTAGGCGTAATCATCGTGGCGCCTCGATAAATATTCAAATCTCGGTGCTTCGGATCCACTAACACCGGAATGTTCAATGCTTTTGCAGCTTGAATGAATATTTGCACATCAGGGCGCAAAACGCCTTTGGCATAATCAGAAAGCACAACGACATTCGCCCAAACCAAATGCTGTTTAAACAAAGTGAGCAAGTCTTCTTGAGAAGATAGTTGCAACGGCGCTTCAAAATCTAAACGCAAAAGCTGTTGGTTTTGAGACAAAACACGCTGTTTAACAATAGTTTGCAGATCGGGGAGTTTTAAAAAGACGGTTTCAATACTCGCTGCGTGCAATTCATTTTCTAACGTTTTACATGCTTGATCATCGCCCAATACCGACAATAATTTAACCTGCGCGCCTAACGCCGCGGCATTCAAAGCGACATTCGCCGCCCCACCCGGTCGATGTTCAATCGAACGCACTTTAACAACCGGCACAGGCGCTTCAGGCGAAATTCTCTCGGTTGTGCCCATGTAATAACTATCGAGCATAACATCGCCCAGGACGAGTACTTTTGCGGTATGAAAATTGAGATTAGCCAAGGATGAGATCTCTTCATTATGTTTGAATTGTGAAAGAGTATATCACGGGTTTTTTCGTTTTTTGCGAATTTTCTTCTGCGGATAAAAATCCGCCGCACCGGGCGGGCGCGTTCTAAAGCGTCGATATTGCCACAAATATTGTTCTGGATATGAACGAATCAACTTTTCCATTTCATCGTTCACACGCTCAACGTCCCTCAATTCATTGTCACTGGGATAATTTTCAAGCGGTTCACTAAAGGTAATTTCATAGCCCGATAAATCCGATTTTCGATGTGCATGCACCATCACCACTTTCGCTTTCCCAAGCGCGACCAACTTTGGCACACTGGCAACCGATGCCGTTTGAATACCAAAAAAATTTGCAAAAATACTTTGTTTCTTACCTGCATCAATATCAGGCAAGAAAAATAAACAACCTTTATCACGCAATAAGCGAATCATGCCTTTACCATTGGTTCGCGGTATTAATGTTTTGAAATTATGGGATAAATGTTTTTTATTCATCAGTTCAATCACCGGTTTTCGATGCGGACGATAAACCGCTGAAAGATTGTTGACTTGCATCGCACACAATCGCCCTGTGATTTCTAACACGTGATAATGCGGAACAATTAATAAAACGCCTTGATCTTCGCATTGTTTTTGAAAATCAGCATGATGAATGCTGACTAACCCTTGCAAACGTTTATCGCTTGCCCAGCATGAAAAAGACGTTTCTAGCATCGCCATACCTAAGGATTCATAACAACGTCGCATCATTTGCAATCGCTGCGCATCTGTTTTTTCAGGGAAACATAATTTCAAATTAATGAGCGTGACTTCGCGATTATAATGCGGGATAAAACTAGCAAGATAGCCAAACGCTTTGCCAATACGCATAAACCATTTATAAGGTAATTGCGTGATCAGAAACAATAATCCTAATACAAACCAATAAGGCCAGGTGTTGGGATGGAGTAATTTTGGATTCATGTTATTTCAAACCCAGTTTTCAAGCTTTAGATGAGGAACATGCAAAAACTCTTTTGTATTATTCGTCACTAAAGTGACATCCAAAGAGAGCGCATGTGCTGCAATCATATAATCAAGCGGGCCAATAGTCGCTCCTTTTTTTTCAAGAAAAACTCTTATTTTCCCATAAAAATCTGTTGCTTCTTTATCAAAGGACATTAGCTCTAACGGCAATAAAAAATTTTCTAATGCGGATTTGTTTTTTTCAACATACTGGCTTTTCTCAACGCCATAAGATAATTCTGCCAATGTGACAGAAGAAATTCCGACATCGCCCACCTGTAACGTTTTAAATTTTTCTAATACACTGTGTGGTTTCTGCTTAATAAGATAAATGCAAATATTAGTGTCTAATAGATATTTCATTCAAAGAGATCCTCTCTTTTTTGTTGTTCCTGAAAACAGCGATGTCAACCGTAGGGTAGACTTTCAGATAAGTATTGGAGTAAGCGTAGATCACGCCGGTGCGGAATTCTTCGGAGTCGAGAACGCGATCGCTTATCTGATCTCTTAAAATGGTAGAGCTGTGGGTGCCCATTTCGGGGAGCTGTTCTACTTCGAATTTTCCGCTGTAGAAGGGAATAAAGCTGTTGCGACTTCCATAGAGTCTGAAGCCCGACCCTGGAAAGGTTTCTGTTAAGAGTTGATCCAGATTCGATGACCACTTCGTATCAATAGGATGATTTGGCAGGGGGAGCACAACCAGATTGCCATACTCCTTCTTTATCATTCGCTCCCTGGTTTGAAAATCGAGC
>JAZKAS010000022.1:18047-41430 GCA_040389005.1 Pseudomonadota bacterium
ATCCCAAGAATTTTCTACTGGAAATAAAACTGTCGCATTACCGACTTTTTTAATAAATACCTCTTTACCAGAAAAACGAAATTCTTTTGGCAAACGCACAGCCTGACTTTGGCCGTTTTGAAATAAGCGCGCAGTTTCCATGATTCCACCTCAAAAGTATATATTTTTTAGTATATACTAAAACATTCGAACTAACAACACTGCTTTAATTGCTCGCCCCAAGAACGTTCGATGGATTAGGCGCCTGATTAAGCTCCCACGCTTCTTGAAACATATCCAAAATTCTTCCAGGAGCAGTATCGATTAATTCAACACGATCCAAGTGAGAACGCAAGTCAAACCCCTGCACAATCCAGCGCGTGAAGAGATCCATTACCGCTTTATATTCATAATCTTGCGACTCCACGCGTTGATCCTTGATAATACGAAAAAACTCATCAATTAGGCGATCATGCTCTTTCATTCGCTCATTAAAACTATCCGGCGGTAGATAGTAAGCGAATGATTGTAGGAGACTTAAAACACTATCCCGCACGCTTAAACAACCATCCAGCTCCCACGATATATTTGGTGATAAGAGCTCAATCAAAATGTCAAAGAATGCATCGTTTACGATATGCAACATGCCACGAGTTAATCGCTCTACGTTGCTGATGGCGCAAAATTTTACACATGCCACCAAGACTGTAAAAACTTTCGCACGATAGCGCATATCAGTGTTTACATTAGCACATATACTCAACAAGCGCTCCCATAAATCAAAATGTCGCTCGATATGAGCAGGTAAAATATAAAGGCATATTAATTTACCATAATTATCGTCAACTTTGAGCACATTAAATTCTGACAACTCATCAAGCACTGATGATGCATAGCAAATCAAATCATCGACATCATTCTGAGGGAGGTTTTTTGATAACTCATAAAAAAAAGTTTTCCAATCAAACCGATAAAAAGTCATTATCATTTTTAACAAATTTTTTCTATCCTCAATAAATACGCTAACGAAATCAACGTTTTCTTTGCGAGAAAAAAAATACGGCAGCTGCCTCGTAATATACCAACCGAAAATCATGTGGTCCTCACTGAAATTCTCGTAATTACCGGCGTCTTGATACAAGCGAGAAGACAAAATCTTCTCAACACACGCTCTATTATCTATAATGCGCTCTATTATCACAGGAAGCCTTAACCAAGCGCTGTCATATTGAACACCATCTTCATCATAACGATCCCCCCAGGTATAATCTAGCGAATCAACTTCGCTCATAATAAAAAACAAAAAATCACTGCTTAGAAAATACGCCTTAAACTCCGAAGATTTTAATAACGTTACAATACTTGCGGACATTACTGTATAATTTTTTTCTTTAAACAATTTTTTTAAGTGTTCTAAAATTTTTTCAAAATTATGATTCAACATGTATATCGAAAATGCGATAGCCACCCCTCCCGCCCCAGCAATTAAGCAGCGCTTCACTGATAGCAGCTCTTTACCCTCTTTTTTGCTCATATTTGCGTATAAAGATTCGAACATATCCCACGATCGATTGTCCCCAAAATCAGAAGACGCCTCTTTAAGCGCTGCATGCGCCATGTCTTGATACAGACGTAAATCTTCGTCCCATAATAAGATTTTATTCAACTCAAGAAATAAATAAAGCCGTTCGCTATTGTTCAACACCGACATTAACCTAATAAACATTCTAAAAATAATACTTAATTTATTAGGATCATAGCTATCCAATAAAAGCAATTTCCTGAATAACTCTTCTTTCTCATCAGTGACTTTTGCGATACTCACAATCAGGCCTGCAATAATTTCAACAAATGCAAAATCGTTTTTATTGGCGTCATCATTGGGATCTGAGTCTGAGTCTGAATCGGGTTTTAGTTCTAAAGCGTATATTGCATTTTCCACACAAGTAAAAAATTCATTTCTTGAAGAGTTTTCTTTTCTCAAAAATTCTTCTTCAAACGAGGGATATGCTGATAGGATTTTAAGCATCTCCAATACTTTCTCATATTCTTTTCTCGAAAAGAAATTAGCTAACCCATTAAAAATTAGAGACCATTGGTCATTGAGCACATGTGGCTTAAAATGCCTCGCGATTATGAGAGCACCGTTTGACAATTCAGCATTTATTTCTGAGAAAAAAGACGTTTCTTGCTCGTCAAACACCCTTGCTTTCGCGCTTGCAGGCAAATACAAAAACGCTTCTTCAAATATATCGATTGCAATTTCTGCTGGCAATGTGCAATCTATCGCTCGGTTAAAAATAACGCCTAACGTTTGATACAATTTCTCTTCATTTTGTTTTAAAAATGGCACTGTGCGTGAAAATAGGCGCGCGGCTTTTTCAACCAGATCAGGATGCGATCGATCACCCAAATCCCCCATGAGTTTATCAACAAAAACATCCCTTTGTTCCTGTGAAAAAGAACAAACAAAACCAGAGCGCATATCTTGAGATACGCCCCCATTAAAACATTTTCTTTTCAGAAAGAGAATAACGCTCAGAATTCCTACTCGATTCTTCACCGATAAAGAGAACAATTCCATCCACTTTTCGAGCTTCTCAATCACCGAGCTCAATGCCACCGTATCCGCAAAAAAAGCCTCTTGCGTTGCCTCCGGCAATGTTTCTAAAAATGCGGGGAATAATTTTAGGCATTCTATAGCTGTTTCATCACGAAGCTCACTAAGTCTCAGAAGAACTCGGCTTGCATCCACCAATCTTCTCTTGGAGCGATCACCCAAAACGGTCAAAAAAAATTGCAGCAAGGCTTTTGAATCTAACCATTCAAACACAATAGGTTGAACAATAAAACGTGAAAGATCAAAAAAATGCATGATGATTTCTGAAGGAAAATAGAACTGAATTATAGTCTATTTTTGCTAACTTGCACCATTCCAAATCGCAATCTGCTTTGCATAATACGTCAAAATCGCATCCACACCAGCGCGTTTGAAACTCATCATCGCTTCCATCACACAGGCTTTTTCATCGATCCAGCCATTTTGTGAGGCTGCTTTCAACATCGCATATTCACCACTGACGTGATAGACAAACGTCGGCATCATAAATTGCGTTTTCACACGATGTACAATATCCAAATATGGCATTCCTGGCTTTATCATGACGATATCCGCACCTTCTTGAATATCTAATGCAACTTCATGCAACGCTTCATCACCATTGGAGGGCGACATTTGATAGGAAAATTTATCGGCTTTGCCTAATGCAGATTTTGAACCCACCGCATCACGAAAGGGCCCATAAAAACTTGAGGCATATTTCGCAGAATACGCGAGAATTAACACATCAGAAAATTTCTCTTTTTCAAGTGCTTGACGAATTGCACCAATGCGACCATCCATCATATCCGAAGGCGCCACGACATCTGCACCTGCTTTTGCGCAACACAAGGCTTGTTTAATTAAAATCTCAATAGTCACATCATTTAAAATTAAACCCGTTTCATTAATGACGCCATCTTGTCCGTGACTTGTATAAGGATCTAAAGCAATATCGGCAATAATACCTAAATCCGGACAGGCTTTTTTAATAGCTCGGATGGCGCGCGGAATTAACCCATCGTCATTATAAGCTTCTTCGGCATACAATGTTTTTTTCGATGAATCTATATACGGAAATAATGCGATTGCGTTTATGCCTAACTCAAAACATTCGATTGCTTCTTTCACCAAAACATCAATACTAAAACGTTCGATACCCGGCATCGATGAAATTGGCTCACGAATATTTTCACCTTCAAGAACAAACATGGGATAAATTAAATCATCCACTGTCACATGATTTTCTGCCACCAAACGCCGTGCAAACGGTTTTTGACGGATACGACGAAGACGGGAGGATGGAAATTGACGAGTTTGCATTTTTTCTCCTTTTGAAGAACATAAATTTTATCATAAACCCCTGTAAAGCTGTAACATGAATTATGTTGACTAACTAGACTTAGCCCAATATAATAATCTTGCTCCACAAGAGAGGCCACATCATGAACACATTTAATATTCACGAAGCGAAAACCAATTTCTCGCAGCTCATTAATCAAGCATTGGCAGGCGAGCAGATCATCATCGCTCGAGGCAACAAACCCCTCATTAAGCTTGTTCCCTTCGAAGAAGAGCTCACTCCGAGACACGGTGGACAACTAAAAGGCATGATGCATATTGCCGAAGATTTCGACGCGCCGCTCCCGGAAAACATACTGAACTCGTTTTATGGCAAGGAAAATGAATAATGTATTTACTCGATACACACGTTCTGTTGTGGTGGTTGACAGAACCAAACAAAATTTCTAATACAGGTCAACAAATTATCGCCAATCGTAATAACACTATTTTTATCAGCAGCATTTCTTTTTGGGAAATGTCGATCAAAAACAGTTTAGGCAAACTCACTTTACCTAATAATATTTTGACGATAGCAAAATCGGAAGGATTGAAAATATTACCTCTACAACCTGAAGAAGGATTAAGCGTTGCCGATTTGCCCAATATTCACCAAGACCCTTTTGATCGTATTCTCATCGCACAAGCAAAGTATAATAACCTCGTATTGATTACGCGCGACAAAAAAGTACAAGAATATCCTATTGTGACAGTGCTTGCATAATGATTGATTTCAACCAAATGAATCTCGATTGGCCCCATCGCGGCATTGGCAAGAAACACGATTCCTGTCGCGCGATTGGTTTAAATAAATTTTCTGATTTAACGCTACTTGACGCCACCGCGGGTCTTGCGCGTGATGCCTTTATTTTTGCAAAACTCGGTGCAAATGTAACGATGCTTGAACGCAACCCAACACTTGCGCAAATGATTGAAATAGCATTAGAAAATTTAACGGATGAAACTTTAAAACAAAAATTAAATTTTATTTTTCATGATTCCATCACTTATTTGCAATCGAATGAGATAATATATGACGTCATTTATTTAGACCCGATGTTTTCCGATGTCGATAAACGCGCCAAAGTTAAAAAAGACATGCAAATGCTACATGAATTGATTGGCGAAAATAACGATGCAGATATTTTGTTACCGCTTGCGCTAGAAAAAGCAAAAAAGCGCGTGGTTGTAAAACGCCACAAATTATCGCCCTTCCTTGACAATCAAAAGCCGAGTCATCAAATTATTGGCAAGTCGACACGGTATGATGTTTATTGTAAATTTTCAGACTAAACATTCATCAAATCTCCAAAATCGATAATACTTGCAAAAAAACCTTCACTCACAAGCTCATCGGTTACACCATTGACATGAATAAGAACCGGACGAATAGAGTATTTCTTTCCAATGGTTAGATGTTTTATTTTACGTTGAATTTCTGCAATAACAGACTGGCCAATTGGATTTTTTGAAAATTTCACCTCACATAACCACACAGTATTAAATTTATCGATAATCAGATAATCCACTTGTACGCCTTGTTTTTGTGTTGTGGCAGATTGGTAATGAGGGTTATCGTATAAGACATCATTGGATGAAATATTCAGTTGTTGCAAAATTAATGCTTTATTATTTAAGATAAGATTTTCAAATTGCAATCCTGCAATACTTTCCCAATTTTTCAATGTTGATAATGACGTATTTTCAAAGCGATCTTGTTCAATTAAATCTATATTCGGTTCAATGTATTTTAAATAAAAGCGAATAAAATTATCACATACACGAAAAACGCTATGCTTTGAAAGTTTATTGGTTTTAAAATTAAACGCATAATCGCGCTTTACAAACCCTGCTTGCTCTAAATCTTCTAAATACGCTGATATAACGCCTTGCTTTTCCATTTTTAAGGCCGAATAAATATCGACAAGTTGCATGCTAGGTTTTTCAAGTAATGACTTAATGATACTTTTATAAAAGTCACTTCGCCTTCCAAAGATATCCGTAAAAATCTGTTTGAATTCATGGACTAAAATACCATCCTGAATAAAGCATAATTGTTTTATATTCTCCTCTGCACTCCATGCTGGAGATATTTTTTCTAAATAAGAAGGAATACCTCCCATAATCGCAAGTAATTTGAATTTCTCAAAAGCCGATATTTTATAGCTATTTGTTGATAGAAAAGCATTACATTCGATAAGCGATAATTCTTTAAGATGCATTTTTAAAGAAATACGCCCAACAAAACCCGTGCTACTTAAAATGTTTTTTTCAATCCAGCTAGAAACAGAGCCGCAAAGCACTAAAGTTAATTGATTATTTTTTTTAAAATAAATATCCCATGCGTTTTTGAGAAACCCGAGAAAAAGCGGGTCACTACGATCCGGTCCATCACTGGCCATCCATGAAATTTCATCTAACAATATTAAAACGCGTCCTGTTTGGGTTCGATCAGCCAAATGCCAAAATAATTCCTCCCAATGTTCGCTACGCGGTTCGGGAATCCCCAATTGCAAACCCATTTGACGCGCAAAAGATTGCCGCTGAGCCGCCGCAGTAACGCCTGGAACGGGCGCCAGCCCGGAAAGCGTAATCATACGATGATGTTTACCCGCCTCTTCAACCAGACGACTTTTGCCAATACGCCGCCGTCCTTTTATAACGACCAAATGGGCGTTCTTTTGAGCAAGAATTTTACCAAATTGCTTTAATTCTCTCTTTCTACCAACGAACATGATTTACACCAAATAGCATTTTCTTCATTTGGTGTAAAGTATATCAGGATTTTTGTTTTACACCAAATCGTTTTTTCTTCATTTGGTGTAAAGCCATGGGGTTATGAAAAATCACTGATATTCGCAAAAAAAACCTCACTCACAAGCTCATCGGTTACACCATTGACATGAATAAGAACCGGACGAATAGAGTACTCTTTCTACCAATGACACTCGACAAGAAACCATTCGAGATTTTAATTACAACTCTGGCTTTAATGCCGCAATGACAGTCTTTTCTGATGATCCCCCAAACACTCCTTGACGTGAAATATTTGTATTTTTTGCTACGGCTAATTGAGCCATACACCGACATAATCGATCATCAAAATCTTCACTTAACGAATGCAAGTCTTTCCCCAAAATCTCGAATATCTCTAATGCATTTTCTTGGCAAGCAATTTGATTAAATTGCTTTAATGTCAGCACATCTTCAAAAGATTTTCTATATCCCGCTATTTTAGTATGCATTAGAATTTCTTCATTTTTCTGACTAATACGGCCAGCCATAATATTAATCATTATTTTTGCATCTTTTGACACAAGCATGGCTGTTTCAAGGCCCATTTTATCCGACACGTCTAATAATGCATGATATCCATATGAGCCGTATGTATTGTAGAGATGCAAAAAAGCAGGATAAGTATGACTATCTAATTTAACACTACCGAGAAGATAACCCAAACTCTCTCCAAGAAGCGCTTTTGCTGCTTCATTTTGCCACTGATGAAATTGACCAAACAATTGATGAATTTCTGGTAGAGAATTTTCTATCTGGTTTTTTAGCATCATTGAATAAAATTCAATCCAATATTGCAAAACGAAAAATTTAAGTTCATCAGGCACATGCTTAAACTCGGTGATTTCAGTTCCTGTTTTTGCAATATATTTTCCTACTATAGCTTCATTTGACTGCTGCTGAGATTCAGGATTATTTAATATCAACGCAATTGCTTGTGTATTACCTATTGGCAGCGAAGTCTCTGGATCACTCATTACCGCACCAATTAACGCATGCTGATTGTTTTTAATCAGCCTCTCAAAAAGAGGCGATGTTAATAATATTCCACAGCATTTATATTGGTTTTTATGTGCAATTTTATTGAGGAGGCCCCATCGCTGATATTCAATAAGCACACTAGCAAGCGTGTCTCTCTCAACCCACCCCCAACCCATTTGGCCCGCATTTAAATTAATAACTTCTGCTGACCGATCGATTTGTTCACTTAAAATTTCATAGAGATCCAGAGCCGCCAATTGGTAAGCCAGTGATGGACTATCATCTTCACCCCAGTGACCCTTTAAATCAAGGGTTTGAGGATAACGATCTATCCATATAGTTAAGATTTCATCTCCTTCTGTTTGGCACAATAACTCAAAAGCAAATGTTCTATCCCCCGCCTTGGCATTTAAATCAACTTGATATAATGCCGCAAGCTCCTCTGCTATATATCCAGATACGCTTGTGTCAGATGAGATTGCATTATCATCAGTTAAAGCTTCCGCGAGTGTTACATAACATAAGGGATGATTTTCGTCTGTCAGGCTAATGCCAAAATCAAGGGTTGCAGTTTTTAATTTTTTTATTTGAGCAATCAAATTTTTTGCTTGCTCCATGCTCTCCTCAAAAGCTGGAAACCGGAACTGCAATAATAAAAAAGATAAAATAACCAGAGAATATTTATCAGGAAACTCTTTAAGCACTTGCTCGATACGTTTTTCTACGGACACATCTACCGTATTAGCTGCGATATAGTAATCTAGCAATGTATCGACTATCGAATCTTCTATTTCTGCAGATATTAAATTTAATTGAGACAAAAAAGTTTCGCCCTTTTCTAAAACAGCCTTTAAATGCAACGCAGTAACACCGCAGTTTAATTGCTCATAACGACGATCTTCTTGTAACCATTCAAACAGGGCTCGACGAGCTTCTTGATTCAAACACCTTGACATCGAGTAAAAGAGATTTGTATGTTTACAATCAGGCACTTTTTCTATGTTGGCGTGATGCTGATGAACTAAAGCCTTGAACACTTCAACATTACCAATAGAAGCCGCCCAATCAATATAACGATTACCCTGTGCGCCACCACGGCATAATGTATTCACATCGTGCCCAGGAGGGAAACAGGCGTTTAGTTGCTCAGGAGTTTTCGCGGTAGCAATATTATAGTTAAAGCCAAGCATAAAAAAATCTAAATTAGATCAATGCTAGTGATTATAATACATTATTCTAGACTTGCAGGTTAAATGTCACAAATTATCGCCCCTGAAACGAAAAAAGCTGTCGGCAATTTTAGTGGCGGCAGCATAAAATCATTAAATATTATACAAATCCAGAGAAAAATGAGCTACAATTGTTTATTTTTAGTACTTTAGAGATGCAAAAATAATGTTCAATCAACGTAATCATGACACAACAGCCGAAACAAAAAAAAGATTGGCACAAGAAATAAGCCTATCTCTTTCCTTATACAATCATTTTCAAATTGACTTATATTTGGCAAACTTTAAAAATAGCGATGAATTTTCTGATGTCGAGCAAGACGGAATGACCGCGTTAATGTTGTTGTGCATGTCCAATTATAAACTTTCAGTTATAAAAAAATTACTCTTACAACCAGGTAATAATATTCATCTTAAAGACAAACGAGGATTAACTGCGACTGATTATGCATGTCAGTATGGAAGCGCTGAATTAATTGATTATTTATACACTAAATATTCATTAGGGCTTTCAAAGGATAACAGAAGTGAACTTCAGCACCGAATAGATACTAGCAACGTCAGCATTTCTTCGTCATTAGCAATCGTTTATGCAAGACATAGCTTATTTTCAAGCGCACGCCCAACAAGAGTAACAGAGCACTTCAATATAAGCTCAACATCAAGCAACTCATATGACGAAACCGGAAGAGAACTAAAAACAAGCAAAAGAAAAAGAGAAAAAACGATAGTCGAAAAAATTCAAAAAAGTCTATTCGCACATGTCTTTCCTCTTGAATTGTTTGAAGAGCTAATAAAAGCACCCCATAACAATGAAGAAGTTATGTCTTTATTAGTTTTAGCTGCGACAACCAAAGATATTAACAACAACGAAATTTTTTTGGCCAACCTTAAAGAATTAATACATAACCCAGGTTTCACGCTTTTTTTCTATCCATGCGAATACACACCTCATGATCATTTAACATACCAGGGAAGAAATAAAGAAGGAGCCACGCTTTTAATGCATGCCGCCAACCATGGAATGGTTCAAACAACCAGATGGCTACGCTCATTAACCAAAAACACTGAAGAAATATGTGACCTCAACGGAAGAAGCGCGATGACTTGGTTGCTTAATTCTGAAACTTGTATATCAGAACCTGATACAGCATTCGAAATAATTCAAATTCTATTAGAAGAAAATTGTGTTTGGCCGGAGTTAAATACTTATTTTGAGGGACAAAACAAAAATAATCCACTCAAAAAAATAGCCGAAGCATTAAAAACTTCTTTTTTAGATGTATTAAAAATTACTAAAACATGGGAAGAGGCAAAAGAATCTAATGACCCCATTTTATTATTTAAAAGCTGTCTAACGCTAAGACAAATACATGGGGCGCATTTTGACAGTAGACAAGATGCAATAACATACCCGATTCTTGATTCTGCTTTTCAAGAAATAGAAGAAAAAATATACTGCTTATTTTATAAGCTTAGAAGAAACTTAAGCAACCAGACAAAATTACCTACCGAGAAAACTCTTAAACTTATTAAAGAAGTTGCAGCGCATCCTCAAGCAGATATCATAATTTTATCAACCACACTTGGTAGAGGCAATAATACCTTAAAAAAATTTTTTGATTATTTAATAGAATTAAATACACAACACCACCCTACTAAAAAGGCGAAAACAAATCATATCATCGGAGAAACTTTTCATATAAGTTGTTTTTTCAAAGCAACACATAATTCACAAAAACAGACAAATCTCTACGATATTGCTTTAAAATATTCTTACGGAGAAGCGCTGCGCCAAAGAATTAAAAGTCACACTGATCAAAATAAAGAATATGTTTGCGTAACAAAAGAATTTGCAGACATAATATCGCAACCGAATGAGGAAAATTACCTACACCCATGGATTAACGAATTACATACAGCCATCAAAGAAAATGAAACTCAACATATTGGAGCAGAAAATAGCTATAAAAAAACTAACCGTAGCGATGCATCCGCAGTACTTTTTAAGGCAACGCCAAATGTACCAGAATCTAGCGGTTCAGCAAATTTTTTAAATAAATGTCAATAACATACAAATTTAGTATTTTATTTGCGATGCCGCAACAACCCAATTAGCGGCACCGCAGAAGGCACAACAATCATTGCCAACACAAACCACGAAAAATGTTCTTTGACAAACGGCATATTGCCAAACAAATAGCTAATCCATAACAGACCAATCACCCAAAAACACGAGCCGATTAAACTGACAATCGTGTATTTGATTTTATCCATCTTAACTAAACCCGCAACAAAGGGAACAAAGGTTCTTAAAATGGCGATGAAACAACAGACAATAATCGCCGACGCACCATATTTTTCAAAAAACGCATGCGCCTTATCCAAATGACCCCGATTCAACCAACGCCAATTCGCACGATACACCCGCTCACCGAGTTTATGGCCAACCCAATAATTCAACATCATGCCCGTGAAACAAGCGATCAATAATAAAATCATCAAAGGCATAATATGAAGTTCACTATTCGCTGCCAACGCTCCCGCAGCAAATAACATCGAATCCCCCGGTAAAAACGGTGTTAAAATACACGCCATCTCAAAAAAGACAATCAGAAAAAGAATCGCATACGACCAATAGCCGAACACATGCACCATTTGTGCCAAAAAAATATCAATATGAAGCATCATATGAATAAACTGTTGAAACCAAGCCATTTTTACCTACTTTTATTGTGTTAAATTTTCCATCGGTAGCCCTTGCTCAACCCAAGCCCGGCTACCGCCCGCCATGGACGCGACATGAGTATATCCCATTTTCTGCGCATTATCCGCGGCTAATACTGAACGATATCCGCCGCTACAATAAAAAATGATGGGTGTATTTTTATCAGAGATAATTTTCTCGATATCACGCTCAAGCACGCCCCGACTGATGCCAATCGCCCCTGGCAAAATGCCACTTTCCCATTCATGCGCTTCACGCACATCGACTAGCAAGGACGGGATATCTGCATGTAATTGCGCCCAAACTCGATCGGGTGATATCTCTGTGACAAACTGCCGCGCCTGCTCAACGAGCTCTAAAAACCCAATTGAATGTTGCATAAAATGACCTTCTATTACGATTTTCCTAGTTTATCAAAAAAAACAGAACTTTTCTCTCTTTAGCGCCCCCATATTCAGCAGCCCTACAAGACCAAGTTGAGTCAATTGAGTCAATTGACTTGCTTGATTGGCATAGAGGAGTTGCAACCAGAGATTGTATCGGAAAATTTAATCGGATGGTTAAGCTTTATATAATATTTCATGAGCTATACTACCCATACTAAAAAATGAACACCCCCACGTAGTAATAAGACATGCCCATCACGATTAAAAAAATATTTCATACTACGCGAGACGTAACAAAGACCACCTGGAGCAACACACCCAGCGCGGATGTCGACTATATACGAATGATAAAGGGACAAAAACCGTTTAAATCATCCGCCATTACCCAGACAATGGTCAAACAAACTTTAATTATTGCGGAAAACATTCGAAACTACTTGGAGAATATAGTAGAAGTAAAAAAATTTGATGATTGTATAAAGCAGTTATACCAAGAAGGGTTTTCAATCTATTTCTGCAAAGGAAAAAAATTGCATCTCTATACCCATGCATTCTTAAAAAATTTGAGCGCACTCCCTAGACACAGTGACAATACGATTCACTACTCATTGACTCCAAAAGAAATAAGCGAGCAATTAAACATTTCTATAGAAGAAATTTTACAATTTGATTTCCCCGAGATTAGCTTACTCTCCTCAGGATGTGAAGGAACTTTCGATGGCACGACATTAACCACCTGGAAGAACCAAGAAACATTACGCTCAATTAAATTAACCACGTCATCATTAACTCATATGAATGAGCTAATGAATATTTGTCCAAACATCGTTTTATTCTCTATCAACGCCAACGAGATTATCGAATTTTCTTGCAATAAAAACACCATCCAAAAGTGGATTGACTTTTTTCAAAAACATCAACCCCCTGAAGAGATGCTAACAGCATGCTCTTCTGAAGCAACAACGCTAACATTAAACAGCAATTTTGTATGCAACAGTGATTTTCTGCTTTCAATATTAGAAAAAGCATCTCAGATAGAAGTATTAAATTTAGATGGCTTCACACTCGACGACCTTACACTCGACGACCTTCAACCACTTAATAACGCTGATTTATCAAAACTAAAAACCCTTGGGCTGTGGTCTTCTTCCTTTTCCGGTGATTTTACCGCGGCGATATTAGCAAAAACATCTCAATTGGAAGCATTAATGGCATATGATTGTAACATTCTTGAAGATATTCAATTACCTGATCACGTTGATTTATCGAAATTAAAAATCCTTGATTTATCGGAATTTTCTGTTTCCAGCGATTTTGTCGAAGCGATATTAGCAAAAACATCTGAATTGGAAATTTTAGCATTAACCTTTTGTAGTACTCTCACAGATATTCAATTATCGGATCACGTTGACTTATCGAAACTAAAAATCCTTAATTTATCCGGCTCTTCTGTTTCCAGTGATTTTGTCGCAACGATATTAGCAAAAGCACCTCAACTAGAAACATTAAATTTAAGCCGTTGTCGAACTCTTGAAGAGCTTGAATTATCTGATCACGCTGACTTATCGAAACTAAAAATTCTTGATTTATCCTGCTCTTATGTTTCCAGTGATTTTGTCGCAGCGATATTAGCAAAAACACCTCAACTAGAAACATTAAATTTAAACCGTTGTCAAAATCTTGAAGAGCTTGAATTGTCTGATCACGCTGATTTATCGAAACTAAAAATCGTTGATTTATCTGGCTCTTCTGTTTCCAGTGATTTTGTCGCGGCGATATTGGCAAAATCATCCCATTTGGAAGAATTATGTTTATTGTCTTGTAAGAATCTAACAGAAGAAGATATTGAAGACTTTCGCCAAGAACAAAAACAACTTTCAATATCATTTCAACTTTATAAAGAAAACGAAATAACATCGCATCAAAAATCCTCTACAACACAACAAAAAAGTATCGACGCCGATACACGCCCATCAAATCAAACTTTACGAACCGACCGTGTTTTTATGGGAATGTCTCGCGCACCAGAACCGCGCGAACTGCGTTATGAGGTTTTTGATAATTTGCAACTTAACACCAAACCAGATATTAACGCGCCTTTTTTGTTAAATCATTCTGCTTTGATGAGCTTTTTTGCAATAACACCTATTCAAGCACAGAGACCCTTATTGTTGGACTATCAAATGACCAATGATCATTATTATTTTGGTCGCAAAAAATTGCGCTTAACGAGCGAATGGCAAGCCCTTCCTTCAATCTTTCCCAATGAGGTATTACTGTATTTTTATCTTTCTTCTCCTGCAGACGTTGAGTTTATAAGGTCAACCAATACTGATTTACAGTACATTCGCTTAAAAGGTTCGCAGCCACCCCAAAATAATACCATTGAATTATTTTTGGGGGGCGAAAAAGCAAAATTATCTTGGACCGAGTTGCCCACAGAAGTTCGCAGCCTCATTAAATTTTGTCGAAATTTTAAAGCAGGTGCTTTACGAAATATTGACGAAACATCCAGCGCACAACAATACATGAGTGCTTTAATCACTCAAAAACTTGGAGCGTGCCGGCATCGCAGTGTTGTGTTCAAATACCTGATGCAACAAAATCATCCGAATATACCCGTACGCTTGGTTGCAAATGATATCCACATGTATGCTGAAGTGTTTTATCAGCAACAATGGATTCCCTGCGATTTCGGCGGCTATCCTGCAAAGATAAAAATACGAGAAAAATTGTCAGAGCGTGTTACTCAAAACTCAGAACAAAAAACTCAGACAAAAGAAATCACTAAAAAACTACCGCCACATTATTTTATTAAGCGCGAATCATCGATGGTCATTAAAAAAAGTGCCGCAGAGATTTTAACTCATTCCGGCACAACATGCGTACATACTTCAAATGGTGAAGACACTCGGCTGGCTTTACAAAAAACTGCCCATACGCTTGGCCAAACCCCTTATTTTATTGACTCACCCGATGTTTTACGCTGCGCGGGGCCTTACATCCAGCGAGACGCGGCAAACAACACACTAGGGCATATTGTTAAAGATCCTGGCGGACCTCTATATGAATTTTTTACGAGTGACGCGCCCCATAAAGTGCTCATCATTGATTACAGTCAATTCACCCCCGCAGAAATCGTCGCCACAAACGCGGTGTTAGACAACCCACCACGCGTTGATGGCATATGGCCTTCTTCCCACATCCACGTGATTGCATTACTAAACCCGCATAATTCCGCCATGTATCAAGGGCCTGATTTTTACTCGCGCTTTGATCGAGTAGAAGAGATGACGCATGAGTTGACGCCCGCTTTTTCACCCCCGATTCCATTGGCGGAGCGCACTCACTCAAACAGTGAAATTATTGAACTCTGTGGTGGAGAGCACTGGGAATCTTGCCTCATTGGCCACTGGACTATTCAAGGCAATTATTTTGTGTTCAAAGAAGGTGTGTTATTGCAAGCCTTGAAACACAATAGAACCACCGTTGCCTTTAATAACGCACCATTACACGACCCTGCTTTTGTGGTTTTTTTGCATGATTTAAGCTGGTATCGCGCGGTTTACTATCAAGGCCATAATTATGGCGCATTACCAGAAATTTTTTCATTTGAATTAACACAAGGCGTTTATCTTCCCGAAAAAGAAAAATACTTGCAGCTGTATCCTGAGAATGCATTGATCAAAGGTCATCAGTTGTTACTCAATCAGGCAAATATATCGGATTTCTTGGTGAGCTATACCATTCAACAAGGGCAATTGCATACGCAAGCAGGCTTGATTGAACGCTATAAAAATAATAAATTGCCGATTTATCTGACCAGCTCATTGTCTTTTTATACCTGGCTGCGATTGCTGGAAGCGTGCCGAGAACATAACACCACCTTGTTACTCACTTTGGCACCAGGCGTCACACTCCCCAAAGAATTAGAGATGGATACTGATCATCTCGCAACTAGACCTAGTTTGGCACTCAGTCCGCGGACGATTTTTAATCCCTTATCAATCCCCCAAGACTTAAACACAATGACTATCGATATCACTGAGTTAGAAACAAATGCTTTCTTAGCTACCTTCAAATTCAAAGAGTTTAATCGACAAACAAATATTTACGAATTTGCCCTCATTGAAAATGCCATTCAAAGCGCTTTAGAGAAAAATAAAACAGTGATATTAAAAGGCCGATGGACACTCGCCATAGCCGAGGCCGTACAAACGCTTATCTTTCAACGTTGGCAAAACGCTTGCAGCGGCAAGCTTGTTATACTCTGTGATCATCCCAGTTTATTTCCTTTTTTACCTTCACAAGCTTTGAACGAACTGCCAAAAGCGACACCCCGACCTGACAAAATCGTCGATTATGCAGAGCGATTCTCCGAGGTAGAAGCCGCTTTAGCAACCACCCCTTTCGTACGTATCACTGGCCCCAGCGGTTGTGGTAAAACGCATTTCGTAGTGTACGAATGGACTCGAAAACATCCTAAGCTTCATTATGGCGAAGAAAAAATTCTCGCTTTTTTGGAAGATACGTCAACGGATGGATTGATTATCTTGTATCTGAACGAGGCCAATCTCAATGAAAAACAATGGGCATTGTTCATGGGATTGTTTGACAATCCCCCTGCGGTTTTTTATAAAAATCATTACTATCCCGTAACTTCGCGTCACAAGGTAATTGTTGACGGCAATCCTTTATCGTGCGGTGGAGGACGCAACACGCCTTATTTATTTCAGCAACATCCGTATCAACTATTGTTTCAACCTTTGCCGCGAGAAGTCATTGCAAAACACATTGACTTAGAACCTGCGCTGAAAGAACCAATACTGGATGTAGTGGCCTATCTTGCATCGTGCGATCCCAATGACACGTTATTGACCCCGCGAGAAATAAAAGCCATGGCGAATTTCATTCGCATTGCTCAATATCAATACCCGCATATTTCCGGACAAACGCTCGCGCGCTATTTTGCCTATACGCTCAGCCAACCTCATGTGCCGTACGAGCATCGAGCGGCTTTTGAAGAAAAGTTCAAAACCGATATGCCTTTTACGCTGGCAGATGTTATCGCTCAAAATAACTCCCCAGGCGATTACATACTCCATGAAACTAACTTGCCGGTGGCGATTGCGATTCACATGCATTTGGCTCGGCGAGAATATTATCAAACCACCGGCGCTACACCTCTCGCGGTAGGACTAAATGGTTTAATTATTGAAGGCGAATCCGGCGAAGGCAAAAGCACGTTGATCATTCATCAACTTCAGCTAAAAGGCTACCAAGAAGGCGTTGATTTTATCCACATCGCCCCAAAAACCAAGGGACTCGAAGCAACACTTTTAAATGCATTTCATCAAGGGCAAATGGTTGTCATTGATGAAATAAACACTCATCCACTCGATGAAAAGTTACTCCTTGCTTTGCTAGAAGGACATGATCTAAAGGGTAATTTGCCTGAAAAACCTGGATTTCTATTATTCGGCACGCAAAACCCCTTAAGTTACCGAGGACGGTTAAAATTGTCGACACCGTTAGCGCATCGTGTACAAACCATCACGTTACAAAAAAGTACGCTACAGGAAAAAAGACAGATTTTAGATCGATTCGAATTACCCACAGACATTACCCAATACATGCTCCAAGAATGGGCACAAAACACTGATTTAACGTTAAGAGATCTTCTTAAAGCCGCCGAGCAATGGAAAGCCTGCAATCAACCATTATCTCGATCGTCTTCTACATTTTTCTCAAACAAAGATGCTGGCACGGTTTTGGGTAAACGCAAAGAACCCGAGCCACCCTTGTTTGAGCTAAATTCCGCCAACCCCCACGATCATGTAGACTTTCTGCCAAGATAATTGCATAATGACGCAACTTTTAATTAAACAGCACATGAGGGTGAATGGCGAGCATTCTAGTTTTACACGGCCCCAACCTCAATCTTTTAGGCACGCGTGAACCCGAAATCTATGGTCACAAAACCTTAAACGATGTGAATGCTGAACTTTTTACCAAAGCTGCGTTTATGGATCATCGCCTAAGTATCCATCAAAGCAACGCAGAACATGTGTTGATTGATTTCATTCAAGGCGCGCGTAATCAACACGATTTTATTATTTTTAACCCAGCAGGGTTCACGCATACAAGCGTTGTGTTGCGCGATGCTCTATCGGCTGTCGCGATTCCATTTATCGAAATCCATATTAGCGATATCAAAAGCCGCGAACCCTTCCGTCAACATTCTTATTTTTCAGATATAGCCCATAAAACCATCAGCGGCCAAGGCACCGATGGTTATTTGATGGCATTAGAGACAGCAAACCAATTTTTATTAACACGAGGATAAAACAACATGATCGATCTACGTAAAATTAAAAAACTCATTGAACTTGTAGAAGAATCACAAATTGCGAGCCTGAAAATTAGCGAAAACGGCGAAACCATTGAAATTTCTAAACCCACTTCTTCTGTGACGCATTATACAACCGCACCAACTCATGCACCAGCGCCGGTTGCAGCGCCCGTATTAGAACAGGCGTCACATAAACCTGCTGCCACCGATGATTCTAAACATCACCGCTTAACCTCACCGATGGTCGGTACGATTTATCTTTCTGCAACACCGGGCGCAGACCCGTTTGTTGAAGTCGGTCAAACGGTCAAAAAAGGACAAACCATTTGCTTGATCGAAGCGATGAAAATGTTCAACCAAATTGAAGCCGATAAATCTGGCGTGATCACAGCGCGATTGGTTGAAAACGCATCGCCGGTTGAATTTGGTCAACCATTATTTATTATTGAATAAAACTCCTCATCCGCCTGTCGGCACTTTCTTTTACTGAAAGAAAGCATCAAAAGGCGACGGCCTTCTCCCCTGAAAAGAGAGAAGGCCGCAGTAGAGAGGACAAATAAATCTGACATGGGAATTCCATTATGCTAAAGAAAATCGTCATTGCGAATCGCGGTGAAATTGCATTGCGAGTATTGCGCGCCTGTAAAGAAATGGGCATTAAAACTGTTGCTGTTCATTCAACAGCGGATCGAGACTTAAAACACGTGCGTTTAGCCGATGAGTCTATTTGCATTGGTTCTGCGCCTCCCTCCGATAGTTATTTGAGCATTCCCGCGATCATTAGCGCAGCGGAAATTACCGATGCGGACGCAATTCATCCGGGGTATGGTTTTTTAGCTGAAAATGCGAACTTTGCAGAACAAGTAGAAAACAGCGGCTTTATTTTTATTGGTCCCGATGCAACCACAATCCGCACCATGGGTGACAAAGTCTCTGCCATTCATGCAATGAAAGCCGCCGGCATTCCTTGTGTTCCAGGCTCTGACGGCCCCTTAGGTACGGATGACGAAGAAAATATTCGCACGGCGAATAGAATTGGATTGCCGGTGATTATTAAGGCTTCAGGCGGTGGTGGTGGTCGCGGTATGCGCGTAGTTCGCCAAGCGTCTGAAATCGTCAATTTTATTAACATGACCAAAACCGAAGCCAGTGCTGCGTTTGGCAATAGCACGGTTTACATGGAAAAATTTCTTGAAAATCCCAGACATATTGAAATTCAAGTATTAGCCGACGGTAAAGGCCAAGCGGTTTATCTCGCAGAACGTGATTGTTCAATGCAACGACGTCATCAAAAAGTACTAGAAGAAGCAACTGCGCCCGGCATTACGCCTGAGCAACGCGCTAAAATTGGCGAACGTTGTGCAGAAGCGTGCCGCATCATGAAATATCGCGGCGTCGGAACCTTCGAGTTTTTATTTGAAAATGGCGAGTTTTATTTCATTGAAATGAATACCCGCATTCAAGTAGAACATCCTGTGACGGAAATGATCACTGGTATTGATCTTATTAAAGAACAAATTAAAGTCGCTGCAGGCGTGCCCATGACCTTGCGTCAAGAAGATATTCGAATTTTTGGCCATGCGATTGAATGCCGTATTAATGCAGAAGACCCTCGCACATTTATCCCCTCACCCGGCACGGTTGAGCTGTTTCATGCACCCGGCGGGCCAGGAGTTCGCGTTGATTCGCATCTTTATTCAGGCTATCGCGTTCCGCCCTATTATGATTCCTTGATCGCGAAGATTATTACCTTTGGTGAAGATCGGCACACCGCCATTATGCGCATGCGTAATGCACTAACGGAACTGCATATTGAAGGCATAAAAACCAACATTGAGCTACAACAACGCATATTAAATGATGCAAATTTTGTCAAAGGCGGAACAAATATTCATTATTTGGAGAAAATGCTTCAAGAATGATCTATACATGACGCAAGAGCTGTGCTAAAATTTCGCACACAAATGAGCGGAGGAGGGCTCATGATGCTGGCAGCTGGACGCCTGCTTGGGTTAAGGAAGTCAAAAAATTAAAACGATAACAGAAGAGAGAGACTTTAAATGAGCGCTATTTTCGAACCTTCGGTCGCAGCACCTGAAAAAATCAAACCTGAAAACTACTCCTTGGCACAGCATATCAAGGATTTATTTCAAAACTATGTGGCTAGCTTGAGCGGTGAAACCCCTCATCAACTTTATGAATTATTTTTAGGCGAATTTGAGAAGCCTTTCTTTGAAGCAGTTTTGATTCATACACGCCATAATCAATCTAAAGCGGCAACACTTTTGGGGATTAGTCGTGGGACTTTACGCAAAAAGCTGAAAGGCTGCGATTTGCTATAATCTTATGCAGGGTGGATTACGACGAGCACGTCTAATCCACCCTACCTCGAATCAATAATAAATTCATGGCCGGTTGTATTCTCCCCACATCTTGATCAATAATACCGATCATTATCAAACACTTGCAGAATCAATGAATCCTTCCACCGAACTAAAAGTCACTGCTGAAACGCTCGTGTTTCCGCAAAACAACTTAGCGCGTTGGTATAAAGCTACCACTTCTACGCGTCATTCACCCGAGTCGGGCTTAAATACGCTGGTCGATTGCTCTGCCGCTGCGTTTGAACATATTCATTTATTAACTCAAAGCCCACTTTCAAACGAATCTAGAAAAAACATCGAAGAATACCTGGAATCACTGCAAAAACATTACCAACAACTGGGTTATTCTCAAGATATTTCACTTGCAGCCCATTACGCTGTTTGCGCAACTCTGGATGACATGTTGCGATGCATAGGAAGTGATGGACAATTTTTACAAAATTTTCATAACAGCCGATTAGAACAAGAAAAATTTTATTCCATTTTAGAGCACATTAGCCCTAAAGCAGAAAAATATATTGATCTACTCGAGCTCATGTATCTTTGTCTGCGCTTTGGATACAAAGGACAATATCGAAACACACCGTTTGGATTACAGCAATGGTCGCTGCTTACGGATAATACTTATCATTTGATCACGCACATTCGCGGTCAACGTAGTCATGTATTATCCCCAGGCTTATCGGTTGCGACGCTGCCAAGAGCGCTACCCTTGTCATCAGAAATAAGACCCTTGACCACTAATAAAAAACAACATCGATTTTATCTGAGTGTGCTAGTTGCGTTTATTTTCTTTGCGATCCTCACTGGATTTGTTTTTCGAGAAACTTATAATACCACGCGTGAAGCCCTATCGAATGCGCCCAGCATTCATTCGACTACTACTATGAAGGAAGCCGCAACATGATGCGTTTTATTAATCAAAAGAAAACCGTCAATAGCGAAAAATATAAATTAAATCGCCTGAAAAAACAAAGCCAATTGGCAGTTAAAATGCTGCTTCAACTTCACAAACAACATCAAACGACGCATTGCGTACTAGTCATTGGTCAACCAGAATCTGGAAAATCTATTTTATGCGCTTCATCAGGGACATTAATTTATGCGACTCAAGATGAGTGTGCATTTGAAATTTACCTGCAATCCAATACTTTATTTTTTCACATTCCTCATAATTTCTTCTTGATAAGTGAAATACAATACTCATTATCAAGTTGGCAGTTTCTTGCTCTGCAACTTAAGAAACAACGCACCTATTTACCGATAACACGATGCTTGATTACGATTGACCTACATGATGTTCTGACACGAAGCAACATCTCCAATGACACACGACTATCTCAAGTTGCTTTTGCATTAAACACGCTCGCGAATCAATTGAAAGCGCACCTAGAAGTAACGCTGTTTTTCACAAAAGCGGATCTTATTCCTGGTTTCGATGAATTTTTTAACCATGAAAGCAAAGAATTTTTAGAGCAACCCTGGGGACTTTCGCTCGATACACTGAATACGGAATTCGATGATCTGATCAAAAAACTCAACGAACGTTTGTTATGGCGTTTACATCATGAAATTCACACGGAACAGCTTCATTTAATTAAAATTTTTCCATTAGCGCTAGAATCCATCAAGCATAAATTTCTCGAGATTTTGCCTGGATTTTTAATACAATGGAATAACAATCGGTTTCTGAATCCCGCACAACTTTATTTTGTTTCTTGTCGTCAATTTAGAGAACTGACTGAATCAACTCAGGCAGAATCTTCGATGATTAAAAAAAATTATCATCACTACCACCAAACACATCACAAACATTTTTTTACTCAGCAAGCGCTTGAGAGTCAGTGCGAGTATTTTCCAGAAAGCAATGCAGCCTACATCGATAAAATAACAAAAATTAGCTTTATTGGACTGTGCTCATTACTGCTGCTGGCTTTTGTTTTTTATACTTCCGAACAATTTTCTAAACATATCGCGCTCGTTCAATCGGCTAATCAAACACTCGAAACCAGCATAATTTTTTCTGAACAATCTCACCCGACGCTAACATTAAATTCAGTTACGACTGAGTTAGAAAAAATAAGCATCGCCTGGGAAAATTTAGAAAAAAATCATCAATCTTTGTTGATTGGCCAATATATTTTTACCCGCGATAGTCAACTTGAAACACAACTGCAAAATATCTATCAACGTATTATTTCACAACAATGGCTGCCCTTAGTCAATCAGCGCCTGGAAGACTATATTCACGATCACTTATCTTCCAATCCAGCAAATGCCTATATCGCGTTTACTATTTACTTAATGCTGAGTCAGCCAGATTGGCCGATTGATACTCAATATATCGATGCGCATCTTACGGATCTTTTGGGCTCTTCGAACGACCCAATTCAATTACTTCCAGGAAATATTCAAAAAAATCTTCTCGTGATCGATGAAAATTCTCCGTTCATTCAAAATACGCGCGATACCTTCTTAAATTTACCACCTGAAAAATTAGCTTATATTCTGTTATTTGCCACACTTGACACGCGTCACTCACTGAATTTAACCAATGCAGTGGCAAACAAACAACCTTCACTAAAGCTTGATAAGAAATTTTCTTTTATTC
>JAZKAS010000022.1:41440-72993 GCA_040389005.1 Pseudomonadota bacterium
TCCAGAAATTTATACTGCATCACTATTTCCTGAAATTTACAAAAAGGAACTATTAACGATTAGCAAAGAAACTATCAACGGCAACAAAATACTTGGCCCGGCGCATCAAACAACAATTACTGAAAACAGTTTGCTGCCAAAATTAAAAGAAGAATATCAACAGTTATATGTAGAGACTTGGGAAGAAGCCATAAAAAATATTACTGTAACACAAACAGATAATTTTGCGGATTTCTCAGCACAATTAAAAATACTGACGAGCGTGAATTCACCGATTCTTTCGCTCTTGAATCTATCTCAAACCAATACGCGCATTCCCGAAATTGAACAAGCCTCTCCTTTTTTAACGGCGTTTAATGACACGTTAACAAAAGAATCGACGCCAGAAAACAGTGCGCTTTATCACAGTTTTGCTTTTTTAATAAAACTGAGCGATCAAGTGATGCAAGTGCAAAAAAGTACAGATCAAAAAGCAGCTGCCTGTATGTTATCCGCACAAGAAAGCGCCTCAACCAATGACAACCCGACAAACGCACAACAAATTCGTTATTTGGCATCACAATTACCTGAACCTATTCAAGCGTGGTGGTTACAAATTGTTGATACGTATTATGCGTTAATTAAACAAAATGCGGTGGATTGCTCCTGACAGAGAAAAAAACATATTGGCCTAATCAGTCAAGCCATAATTAATAGCAAATAACGCGCCATTGCTAAAATGATTTTCCACTTGTGTCATATTTTCCGGCCAGGGAAACGTTAATGTATTACTCTGGCCGTTATTCGCAGAACGAAAACGATAATCCCCGAAAATAACATCGCTTAAGGCTTTGCCGCCTAAGGTTCCTGGTAAAAATGCTGCAATCACGGCATCGCTATTGTCTAAGGGTGCTTTGATTCCGCCCTCCGATAAAATAATCGGTCGACCGGAATAAACCACCGTGATCACCGCAATATTTTTCTGTTTTAAAGTCGCAATCGCTTGCGCTTCAACATCACTGTATTGCAAGCCAAGCACTTGATTTTGCGGCAGACCAAAATAGGCATTGGTTTTATTATCCGCACCCACATCGTACCAAATATCCGGTGCTTCTTTATTACCAATATCGCCCATAAATTCTGCGTAAGGCGCCTCCGCTACTACTGCAATCACTATACTATTTTCCGCATTTAAATTTTCTGGCAACGCAGTTTGCGTTGTATTATTGGCATAATAATATTGCGTGCTTGTGGGTAAATTTTGTTTAATGGCTTGCTCGAGCGTTAATGCGCCTGAACTGATTTGATCTTCACCGGTATAATATTGATCGCCCTTTTGGCCTTGCCAGTTGATTGTCCATCCACCGTTTTGAATGCCTAAATCATTGGTGTCGCCCACAAAAATAACATTTTGAATTTTATCGCGATTGAGTGGTAATGTTTTTGCATTATTTTTTAATAATACTAGCGATTCTTGTGCTGCCTGTAATGCCAGCTTTCTTTCTTTTTCTTGCAGCGCTATGTAATCAATATTTTTTTCTGGAGCCATCACTAATTTAACTTGCAAAATACGTGTCACAGCATCTTCTAAACGCCCATCACTAATTAAACCTTTTTTATAAGCACTTTTTAGCGCGTTAAATGCATCTGCGATAAAATTATCCTGGCCTTTTGCACTGGGAAAATGACCAAATGTTTCACCTTGGCCCACCATAAATATGTCGACGCCTGCGTTCATTGATTTAGCATAAATTTCTTCTAAACTTAGCGCAGGATGTGAGAGGTTATAAATATTACCCGCACGCGTGTGACCATTCCAATCTGAAACTGCAAAACCTGGAAAGCGATACAGCGTCTTATCCGTACCACGAATCCCTTTATGTTTAAATTTATTGATAATGTCCCAGTGCCCGCCAAAATGCATACGCGTATTATTATGCGTACCTTGATCGTTGATGGCACTGTAGGAAACCATCAATGTCGCGACATGTGCTTGCACGGCACCTTCGTAGCCCATACCATTGGCTAGCCAAAAATCGTTGAGATTGCCAACATAAGCATCATCGCCTTCATCAAAACCATATTTGGTGGCACCGTCACCGATAAAATGTTTGGCGGTGGCAATTGGCCCAATAATATGATCTTGCTGAATATTTTGAAAACCTTCAATATAAGCACGACCTAATGTTTTCACTAACGCGCCGTCTTGCGCAAACGATTCATACGCACGCCCCCAACGTAAATCATGCGTAATTGCAAGCGTCGGCATAAAGACCCAATTAAAACCACTCGCTAAAGAATCTTGGCCAATCAACAAACCCATTTGCCGCACAAGCTCGGGATCATGTGTCACTCCTAAGCCAATATTTTGCGGAAAAACCACGCCACCTTGCACATGTGTGTTGCCATGAATGGCATCATTGCCTGTTAATAAAATAGGATCAACAGGACTGCCCAGCACGTGCTGTGAAGCCGCAAGCGCGTTCAACTCCGCCCAATTTTGCAATGTGGGCGCATTAAAAGGAGGTCCACCGCCAGCCAAAACTGTACCTAAGTGATATTTTTGAATTTGATCGAGGCCACACGCTTTAATAATGTCTTCACGCGACGTTTGTTTTTCAACTTGAAGCGCTGCAGCGCAAGCAGCACCGTTTGCAGAAACCGCATCTGCCAAAAGTGCATAACTCGGTTGCAATAGTTGACCGATTTTTTCATCAAGTGACATTTTTTTGAGAATTTTTTGCGCTTCAATGCGTTGATCTTGGTATAAATTATCGTCTTGCGTATCAGCATCCATATAAACGGCAAAAATAACCCCTAAACAGAACAAAACAACAAAGCCGCCTATCAAAATTTTCTTATTCATCGTCACGCAATCCAATCCTTGGTCATTTATTCTAATCATCTTATAAACTTATCATGACTCAACAATAAAAGTCACTCAAACTCCAACTAAATCTTCTTTTTGTCCCAACCAGCGAGTAATTATTTTATGGCATATTTCAGGCGAAGTTTTCCACAAAATATCTGCGATGGCTTGAGCTTCTAATAACCACTTATGGTCGCGTGCGAGATTTGCGATACGAAAATGCATATCACCTGTTTGGCGTACGCCTAAAATTTCACCTGCGCCACGAAGTTCGAGATCTTTTTCAGCAATTTTAAAACCATCTTGGCTTTCACGCATCATGGTAATACGCTCTTTAGCAATTCGCCCCAAAGGCGCTTGATAAAGCAAAACACAATAACTTGCAAGAGATCCGCGACCAACGCGCCCACGCAATTGATGCAATTGCGCAAGGCCTAGTCGCTCGGAATTTTCAATCACCATTAAACTCGCATTCGGCACATCGACACCGACTTCAATCACGGTCGTTGCAACTAAAACATGCGTTTCGCCACTTTTAAACGCACTCATAATCACTTCTTTTTCTTTTGCTTTCATTTTTCCGTGTAACAATGCAATTTTTAAATTTGGTAATTGTTGCGACAATTGTTCGTAACTCATTTCTGCTGCTTGGCATTGCATGATTTCTGATTCTTCAATCAGCGGACACACCCAATACACTTGTTGACCTTGCGCGCATAAATAATTGATGCGCTGTGTGACATCATCACGTTTATCATTGGATAACGCCAAAGTAACGATGGGCTTTCGGCCCGCAGGTAATTCGTCAATGACAGAATAATCTAAATCAGCGTATAAACTCATTGCCAACGTGCGTGGAATTGGCGTTGCTGTCATGATCAGCTGATGCGGAATTTTTCCTTCACGCATGCCTTTTTCTTTTAACGCCAATCGTTGATGCACACCGAAACGATGTTGTTCATCAATAATCATCAGCGATAATTTTTTAAATTCTACACCTTCTTGAAACAGTGCATGTGTGCCAATGAGAATATCAATTTCGCCTGAAATTAAATCTTCTAAAATTTTTTGACGCGCACGTTTTGTCATCCCACCTTTTAAAAGCGCTACGTTAATATTCAGCGGTGTCAACCAAGTTTGCATCACGCGAAAATGTTGTTCAGTTAATAATTCTGTCGGCGCCATAATGGCGACTTGCGTATGATTTTCAACTGCACTTAATGCAGCAATCGCTGCAACAATGGTTTTTCCCGAACCGACATCGCCTTGCAATAAACGCATCATGGGATGTGATTTTTTTAAATCCTGCCGTAATTCTTCGGCCACGCGTTTTTGCGCGGCGGTTAATTCAAATGGCAAAGAAGATAATAGTACTTGCAACTTTCCGGTTTCTTGATTTAATGCAATCGCAGGTTGAGTGGTAAAATATTCACGCCGTTTAATCATTGCTAAACGATGCGCTAACAATTCTTCTAAAACCAATCGCCGCTGCGCAGGATGTTGCGCTTGATTTAACGTAAAAAATTTTTCATCTTGCGTCGGGCGATGTAATATGATGATCGCTTGTTTTAAATTTGGCAATCTTAAACGCTCTAACATGTCTTGCGATAATAGCTCTTCCATGTCAGCGCCTTGAATTAATAAATTTAGTGCTTGTTCGCTGAATTGAAACCAAGAACGTTGTGATAATCCTTCTGTCGTCGGATAAATAGGCGTAAGAGTTTTTGAAAGTGGCACAGGCTCATCTAAAGAAAGCAAACGATATTCAGGATGAATCATTTCAAAACCCGTGTGCGTTTGACGCACCTCCCCCACTGCAAAAATTCGCGCGCCTATTTTAAAACTTTGTTGCTGCGCATAATTATAATGAATAAATCGCAACACTAACTGGCCAGTATCATCAGCCATCACACAATACAATTGTGGTTTTGGTTTATGCACTAGTTTGACTTGAATTATGTTTCCCAACACAACGCAAGCTTGATTATTTTCAACCAAATTTAATTGATTTAATGGTGTTAATTGCGTGCGATCTTCATAGCGAAATGGCAAATGCAGTAAAATATCTTGTGCGGTTTCAATGCCTAATTTTTGCAATTTTAAAGCATTCTTAGGACCCACACCTTTTAAATATTGGCAAGAATAATGCGATAACGAGCGAGTTGCTTCAGTCATTGTTAGGATGACGTAACGGTAATGGTTAAGTTAGAATCTTTAGAAGGATCGCTAAAGCCTTCAGCTTTTAAGCGGTCAACATAAACAGAAGATAACGGATAATCTGCAAAATATTGCGTGCCATTGGTATATACATTTCCATCTGCATCTTTTTTTCCATTGACAACCGCCGAAAGGAAGTTGCTCAATACAGGGTATGCATCTATCGCCATACGCTTACCATCCGAACTCACCGCTCGTTGGTTGCTCATCATCATTGTAATAGAAACAACGGCCATAATGAACATCATAAAAAAAAGTGCTTGTAATAAAGCAACCCCTTTGATTTTATTCATTAGCACTCTCCTTTTGAAGCATCTACAGTATCGCAAATATCCACCGGGGCCGCGCATAAATTAAATCCAGTCGTTTGCAAGCTTTGTATAGTTCCCTTAGAAATTATATTAACTAATAAAGCGCCTGTAGGTGAACATTCAGATAATGAAGCATTCGATAATAAATAACCGCTAGATTTTTCTGCTAAATCATCGACCAGTAATAAAGCATTTACGACAGCGGCTAATTCTTCCCCAAGTTCGCGAGCCTTTTCTTCAGAATGATAATTTGTCATGGCATGCATGATAAGAAAAATAATGCCGGTGAGTAAAGTGATGCCTAACAAAGCATTAAGCAATGCGAATCCCGAGGTACTTTTGATTGTTTTCATAGCCTCACCTCACTATGGTGGCGTCACTGGGCTTGCCGGAGCTACATCGCCAGATTTAGGAAAAACTAAATATAAATTATACGTATTACTTGCGGGCGTGTCTTTAGAAAGTAATGTACATCTGGGTTGCTCGCTCAACGCACCGCTAACAGGACAATAAACTGAAAATAAAGATGAAGCGCTTTGTAACACTTGATTCACTTGCGTACTGGTTGCTTTTACTGCAACGATAAAATAACTTGTCGACGTCTGATCTGTGTCTGCTTGAACATCAAAACTCATTAAACTACTGGTGGTCGCTTGATCCTGATACATACCAGAATCCACATAACAAAAATCTTCAGTACTGCATTTTGTCGTACCACTTGAAATTTGATCTTCCCCAGGAATGCCGATCGATTTTAGAAAAACAGCCGACAACTGATACGTTTCATTTAATATGGTATCAGCGCTGTTGCCATTGACAAACGGAGTAGCCCCTTGTGTTATTGTGGTTGCATAACGAATAAATTGTTGTGTAGATGAGCTGGCACGAAAACTTTTCACTAACGTATAAGAACCAGCGGCTGCAATCGCCATCAAGACTACCGCAAGCAACACATCGAATAAAGCAAATCCACGTTGACGCATTTTTTTTGCCTCATTAATAATTCATGTTAAAATATAATGTGAGACATCTTAATTCGCTAGCCTTAGTACACGCAACGGCCGCCGGGCATTCCGACTTATCGCCGGTAGGGGTACAACTATACACGTCTTGCACTTTCTTAAAAAACTGATCCGGCACAGTAGATTTATCATTGATGCTTCCCAATGGAACTTCAAGCACAAAACTGTAAGCTGTTGCACCAGAAAAAGTCAGCTCTCCAAAAGCATTGTACATAACAGACGAACTTGTAGAAAAATACTTGCTCGATAAACGCCCACTATCTTTTAAAAGGGTAGGAATATCATCACTGTTAGATGTCAAATCCGAAGACGCTAAGTCCGTATATACATTGGCAATTTGAACTACCTGACTTTCAGCTTCCGTAATATTATTGCTCTTAACACCAGAATCAAAAAGGGAATAGGCTCCCAAGCCAGCAATTGTAATCACGACAAGCGCTAACATGACCTCAAGTAGACTAAACCCCGCTTTGTGCTTTTGATTCATATCCGTCTCGCTTGTGTTTAAGACACCGTATTAATGTACTCTTCTCTTGGGAAAGAAAGACTAACTGTTTGCTGTGCGCTTGAATCTTGAGAGAACGCGGTACATTCTGAAAGGCTATTCACATAACCCGATGTACCTGTAATTGCAGCGCTACGAAACATGTCTTGGCATAACGTCACAGCCTGATTTCCCGGCAATGTTGCCGTCACAGTGTAACGATTATGATAATCTGCATTCGAACTTACTTTCACCTCTCCATAAGGACCAACGATTGTATCACCGACAACAACATTGCTTGGCATTAAACCACTGGCAATCACAGCCGCTGTATTCACTGTATCTGCGAGATCATTACTGGTACTCAATAGTTGGCTTGTCGCACTCGCTACTTGCTGTATCACTTGCTCGGTTGCTTTTAGTTTATTTTTGTTCTGTGCAGAATTAAACAGCTCTACCACACCAAGACCTGCCGCGACAATAATAACAATAGCAAGCAATGCTTCAAGTAATGAAAACCCTTTTTGCTTTCTATATTTATTTTTTATTAACAATAACATGATTATCTCCTTTTGTTAGCTAACCGAACCTGTTTGAACCGATGATTGAATGCCATACAACGACAACATCACCCAACCAATGACGGCAGTTACTGCTATCATCATCATATAACCTAAAATACGCCCTTTTTTGATAAATACCAAGCGTTGCTCTTCTAAATTTTCATCAGCAAGAAATTTGATACCTTTTTCAAGATTATTGGTCGTCGCAAACACTGTTAAACTAATTAACAAGTTTCCTTCAAACAAGCCAATAACCAAGGATTCGCCAAAGCCACTTCCCGCTCCTAAACGAATGACAATTTTTCTTAAATAATGCATCAAGTAAGGCGTCGCAGTGACGCCCATTTTATGCACAGCATTATTAAAACTCGACCCTGTTTTTAACATAGACGCCAATGCAATTAAAAACGTCGTCGCCGTATAAGGTTTATAAATATTCCACGGCGGCAATTTATCCAAAACATTACGTATGGGCATAAATGTAAAGCGTGATAAAGAAGAAATCGATATCACTGTCACAGCAATCAATGTCACTGCAATAAAAACAAGATAATTATGAATAAAAGTTGTCAACGCATAAAGATTTTGTGCCATGGGCGGCCAATTCTCCGGTGGACTGAGTTTAACCATAAGAGGCAAGACAAATTCTGAAAATGATAATAATGAGCCAATCAAGACGAATATCATCACAACCGGATAAGTCAGCGCACCAACAAGGGCAGATTTTATAGATGTCATATTTTCTGCAAATTTAGTCACGACTTCACACGCAATAGCAACATCGTGCGACGAGGCTTCAATAATCGCGCTTTCTTGCGACGGCACCCAAAAAGCAATCGCGCGCTCAAAACGAACTCCATCTGCCATCATCGCTAAAATATCATCCACTAAAAACTTCATGGACGTATCTTTATTGTATTTTAAAATCATCGCGCCATATAAGCGAAGTGACGATTGTATAGAAATACCATTTTGCGTAAAAGTGCGAATAATGCGATAAAACTCTAAGCGTTTTTTTAAATCAAAATAAATATTTTTAATAAAAAAATAATTAATAAAAAATAACAAGCCTTTTTCAAACATTGTATAACTTTGTTTAGGCTTGAAATATGATTTCTTATTGAGATCTAATTTGCGTTGCAAGATTATCCCCCTTCCAGTGGGTCGGTTAACAAACCACAATTATCTTCTACAAATCGAGGATCAACTAAGCCTTGAAATATCTTATCTATTCCATGCTCTAACGCTGTCATGCCCCCTTGTGAACGCCAAATACGCTCCGCGCTTTCAAAATCAAAGGAGCGAAATGCGGCTAGCACTTCTGACGTAGGATCCAACATTTCTGCAACTACCGTTCTGCCTGATATCCCTTTGCGACAATCAGCGCATCCTTCACTATTCACGAAACGAACGGTGTCTAATTTCTTATCTTTATAGCGATCTTTTTTTATGAGCGTATCTAGCCTTTCTAAAATAGCTTGATCATCATGGTCATTTGAAGCCTGCTGAACAAATACGTCATAGTGTAACGCACATTTTTTACAAGAAACGGGCACTAATGTTTGATAAATCAATAATGCAAGAAACGCAGGAGATGATAAAACGTGATTTTCAAACCCTAAATTCAACAAACGATTATAAATAGCGACTGCGGATGACGCATGCACGGTCGTAAATACTTGGTGCCCTGATAACACGGCGGAAGATAAAAGTTTCGCCGAACGCTCATCACGCACCTCACCGACCATAATAATATCTGGATCACAACGCATTGCCACTTTAATCGCTTTGACAAAGATATTTTCTTCTTCCGCGAGTTCAATACGCTTGCTACTTAAATTAATTTGATTCGCGCCTGGAATCGCATACTCAGGAGGATCTTCTGTCGTCAGAATTTTTTTGCTGCCTTTTGTGCGACGAAACACTTCTGTCAACATCGTCGCTAGTGTTGTTGATTTACCAGAACCTGTGGTACCAGCAACAATCGTTACGCCTACAGGTTTTGCTTGCGCACGCTCCAACAGTTTAATTTGGTAAGGGCTATAGCCTAACTCGTTTAGCGTAATTTTAAGTTGTGCATCAACCGGCAAAAGCCGCATGACAATCGTGACCGCGTTGGGATAACACGGCGCCGTTTGCAAACGCAGTTTATAGTGACGTCGCATGCTATCAATTTCAAGATAAGTATCCAAAAGTGCGTCTTGCATTTCTTCAGCGTTATATTGCGTATCTTTGGATCCTTCAGCCGCTGCAACGTTATACACGTAGTTAACCAGTCGATTGACAGTACGGCTATCTAATTCACCTATTTTATAAATGAGCCCGTGAATTCGGAATTTAATTTCGGCACGATCTGCATAAATTTCCAAGTGAATATCAGACGCATGCGCACGAACCGCTTGAATAAGAATATCGTTAAATCGACGCTCAAGATCAGACTCATTTTCAACAACTAACGAAACATCGTGACTCAGACGATCCCTAAAAATAGACAGCAACTCTGGCGAAACATAAATAGTTGCAATTTCACGGGCTTCTAATCCAAAATCTTTAATCGTCTGAGCGCGTTGTTTGAGAATACTGCTCGCGCTTTGACTAATGATACAATAGACACGACCATTTTTTGATTCCGCGAAACAGAAATTTTGCCGCTCTTGATTCGTTAGTTGATCATCAAGCAGCAACTTCTCCGCTTTTGGAAGCTCGTCTGCAGTTGTAATTAATTTATATTCCATTATCAGCTCAATAAAAATTATTTAGAAACATTAGAGACGCTTGGTTGATGAGACACTGATGCAGTTTGCACGCTGAAATCTTCAGTGATAGCACCTACACCACCTACCACAAAAGGTACCGAATACGTTTGTCGCGTATTGATATCTGTCATGCCTACCGAATAAGGTCGAATCAAGGAAACACGATATTGATTAGCGACTATATCTCCTGGCCCCACTTGATAAACGACGCCTTTATCATCCGTCAATACAGCGTACAATGTATTATTAAATCCTTCAACGCGTAGCACTTTAAAATTAAAGTTACCCATCGTTCGTTGCGCTTCAAGGGCATCCAGGCTGTTTTGCAATGTTAAAGCTTGCATCTTACGTTGCGCCAAAGATATTTGTTGCCCTAGTCTCGCAATATCCCCAAAGCTATCTTCCGACGCATTGTCTGTATCGTCTTGCACAACGGGAATACTCGTTTGTGTTTGCGTTTGTGCTTGTATACTAGGCATAACAAATAAGATCATCGTGAATAAAATAATTTTAGAAAATAAGTTAAGCATAAATTTCACCCTCGATGGTCCACGACATATCATAATCATTATCCACGGCAAAAGTGATACTTTTTATCACTAAAGTGGGAAATCTCTTTAAGACTGACTCAAACTGTACCAGCTGCCAAAGTTTTTCACCAGCTATTTGAAATTCAGTTGAATAAACACCATATCTACTACTTGATTTACTTTTTACCTTAAAATTATATAATTCTTTACTCAACTGCATATAAGAAATCAATCGGTAAGATTCGGTGGGAATAGATTGAGTTAAGTTGTTTTCAGGAATTTCAATATTCGCCTCATTGAGCGCAATACGATTAAACGCTAACGTCTTAACGCCACTATTATTATCTGAATCAATTACGCCATTCATCGGTGTTTTAGAATAAGCATACAAAAAAGAATCGAGCGTTCCATAATCAGAACGCGTAAGTCTTAGTCGCATGTTATGAGGAGTCTGCGTAATATAAGTTGCTGAAGCTAAATTCCACCCTTGGGATTGCAGGGGAATTAAATTTAATATATTTAAAACATTCTTCACTACGACATAGCCTGTTTTAGTTTGAATGGTGCGCTGAATTTTCGTGAAATAATTCGCTTTTTCTTGAATGGCTAATTGACGCTGTCTTTCTTGTTCAATTTGCTGTTGATACAATAAACGGGTAACGAGTCTTTGTTGTTGGACATAGTAAACCGTAGATATTGACACAATAATGACAACTACCAATACCGCTATTTTTCTATAGAGAATCTTCGAAGGCTGCAGATAGCGAACCGTGTACGCTCGATCTTTTTTTAGTTTTGTGATGAAAGAAAAAAAATCTACCGCTTGAAAATCAGGAAAATCTTCACTGGCCGTATCACTGCACATTAAAATTCCCTGAAGATCAACGCCATCAGCAATGAAAGATGTCTTTGCGATTTCAATAATTTCACCGACAGAAACAAAGCTACCCACATAGTCACCAGCCGTGGCTTTGGGAACATCAGCCCCTGTCCATACGGTATTGTTTCTAATCACACACGCCCAATAGACACTATCACTGATGCGATGCGCAAAAATTAAGTCTTTATAGCGACTCGCCAATAATCCTGCCAAACAAATGGCTTTATTGTGCGATTGATCTGCCAGCGCGACCAATTTAAGTTTGTTGCTGATTTTTTCCTTGATACTCAGCATCACGCCATAATGAAGATCCGTGTTGAACTGAATCGTTTCAATGCCGCTGCGATCATCCACTGCCCAGCGCAAGCCGATAGCATATTGTGTTTTTACTCCAGCGAATTTGAGTAGCATGTTTTAATCACCAATAATGTAAGGAGTCACAACGATCACTGTGGTTGTCTTAACTTTTTTTGTTGATTTTCCACCCCCAAATAACCAGTAATCTGTCGAGGTTGGCGAGCTAATATCTGTCGAACCTTTATCATCTTGGAAACCTGCGATCAATAAACTTTGCCCGCTATGCAATACCATGTTTTCCAAAAAGTTTTTACTATCAATGGTAGGAAGCTGAATGGTACTTGCACTGGTGCCACTTCCAGAGGTAATAGGCTCCATGTTAATCAATGTTGAAAGCTGCAAATTCAATGTGAGCATCACTTGATTATTAGCTTCTAACTTGGGGGTCACCATCATGCTATAACCCGTGACAACAGTTCCAGGTGTTAAACTGGTTTGTGATGAATCTTGCGTCAACGTGGTTGAACTGGATGCTAAATAAGTACGTTCTTCTACACTTTGAATCGGCGCAGGCTGGCCACTGACCGTATAAACCGTCGCACCCGTGACTAATGTCGTTTTTCCTAATGTATTTAACGCGCTTAATATCTGTTTGTGAAGTGTGCCACCGCCCCCTGAAACTGTTAGCGACGACATGTTGCCAGCGAGGTCTTGATTCAGCAATCCACCCGGTTGCGTGATAATTTCCGCACTATCATTCGATAATATATTTGCGACCGCATTAAGATCTAAACCCAAGTCTGTTGTAGAACTAGCTTGAACATCGTAGACATCGACGCGCACCGCAATTTTTTGATTGGTTTTTTTGTTAATTTTTTCAATGTAATCCGCTACTTTTTCTTGCACATCTGGATTATCAGTAATAGCGATATAACCCTCGACAGGATTGCCCTGTATTTTTCCAGCAGGCGATAACATGTCTTTCAAAGTTGTCATTGCTGCCGTCCAAGGACTATCCGCTTTGACAGTATATTTCAAGCTCATATCGGAATTGCCGCCTACTGCCGATTGAGCGGTACTGCTACTGCCACTAGTGCTCGCTCCTGTCGTATCACTTGTCGAACTAATATTATTATCTGCAGTAAATGATCCGATTGGCGCATCTAACGCGTAAATTTTCGTTTCCAGCAAGAAGATATTAACTTTGCCGTCTTTATAATTCCAAAATAACCCATAACGATTGGCAAGCTGGCCAATCACTTGTTGTAAGCTGCCTTGATAAGGCGTAACACCTGCTGTATTCGTTTCTTTACTGGCTGCTTTTGTATTTACATCATCCGCAAACACAATCGGCACATGCGATAACTTAGAAATATTTGCAAAAGTTTGCGCAAGTGTTTCATTGACCCCAGAAGAGTAGACCAAACGCTGATTAAAAACAGGGGGCAATGTTTGTTTCGGAGTGATGACAAAATGATCGTCTGAAATAAACATTTCATCGCTTGAAGTCACAAGCGAAGCAGGTTTAATAATTCTATTTTTATCGTAAATCGAAGTCGCTTTTTGCGATGCCTTATCAGTATTTTTTTCATTGCTTTGTTCAGCTGCACACGCTACCAAACCAATAATACCGACAATAATCAAACTACTGCGAATATATTTAACTAGGCATTGATTTATATTGCTCATTATTTTTCCTTAAAAACCCGTCACTGGTCGTGCTTGATATTCGTTAGGTTTAAATACAACCACACCATTTTTCATAATTACCGCTTTTACTGCGAATCCATCACTCGATGCAGCGATACTGCCTAGCAAGTCATTCAATGTATTCTGAAAGGAACCATAAAAAATATGCGAGTATTGAATTTTGAAATCATTAGGTGACGACCATTTTGCAGAATATCCTTGCTCTTTCGCCCAACGGGTCACGGTGGCACTGAGCGATTCTCCCGCAACGGCATAAAATACTTGAGGTCGGGCTTGCGTCAACGCCATAGCATCTTTTGCTTTCAATGCTACCCCCACTTTCAAGGTATAAGGATTAATGCAAAAAGCATCAAACTCAGAAGCCTCAGCCAACGTCGGCGCCTCTTCACCTCGAGTAAGTTCATACGCAAAGACAACCTTCACCCTATCTTTATTTTTTGCATAATACGCAAGAGCTTGTTCTTTCGTAACTGATTTTGGCACCAAAGTCGTCGCACTTTCGTAAATGGCTGCAGGCTCAGCATTCTCTGAATTGACTGCAAAACCCGCATAGGCATAACACTGTAAGCCCGCAGCAAGAAGTAACGTACTCAAACGAAAACAACCGCTTCTCCACTTTTTGCTTATTCTCACAGCAAACCTCACGACTTTGATTAATAATTAAACAAACGCGTCTTGAAAATCATGAATTTTCAGACACTTCCTGAGATTATACTTAAGGAATTCTTAATAAGTAAAGGTATGATTTTTAAAGCGCAAAATCATCCTGTGGGCGAAGACAGTTTTTTAGATTCTGAAAAAGATGACTCAGTAGCAAACATCAATAGATTGGAGTTTGTGGTATAGATAGGAGTTGCTACTAATGACACATCCGATGCATCTTTCTGAATTAAAAACGTTTCTTCAACTGCTTGAAAAAGAGAGCTGGCTTGTGTTGACAACACTTCAGCGATATTGGGGAGAAATACCTGCCATTTTTGCCAAACAACACGTGCTGACGCCGCAGGAATTTTATCTGCATGCAGCAATCGCATCCAACGAACAAAAAGATAAGACTGGCTACAATAAATTTGTTGAAGCCACATGTCGGGCCAAGCTGCATGAGCAGGAAAATTCACTAAAAAATCGACTACTTGCTTAAAAAATTCTTCAGCAATCACTTTATTTTGTTTTTCCGCCACCTCAAACTCTGCTTTAAAAATCGCCAGAACACTCACATAGAGATCCGCATATGGAAGATGTTTCTCCGGTCGGCAAGCAATAGGAAATGCCGTCAATTGCTCTTTAAAAAAAACATATGTCTGAATGGCTACTTCAGAAAAACCCGTGAAACCCGTAATGGCGGAACAAATCTTAATCATTATCACATAAAGATGGCGCAACATATCCCATATTTTCTGCACTCTATCCCATACTTTTTGATTCCATGCACCATTTTTTTGAATATCAGTATCCGTTAATAATTGAGTCTTCATTAAAGCATTTTTGTGAATGGCTTGAAATATTTTCATAATTTCATCCAGTTCATCTTTAGAATTTATTTCTTTAGCTGCAAAGATTTGCAACACCTTTTCATACAGACAAATCAAATGCCTTGATTCGCTCAAGGCTTTTTTAGCAAACAAGCACGCAAAACTAAAAATGAGCTGTGAAATTTCTTTATGTGCATCGCTTCCATCAAGCTCGCCATGTTTTTGCTCTAGGCAAATTAACATTTTTTCATACTGACTCACGAATTCTTCGATGTCTTGAAACACGACAAAGTCAAGTTGAGCATTCAGCGATATCAGCAATGCAGCGAATAATCGCGTTTGTTCAAAAGATTCCAAATCAAGCACTTTGACAATCTTCAATAAAAAAGAAGACGAAGATTCTTCTATTAAAATTTTTTTTGCCCAAGCGGGTGTCGCAAATATTTCTAACAACACATGGATTAAATCATTTTTTACGCCAATTGCTTTTTCAAAAAGACTATCTGCAGCAACTGCCCCTGCATTAAAATCAAAAATAAAATTAATAAAAATCAGCAATGTTTCAGGTGAGTGACGTAACGCTTTCAATACTTCTACCATCAACGGTATATCCATAAAAAAAACGCGATACAATAAAAGATCATACGACCCATCATCTAATTCAAAGGTTGCTCTGATAAAAGAAGGCGTTAAGAGTTGTTCTCGAAACATATTTTTCAAAAAGAAAGGTTGTCCGTTTAAGGGTTCTGCCAAGGCGACATATAATTCATCACAAATTTCTTTTGCGGTATGCTTAGTCACGAGCATATCCGCTATTTTTTCAAAATACGGCTTTAGATTAAGTAAAAACATTTCCTCACCGGCCCAAACAATATGCGTGTATTTAACACCATGTCTTGAACGTATTCGCATAAATTGACGTTCAGATAAATCTGACAAAGTAATGTCAAACAAATTATTCGCTTTCATCCACTCGCGATATCTACTTAATATACCTTGAATAATTTTTTTTATTTTAAGACTCGTCTCGATGTAAAAATGAGAATTATTTGAATTAATCAAACATTTTTTCGATGCATAAACATTTGAAGGTGCAAGTCGTTTTAATTCTTCATATAAAACAGGATAAAGTTCTTCTTGATACAAACAAGAGCTGGCCTCAAGCAGTTGCTCGCCGAGAGATTGAGTTATTTGCTGAGATTTTTTACCTTTCGACTTTAAAGGTGCTGGAAAAAAAACCTCTACTTCTTTACACCACTGCTCAAACGCATGAAAATCTGTGAATGTTGGTTGCGTTCTACGAAACTTTAAAGAACTTCGGCTAAGAAGCGTTAGCGTTGATTCATACTCAATCTCGTCTAACGCTGATTGCGTGCTACTAGCGATCAACATGCGTTGCCGAATGCTTTCAATTTCTTCCATAGAATCAGCGATCAATAGAATCACTGCTGCCGGTTCTACATGGTCTTCAGCAGACCCAGAAAAAGGAACTGTTTTCCAGTATTTTAGCGGATCTTTTTGCTGAAGAGCCATTCTTAACGTCGATAACATCGCTACACATTTTTTTTGTATTATTATGAGCCAGCAGTCTAACAGCAGAGTCTTAAAACAATCTGAAATGCACTAACCAGAGATGCGTATTGTACTATCTCTCTCAGGACCCACAGAAAAAATACTAATCGGCAAACCCACTAATACTTCGATACGGGCTAAATAATTTCTCGCTTCAATCGGTAAGTCAGTGAGAGATCGCGCATTGGCAGTACTGGCTTTCCAACCGGGCCAAACTTCATACACCGGCTCGCACTCTGCTAAAACAGCCGAATCCATTGGAAATGACTGCGCTGTCAACACTGTGTTTTTATAACGATAGCCCGTGCAGATTTTTATTTCTGAAAAAGTATCTAACACATCTAATTTGGTAATACATAAACTACTTAAACTACTTAACATCGCTGAGCGCTGTAACGCGACGGCATCAAACCAACCACAACGTCGTGGACGCCCTGTCACGGAACCAAATTCATGGCCAATTTCTGCCAGCTTCGCACCTACCTCATCGAATAATTCTGTCACAAACGGGCCTGCACCTACGCGCGTCACATAAGCTTTTGCCACACCCAACACTTCATCAAAACAGCGCACGCCGACACCCGTGCCTGTTGAGGCCGCACCCGCGGTGGTATTCGAGGAAGTCACAAACGGATAGGTGCCATGATCAACATCTAATAATGCCCCCTGTGCGCCTTCAAAGAGAATATTTTTACCAACTTTAGCAATAGCATTCAGTTCATAGGCAACATCCACCATCATTTCGCGAACAAAATCTGCAAACGCAAACACTTCTTCTAATGTTTGCTCAACAGACACTTCGTCACATAGATAATAGTGTTTTAATTGAAAATTGTGATATTCCAACAATTCTGTGACTTGGGCAGTAACTTTTTCTTTTGATTGCAACAAATCGCCGACACGAATCGCCCGTCTTGCCACTTTATCTTCATACGCCGGACCAATGCCGCGACCAGTTGTGCCGATGGCATTAACCCCGCGCTTTTTTTCACGCGCTTGATCCAGCGCAATATGAGACGCCAGAATCAATGGACAAGCAAAACTAATGCCCAGGCGTGATTTCACTTCAATACCACGCACCACCAATTCACCAACCTCTTGTTGCAACGCCCGAGGAGAAATCACCACACCATTGCCCAAAAAGCATTTGACGTGTGGATGCAAAATGCCGGAAGGAATCAAGCGCAACACGGTTTTGACGCCATTGACCCACAAAGTATGTCCTGCATTATGGCCGCCTTGAAAACGCACCACCGCAGCGACATCGTCTGTCAACCAATCGATGATCTTGCCTTTGCCTTCATCGCCCCATTGTGCACCGAGAATAATGACGTTTTTTGCCATAGCTATAATCTACTTTTATCCAAAATTACTAAGACGCGCATTGTCCCGCGAGTAAAGATTTAATACAAGTGCTTGATGGATACTTTTCTATTGGCAATGTTTACATTAGCCCCTATCACCTTCTCACGGTCTAAATAAGTCTTCCAACACCACGATCTTAGATATCAGCGCACGGCCATATGTGTTTTGCGTTAATCCATGTGCACTGATTAATACTAGAAAAATTTGTTTTTTCGTATCGGTTTTCTTTTTAAATACCTCAACTTTTCTTTTTAGCACCTCTGCATAAGCTTTACTGATTACAAATTCAGTTTCAGTATATTTAATTTCGCAAAGAGAAATTGCATCATCCTGACGGTCAAAAAGCAAATCAATCTGCGCACCTTGTTCTTCTACATCTGTTTTTGGAATATATTTCCAAGGAGAAGATAAACTATCAGCATTGATTTTTAACGCCTTACGAATAGCAGATAAGTGCTTATGACAAAGATTTTCAAAAGCATAACCAAGCCAATTATAATATTCTGGCGCATGAATTATTCCTTGCCAGATTTTTAGTACTGACAACCAAAATAGGTAAGATTGGGACACTTATAAGCATACTAATAAGTGTCCCAATCTTTCGATTTTAGCAGTAATCATGATAGAATCTAGGCTAAATGAGGCTCACGGCCCCACGAGTAAAGATTTAATACAAGTGACGACTGAGGATTTCATGAAAATTATCTACAATCTCGACTGCATTCGCGCGCCCATGACCGGCGTGGCGTATTATACGCAAAACATGGTTTTAGCAATGATTCGCAGCTATTCTGATCAAAAAATTGGCCCTGAATTAGAGATCAGCTCTTTTCGTCATAACAAGCTACTTTCTAAACAAGAAACATTAGATCTTTGCTCGCACTTTACAGCGGCCCCTAAAAAAAATTCTCCGAGAAAAACTTGGTTAACGGCCAAACTCATTGAGAGTATTAATCGCTTTGCGTTTGCACGTTCGCTGATTCAATGGCAAAAAAGTATGCGTCACCGTTTGACATTAAAACACAGTATTGACGGTGCCATTTATCATGAACCTAATTTTGTTTTTCTGCCACATAACGGGCCAAAAGTTCTCACTGTGCATGACATTTCTATGTTTTCTTGTCCCGAATTTCTGCCCAAAGGCCGCGCGAAATTTTTACAAAAACACATGCGACGCGGTATGCAAGAAGCCGATGCGCTGATTGTTTCATGCCAGTTTATTAAAGATGAAATCATGCAGCTCTTAAAAATTCCTGAAAGTAAAATTTATATCGCTTCACCTGGCGCCCAAGAAAATTTCAAACCAAGACCAGAAGATGAAGTCAAAACATCACTTGAAAAATTTTCTTTAAGCTATAAACAATTTTTGCTTTGCGTAGCCACGCTCGAGCCACGAAAAAATCTGCTACGCTTAATCAAAGCGTATCAAACACTTCCCGACGAAATACAAAAAAAATTTCCTTTGGTTTTGGTCGGTAATAAAGGATGGTTATACGAAGAATTATTAAAATTAATTAATGAACCGCAACATCCCAATGTTGTCTTATTACGCTATGTCGATGAACAAGTGCTATTTCATCTTTATTCAGCGGCCAAAGCGTTTATCTATCCCTCACTTTACGAAGGATTTGGCCTGCCTGTCTTAGAAGCGATGCAATCCGGTTTACCGGTGATCAGCTCGAATGTCAGCAGCCTTCCTGAAGTCTGCGGAAATGCAGGCATACTGGTTGATCCGCTCGATGTATCAGCGATGACTGCCGCGATGCAACAATTACTCACGGCCGATGCTCAGACTTACGCGGATTATGTAAAACACTCAATTGCTCAAGCAAAAAAATTCTCGTGGAATAATTTTGCTGAACAATTATTCGAAGCCTATAAACCCATTAATCTCAAATCAGACACCCATAAATCGCTTTAAGGCGCGCAGAATAAGCATCGCCACTAAAATAATTGGCGCGCTCTTTACCTTTTGCAGAAAGTGAAGCGCATAATGCATCATCTTTTGATAATCGATCAATGGCTGCTGCAATTTCACCGACATTATAAGGATCAACCAAATAAGCAGCGTCGCCTGCAATTTCTGGAAGACTACTGACATGCGAGGTAATCACTGGCAAGCCCACAGACATCGCTTCCATCACCGGCAAACCAAATCCTTCAAATAGTGAAGGAAAAACCAATGCTCGTGCGTTACGCATTAACGTATTAAGAGAATCATTGGAGACATATTTCAAATAAATAATTTTTTCAGGGTGTTGTCTCAATAACACCTGCTCTTTCTCAGATTGCCACGCCAAAGGACCTACAACCACCAATTTTTGCTCTACGTTGGCACTCAAATAACCTTCTAATAATCGCACTACATTTTTTTTCGGTTCAATAGCCCCCACAAATAGAAAATAATTTTTTGCAGACAAACCAAATTGCGTTTGTAATTGATTCTTTGAAAATTTTTCACGATCTAATGTCCACGCATCGGATAAAGACACATCTTGATAAGTATTGGTAATTTTATCTTCAGAAACAGGAAGATAGGCCAAAATATCATTACGGGAAAATTCTGAAACCGTAATTAATTTACTGGCAGCTTTAATAATGCGTAATAACATGTCATGAAAAAACTTTTTATTATCTTGCGTGGTATACGGCAATCGCAGTGGAATAATATCATGTATCGTATAATAATTTTTAGCGCCCACTACGCGCGCAGGAATGGGGCATGTCCAATGCATGATATCCGGTGTCGGATTTAGTTTTATGGGCAGCAGCCGTCCAAAAATTAAAAAATAACATTGCGCTAATCGATACAAGCCCCAACTATTATACAGGGTATCAAATATGGGCAATCGAGCTTTCATCTCAGTATGTTCGACCACACCTGGAAACAAATGTTCTTTTGCCGAAGGCGGTTTAATAAAATAAAAAATACTTTTGAAAAAATAAAAAGGAATGCGTATATAATGAATCAAGCTTTTACGAGGCTTAGTAGCCTTGCCTGACGTCGTATCCACTGCTCTATAAAGTGGATTGCGCTCTTTTTCCGAAGGCTTATTAATTGCTTCATAAAAAGTTGCCTCATACAATAATTCAGGTGCTTTTTCATTCAATCGTTTATCGAATAGCACACTGACTTTAAAACCTGCTTGATGCAATTGATTACCCAAGTTGCGTGCGTAAGTTGCTATTCCCGTTCCTTTTTTTAAAGACAAATTTAATCCATCGATACAAACATGTAACTTCTTACTCACAATCATTCCTCATATTTAAGAACGAGCATTATAGGATAAAACATCGCTCAACCATAGAATATAGTGTTATTTTTAAGTAGAATAAGGGATTGTTAAAAAAGCTCAAAAACTACACAATGAAATCTTGCCTGACTGCATTCTTTGGTCAACATATGATCGTGCACACCCATCTTGAAAAATGTGGCGGCAGCACCTTGTTACACTACCTAACCCTCTTGATAGGCAAAGAACACACACTTGATTTACGGCCATTTTTAGGCAAAAAAAGCGCGCAAGGATACCGAAAGATTCAAAACAAGAAACATAGCATCAGATTGCTTTCAGGTCATTTTCGATACAATTCAGGATGGGCAAAGCTAGTTCCCAATCAACACTGGTTGAGTAAAATTATTTCTCCGCTCATCGCCCCCTCTTGCAGAAAACATGCACTGCATATCGCTTCAGTGCGACACCCTATTGATCGCCTGGATTCTCTGTTTCGTTATTTAAAAACCAGGCCACGACATTATTTATATAATCATCACATTATCAAGAATGACTTTGATGGCTTTATTCAATCACTCATTACAAGCAACAATCAATTAGTCAATAACGGCATGTGCGCACAACTTGCAAAATGCACCCCAGGAGCCAATATTTTAGACAAAGCAAAAAAATCTTTTGACCAGCACTATCTCGCCATGGTGCCTTTTGACAAAACCCATGAACTTGCAAATATGCTGGCAGATGTTTTTCAACTACCTCTTGTGAAAGAAAAAATAATCAACAAAAGTGAACCTACTGCGAAAGTTATTCCCAGCACCGCCACTTTGTTACTGCTAGAAAAAAAATGTGCTGATGATATTCAATTTTACAATTATGTAGTGAATCAATACCCTACAAAATTATTAGAGGCCAAACAGTATTTACAGCAACTCATAGCCAAATGATTTCATAACCAATGGATCTAATTGTGATGATATCCATTTGATTTCTTTTTTATTTAAACGTTCCCGCCAACATTCGTTTAAATAATAGTCCTTATAATATTGATGATTCTTTGCATTGTTTTCTTTATCTTCATTTTTAGCGGATCGGTCGAGATTGTTAAAATGACTCATTTTGCACCCAAGACGATCCGTAATTTTCCTTAACGTCGCTTCAGGAAAAGCAAGCAGCTCTTCATACGTTAACAACAATACATTGTAATGCTCGGCTAAAGCCAGATACGCTTTATTTTTTTCATTCCAAAGTTGCACAGGATTGTTACTGGCCTGTGTAACCTCACCTTGACATTCGGAAAACCATGTATTGCGTATAAAATCATAAAAAGTCAACTTAACATATTCACACCACTGTGGAAATCGACAACGTAATAACAAACCCGGCCTACCTAATCGTCGAGTAATTCCAAGAAAAAGCTTCTCTATCCATTTTTGAAAAACAGGCACGCCTGCAGCCTTTCTCGCAATGACTTGGGTGCGCACTTCCAAAGGACAATAAGGTCGTTTATGTAATGATAAAAGCCAAGAGTATGGATTTTTAGTCAAAGTAACAATCAGAACAGCCCCTCGCCCCACACCTTTTGCTTGTAAATATTCAGCGCTGGCCAAACGATGCTTCCAGCCGAGCTCGCCAGTTTTGTCTAAATCTACAGATGAATTTGCAGACGAAATTAAATAAGCGCTGCCGTTACGCTTAACAATAGGGATATTATTTTCTATGAGCTGCATCAAATAATTTGTGCCCGTATTTCGTTCACCGTAAATTTTAATTATCATAAAATGTAGACAAGAAAAAAAAGTGCTGTACTCTATAACAATTCATACTAAGTTTAAATAACATTTTTAATGTATCATTATGCTTTATACTTTACTTTCTAAAATATTGTCGCATCTGCGTCCTAAAAAAAAATAATTTTTGCGCGATATTTGATCATATTTACGTGATTAATTTAAAAAGATGCACAGACAGAAAAAAACATACCATTCAAGAATTTACTCGAGTAGGCATCAAACAATATGAGTTTATTGAAGCCGTTGACAAAGATGACCCCGAAGTATTGCAGTGGATACAATCTGGCAAGGTCGCACAATTTCCACCTTGTTTTCGCTGCGGTCAAAACCACTGCAATTGCTTTAACAATATATTGATTCCACAACAAATTGCAAACTGGTGTTCATTTATTAAAGTATGGAAAGATATATTGGACAAAAATTATGATTTTTGTCTAATTTGTGAAGATGATCTTAAATTTACTCATCATTTTAACGAAAGCATTAAGACGCTTTTTTCCCGAGAATCTTTTGAAAAAAATAATATCAATAAACATCAACCACTGCTCATTCGTTTAGGCAAAGGGTTGGAAAAAAAACATAAAAAGAAAATATTTGAAAAACATTATTTTACTCAAGAAAAAACCATGTCTAATCCTTGTTTTGCCATCAATCGCGCTATGGCCAAATTATTGCTCGAAAACGTGCATAACATTAATCACACCTCGGACGTTTATATTCATGAACAGATCATTCAAAAACACCCAGAAATACAACATTTTACAGCGATGCCAATCCCCGTTTTCGAGCTATCGTCGCATGGAACAATAAAATTCTATTCTGAAATACGTCCAAAAGGAATTGATGCGCAAGACAAAATAAGACAAAAAAATACTCTCGTTCGTAAAGAATATAAAGAATTACTCTGTTTATCACATCCACGCTGTGGCTCAGGCTATGCGAGCTTTTTGTTAAAACAACTGGGCCTTGATGTCGGACACGAAGATATGGGCATCAATGGCGTCAGTTCATGGATGCTCGCCGCCGAAGACACAGACTATCCCTGGGGCGATATTGGCAATGAAAAAAAATCGGGCAGTATCCATCGCTATTATTTTGCCAATACCATTCATGTAATACGCGATCCAATTTCCGCTATACCTTCTATTATTCTAGAAAATCAACACTCAAGGAACAATGACTCTTATTTGTTCCGACGAAAACATCTAATGAAATTACTAAATATTCAACTACCAGCAAATGTAAGCAATGACAATGCCATTGAGTTAGCCGTCATTATGTATCTTGCCTGGAATAAAATAATCGACAAACACCACCCTGATTTTATTTTTAGAATAGAACATGACCAAGAAAAATTTGCTCAATTTTTGCTGAAACGAAACTTAATTAAAGAAGTGCCAGAAAATTTTGCCGCACTATACAACACAAAAATCAATGCCAATAAAAAATATGTCGGCGCGGTGTATGAAAAACCAAACATAAGCGCAGACGATATCATCAAAAATCTTCAAACAGAAACGCTCGAGCAACTCCGTCAGTTTTGCCAACAATATGGATATACGTTATGAACTTGATTTTTATTACAGGCCGCTTTTGCTCTGGCACCACTTTTTTATGGAATTTCTTTAATAGCTCGAAATATTATCACGCATACTATGAACCGCTGCATCCAGGATTGCTTGCTAGCATTCAGCATATTGCCCCCAAAAAAAGCCATCAAGGTGTTGATGATTATTGGCAAGCCTATACCTCACTCCCTGAGTTAGAGAAATTTTATTCTCCCACCTTTGGCTTCGAACGCTTAGTACTACAGGCAGATGAACCACATAATTCCCTAAAAAATTACATTCACTATTTGTCTCAAAATGGTGACAACAAGCAAGTTGCTATAAAATTTAATCGCATCGACTTTAGATTACCTTGGATAAAAAAAAATTTCCCGCAGGCTAAAATTATTCACATCAAAAGAAATCCTCGCGACTCTTGGAAATCTTCACGCGCGCATCTTCCAGATGAAGTTGCAAAAGATATGTTTCAATTTAACGCTTATGAACTCACGCAATGGGTAATTGCGCTTGATGAAAACTTTCCATTTATTATTGATAACAGCACTTCCTCTTATCATTTGCACTATTTTTTAGCCAAATTAAGTGAAAAGTTTGCGCTGCAAAATGCTGATGAAACGATAAGCTTCGAAGAAGATATTACAAAAAATTTTGATGGCTTTATTCAAAAAATTACCGACACAACCGGCTTAAACAAAAAAGATGTGACAGATTACGCAAGCAAAAGGATTGTTCCAGAATTAAAACAATATAGCGCTGAAGAAATCGCCTGGTTAGAAAGCGTAGAAAAAGAATGTGATGAAATACTCAATAAGCAAGATATTACCAAACCATCGGCTCTTATTAACTCAGACAAAAGAAAACTGTTTATGCAGAATTTATTAAAAAATCATTATCAACTTGAAAATAAACTGATTCTATCACAAGGAGCGCTCAATAAAGCACGAGAAGCAAACGCTCCAAAAAGTCTCTTTTCAAGAATTAAGAAAAAATTTCTCACCGTTTAATCCGCAACTAATACGCCTTTATCAAGCGTATAAATTTTATTCGTCAATGACACTAGAGCATCTTCTTCGTGGCTGACAATAACAACTGTTTTATCAGATCGAATCAACTCACGAATGAGTAATTTTGATTTCTGCTTAAACTCTCGATCGCCCACGCCTAATGTTTCATCAATAAGTAATAAATCCGGCATGCAAAAATAATTTACTGCAAATCCTAAGCGCGCCGCCATGCCCGAAGAATATGTTCCGGTATGTTCATAAAATTTTTGGCCCAAACCAGAAAGCTCAATAATATCGGTCATTTTACTTTGGATATATTCTTTAGTGACACCCATATAAAGCCCTTTTAAAATGGCATTATCTGCACCATTCAGATAGGGGTTAAAACCCGACTGCAACGTCAATAATCCTGAACGACAACCTTCTGCAATTTTCGCCACTCCTTTATTCGGCGATACAATGCCTGCAAGCACTCTGAGTAACGTAGATTTACCCGCACCATTATGTCCACGAATACCAATCGCTTCTCCGTGTCGAATCTCTAAATTGACATCTTGCAATGCCCAATACGCATTTGATTTTCTGCGTTTAAGCGAGAAACGTTGTTTATAATAAACGCCTACGTTCTGTAAAGAAGCAATGATTTCATGCATTATCCACACACCTTGGGAAATACGCGATCGTTTTTTTGAATACTATAAATACCAACAATATTCAGCAACACGCCAAACAAACCGCTATAGAGCATATATCCCCACTGCGGTGCTTGTTGGTAAATTAACGGTAATCGATAATTGATGAGAATATCAGCGATGGGATTAAATTGTAATAAGTGCGCCAAATGCGGCGGCGCTTCTAACACATTATAAAACACACCCGAAATAATCATGAGTGAAAACATAACTGTTTGCACAATCAATGGAAAATCAGGCAAAAATGGCGTAATGGCTGCAAAGCAAAAACTTAAGCCAAAAATAAAAAGCATTTGACACAAAAGATTCGGAATAATCGTCAACCATAAAAAGGTTGGTTTATCATGAAAAATGGCCAAAAAAACCAGCACAAATGAAAAGATAATGATAAATTTAAAGGCATCATTCAAAACAATCGCGGCCGGAAATATTAGCTTAGAAACATGCACTTCTCGCATTAATTTTGCTTGCGCTTTAATTGAGCGACAAGAACGATTCATCGCCGGACCAAACCAACGCCACGCAACCACGCCGACAAATAAAAATTCAACAAAATGCGGCGTGCGTGTTTTTAAAACGACTGCAAATACAAGATAATAAATCGCCAAGAAAAAAATGGGTTCTAAAAACCACCACAGAAATCCCAAATAAGTAATCTGTGTTTCAATTTTCAAATCCGTATATACTTTAAACCACAGAAGCTGCCAATAATGCCGCCATCTTGATTGATGTCGCTGGATTATATGTTCATCAATTTCGCTGGTAGACATCTTCAAACCTCACGATATCATCTTCACCTAAATAACTACCTGATTGCACTTCAATAATTTCTAACGGTAATAACGTTGCATTTTCTAAACGATGTTTTTGGCCTATGGAAATATAGGTTGATTGATTTTCTTCTAAAACAAAAACTTCTTCGCCACGCGTCACCGTCGCCGTACCTTTCACGACAATCCAATGCTCTGCACGATAATGATGCATTTGCAAAGAAAGTTTTGCGCCTGGTTTAACACAAATGCGTTTTACTTGGAAATTAGCGCCCGAATCAATTGATTGATAACTGCCCCATGGTCGATAAACAACACTGTGTGAATGATGCTCCAAACGTTTTTGCGCTTGTAAAATTTTTACGATTTCTTTGACATCTTGCGTACTATTTTTATCAACAACTAAAATCGCATCATCTGTTTCAATAATCACGTGATTTTTTATTCCAACAGCCGCCACTAATTTATGCTCTGCACGAATATAAGAATTCGATACGTTATGCGTTAATACATCACCAGTAAGTACATTATCATGCGCATCTTTCGGCATACTTTCCCACAAAGACGACCACGAACCTAAATCACTCCAATCTGCTTTTAATGGCACAACGACCGCTTTTTGAGTTTTTTCCATCACCGCATAATCGATCGAGTCGGACGGACATTGCGCAAACGCTTCTGCATCTAATCGCACAAAGTCTAAATCATTTCGTGCGCGCTCGAATGCCAATTCGCACGCAATCGCCATTGCAGGTGCATAATGTCGCACTTCTTTTTGGAATTCACCCGCAGAAAAAACAAACATGCCGCTATTCCACAGATAATTTTTTTCATCAAGATAGTGTTGTGCTGTGCTTGCATCTGGTTTTTCAACAAAGCGATCAACATGATAAACCTGTTCTGACACCGCTTCACCGCATTGAATATAGCCATAACCGGTTTCAGGGTGTGACGGCTGCACGCCAAATGTAACGAGATAACCCTGTCGCGAAACATTTGCAGCTATTTGGACAGCATATTGAAATGTATCAATATCGCGAATCAAATGATCTGCCGGCAATATTAATAACGTAACATCGGGGCCATATTCACGTGCCGCATAAAGCGCGGCAATCAGCGCCGCAGGGGCGGTATTTTTTGCTTCGGGCTCAAGAATTAATCTGGCATTCGTAATGCCGATTTGCTGCAATTGTTCGGCAATAATAAAGCGATGCTCTTGATTACAGACGACAATCGGATCCCCTACGTCCGCAAAACCGGACAATCGTAATACGGTTTCTTGCAGCATGCTATATTTTGATGCCAAAGCGAGTAATTGCTTAGGATAAAGAGAGCGGGAACTAGGCCACAATCGAGTACCCGACCCGCCCGATAAAATCACAGGAATAATCAAGAAAACGCTCCCTAAATGCGCTCTTCAAAGGAGATCGATTCTAATGATATTTACGTCACTACACAACCTCTTAGCAAAACACAAAACGCCGCGCCTCTCGATGGCTCACTACAAACGAGCCATTTAACAAAGTATCACGCGCATTATATTTAAAGGATCGATATTGAGAATCACATAGAATGCCGCCTGCGTTATTCATAATCGCATGGCCTGCCGCAGTATCCCATTCACAAGTAGGCCCCAAACGAGGATAAAGATCCGCCGCACCTTCTGCCACTAAACAAATTTTCAAGGCACTGCCCGCATTGACCAAGGTATATTCAGGAATTTGTAATAAAAACTTCTCTAACTCTTCTCCACCATGTCGGCGACTCGCAACAACCCGCACGCCGCGAAACGGAGAAGAAGCGAGTCCTCTGTCGAAGGGCAGGGGTCCCACGGGGGGATGGGTGCCCGAGACAGAGGAACTCGCTTCTTCTCCGCCCACACTACTCACAAAAATCTTTTCTTTTTTTCCATTAAAAAGTTTATACGCACCCACACCATCCATCGCAAAATACATTACACCCAATGCCGGCGCATACACCACCCCCAACACCGGCTGATGATTCACAATCAACGCAATATTCACCGTAAACTCATCCGTGCGATGAATAAATTCCTTCGTTCCATCCAGCGGATCAACGAGCCATAATACTGGCCATTCACGACGTTGTTGAATTTCTTCCGCAGCTGACTCTTCAGATAACACAGGAATATCCGGCGTTAATTTTTTCAAACCTGCAACAATGGTTTGATGCGCCAATAAATCGGCTTGCGTTAACGGCGAACCGTCGTTTTTATTGATGATATCCACATTTGTGTTTTTATAAATTAATAAAATTTTTTCGCCAGCTTGATAAGCGATATCAACAACAGAATTTAAAAGAGCTTGTGTAAGCTGCATATTATTTCAGATATCCCAATGCTTGCAATTTATTCACAATCATCATTACTTCTTGCTCAATCGAATGCTCCGCGGTATTAATGACAATTTCAGCATTTTCAGGAATTTCATATGGATCACTAATACCTGTGAACTCTTTGAGAATTCCCGCACGTGCTTTTTTATATAACCCTTTTCGATCACGATGTTCGCACACACTCAAAGGCGTTGAAATATAGACCTCAATAAACGCGCCGACTTCAGAAACCATTTCACGCACTTTACGACGCGTTATACGATAAGGCGCGATCGGTGCACAAATCGCAATGCCGCCGTGCTTGGTAATTTCACTAGCGACATAGCCAATACGTAAAATATTGAGATCGCGATGTTCTTTTGAAAAACCTAATTCGCTCGATAAATTTTTTCGCACGTGATCGCCATCTAATAAAGTCACGGAGCGATCTGTTAATTCCATCAATTTAATTAATAGCGCATTTGCAATAGTCGATTTTCCAGCGCCAGATAAACCGGTAAAAAATATCGTGAAGCCTTGTTTTTCACGCGCAGGAAATGTTTTACGTAATTCTTGAATCACGCCAGGATATGAAAACCACGCAGGTACTTCTTCGCCAGTTTTTAACATACGACGAAATTCGGTGCCGGAAATCTTCAAAACCGTTTCGCCCGCTTTTACTTCATCTTCTTGCATGTATGCATCACGCTCTTGCACATACACCAATTCATAAAATGGCACCATTTGAATACCAATTTCATCTTGATATTGTTTGACGAGTTCTTGCGCATCGTATGGCCCATAAAAATCTTGGCCATTTTTATCTTTACCCGGACCCGCATGATCACGCCCGACAATAAAATGCGTACACCCATAATTTTTACGAATTAGTGCATGCCATAATGCTTCAACGGGACCCGCCATACGCATCGCGATCGGCAATAAACTTAATGTCGCCGAGCCATCAGGATAAGATTCGACAATACTTTGATAACAACGCACACGCGTGTAATGATCCACATCCCCTGGTTTTGTCATACCAACAACAGGATGAATCAACAAATGCGCATCATGTTCTTTCGCCGCACGCAAAGTGAGTTCTTGATGCGCACGATGCATCGGATTACGCGTTTGAAATGCAACGACTTTTTTAAAACCTTTTTCTTTAAATTTTTGCCGCAACTGCTCTGGTGTTAAACGCAAATGTGTAAAATCATAATGATTGGGTGACGCTACTTTTTCTAATATCCCGCCCACATAATATTCACCGGCTGTATTCAACAAATAATTAACACCCGGATGCGTATCATCTGTAGTTTGATAAACCGCCATTGCTTCAGCCTGTTTATTGGGCTGCCAAATATCCGTGAGGGTCATATTTGCTAAATACAAACCTTCTTGATCATACAAAGCAATTTTCTCGCCGACTTGTAAAGATTTTGCTTTTTCTGCGCTAACATCAAGTGTAATCGGCATTGGCCACACTTCACCACTCGGTAAACGACGATCGCTTAAAATACTTTCATATGTTCTTTGATCATTAAAATCTGTTAATGGCGCAAACGCATCATTTAATAAACATTCAATATCACAACGTTGCCTAGACGTTAAAAAAAGTTCCTGCATTTTTTTTCCTTCTGTAAAAATTAATACGCGTTTTTATGAAAAAATCCGCGCCAAAAAGTTAACACTATAATTCGAAGATCAAATAATAATGTCCAATTTTCAATATAATATAAATCGTATTCAACGCGATGTTGCATTTTTTCAAGCGTATCGGTTTCACCTCGATAACCATTCACCTGCGCCCATCCGGTAATACCTGGTTTCATCCTAAAACGTTGCATATAAGAACACACTAAATCTTTATAATATTCATTATGCGCCACCGCGTGCGGTCGCGGACCGACAATCGACATATTGCCTTCTAATACGTTAATAAGCTGCGGCAATTCATCTAAACTTGTGCGTCGCAAAATTCGACCTAATTTTGTAATTCGATTATCGTGCTTCGTTGCTTGCGAGACTTGACCAAATGCTTCTTGATGCATGAACATGGATCTAAATTTATAAACCATAAATTTTTTACCATTCCAGCCATGACGTTCTTGCTTGAAAAAAATCGGACCTTT
>JAZKAS010000022.1:73003-92965 GCA_040389005.1 Pseudomonadota bacterium
AATAACATCACCGGTGATGCCATGATGAGAAATAATAATGCAAGGCCACGATCTTCGATGGCCTTCATCCAGCGTCGCTCACCTTCCATCGGTGTAGAATAAAGATTGATTAACGGGTAACCTGAGATTTCTGTCATCGTATGGCGTCGAAAAGAAAGCCCCATAAAGTCCGGAACATAGCGCACGGTGATAGAAACATTAATCAAACATTCAGAAATTTGTTGAATAAGCTCTTCTTCTTTAAGAGGCAACACAATCCATACTTCATCAATATTGGCTCGTTTAACCATTTTAAATAAGCGGGATAAGGAAAGCGATCGAACAGGAATATTCAATAATATTTTCTCAGATACACTTTGTTCTGAAAAAAATAATACCGGCTTAATCCCCGTCCACAAAGAATGACGCAATGACCCCACTAAATCTCGCGCACGTTGATTCGTGCCGATTACGGCAATACGTTTTAAATTTAAACCTTTAAAGCGCAAATAAGCCAGTGAACCATACGCCAGCAAACGCGATAAAATAAACCCTGCCCATAAAAGTAAAAACCATTCTCCCAACCAAATACGTGAATAGTGAATACTGATTTTTGTCATGACCGTGAAAACGCTTAAAGCACCAAACACAATCAGAATCGCCAATGTGCCTTGAAAAATATAAGCGAGTAAACGTCTTTCGCGCAACGGTTCATACAACCCCAGCCAACGAAAAACAATCAAGGAGATAACGACCGCAAAACCCAGCACTTGCCAATACAAAACATCCAGCGTTACATTGGAAAATCGCAGGTAATGCGCCAATATGCCCGACAAAACGACTAATGCAATGTCAAAGCCAAATAAAAGAAAGCGAAATAAAGATTGGTAATCTCGATTTAAATCATGACGAAACATTGTTCATGCCTAGTAATTCTTAGCGTGCGATTGTAGCAGAATTTCTGAGGGAACAATATCTCTCGCATAGAAGGTATTTTTGGTCATAAAAAGCACTTTAATGCTTATCTAGACGAATTTATTTTTTTGCTGGAATAACAACTAAACCCAGTTTTTTATCATGTAATGCCTGTTCTTGCGCTGCTTTACTTCGCTGAGCATACATTCCAGAATTTCCTATTTTCTGTGCAGATAAGCCACCATGGAGTAATTGATGATGATTTAATAAACGATGATAAGTCTTTTCACCGCCTTGTTCATCAGCAACTAATTTGACCGCAGAACTTAAGATTGCTCTTAATTTGACCGCAGAACTTAAAATTGCTGTCAAAGCAATTATTGTGGCTATTCGATCAAAGATCGGTAATGGCTCTTGACCTTGACGCAGTAACTCAATCAAGCGCATCTTAGCAAACGCTTCAGCACGCATTACTGAGTCTGGTATTGCTGGCGCTGCATCTTCGTCTAAATATTTTGTCATACAAGTTTCCTGCTTATTAAAATATTTAATAAAGTATAGGCTATCATTGTAGAATTACAAATATGAAATACGCGCGCAGTTTACTTTTGTCATATCGGCTATAACTCGTTATATTAAGCAGATGAACAATCACAATAGAGACCCTCTAACCACCATGCCCAAAACTATTCTCATCAACGGCGCCTTCGGTCGAATGGGCCAACTTGCGTGTGACACGCTGGAAAAGGATCCCGAATTTACGCTCATTGCGAAAACTGGTCGAAATGACAATTTAGATCAGGCGATTAAGACGCACCAACCTAACATTGTGATCGATCTCACGAACGCCGAATGTGTGTGGACGAACGCACAAACTTTAATGCGTCATCAAGCGCATTTTATTATTGGCACTTCTGGGTTGAAAAAAGAACAAATCGATGCATTAATGCAGCAATCCAAAGAAAAAAAATTAGGCGGGCTCATTATTCCAAATTTCTCTATCGGCGCGGTGTTGCAAATACGTTGCGCAGAACAAATTGCGCGATATTTTAACAAGGCGGAAATTATCGAAGCACATCATGAGAAAAAATTAGACGCACCATCAGGCACAGCACTCGCAACCGCAGCAAGAATTGATCAGGTTCGAATGCCTTCATCTTGCAAGACACCCATTCATTCCGTTAGACTTCCCGGCCTCGTGGCGAAACAAGAAGTTCTCTTTGGCGCCGAAGCAGAAACACTCAGTATTGTGCACAACGTGCTAAATCGTGAAGTTTATATGCCAGGACTCATACTTGCTTGCCAAAAAGTAACATCGCTCGACCGCATTTATTACGGTTTAGAAATTTGTTTAGAAGGATAGTATGTCAAGATTAACTCGTAAACCACCTCGCATTGATACATTAATGCGTTATGCCAATATGCTCGGGTTTGGAGATATCCACACTAAAATCGACACAGCGAATAATTTACGTTCCATTGTGGCGGTACATAATACCGATTTAGGCCCCGCTATTGGTGGATGTCGTTTTTACCCTTACACCTCATTCAGCCATGCTTACAAAGATGTCTTACGACTCGCTTATATGATGACATTGAAATCCGCCATCAGCGAACTGCCGCACGGTGGCGCAAAAGCCGTTATTCTTTATCCCAAACATGCCTTCGATAGACAAAAACTAATGAATGCCTTTGGCAATTTTGTGAACAAGCTTCAAGGTGAATATATTACATCAATGGATGTCGGCACTACCGCAGAAGACATGGATTATATCGCTGAATCTACTCCCTACGTTATTGGCACCACCAAAGCGCTGCAAGCGGATCTCGCCGCTTATACAGGCCTTGGGTTATTTCGAGGATTAGAAGCCGCCGCTAAATTTAAGTTACAACGCGATACCTTAGAAGGTGTTCATGTCGTTTTTCAAGGCGCGGGCAAGGTTTCTTATGAAGTATGCAAACACCTTCACAAAGCGAAAGCGAAAATCACCCTTTGCGATATCAATACTGCGTCACTGCCACGTTATCAAGAAGAATTTGGCGCGACCATTGTTGCCCCCGAAGCTATTTACGATGTACCTTGCGATATTTTTTCACCGTCTGCGATTGGCGGTACGATCAATAAACACACCATTGAACGTTTAAACACATCGATTGTGGCAGGTGCGGCGAATAATCAACTGGCCCACACGCGCTTTATTCAATTACTCGAACAAAAAAATATTCTCTACGCACCCGATTATGTAATTAACGCCGGCGGTGTTATTTATGCGGCACTCGCATACGGCCACAAATCTGAAGAAGAAATTTTGCAGAAAATTGATGCGATTTATCCGCGCTTATTACGCATTTTTGAAGAAGCACAATCTGACGGCATTTCAACCACAGAAGTTTCGTTTAAAATGGCGAAGCGGCGATTGGAACAAGCACGTCAAAAATAAATACATTACTTTAAGTTTATATACCCAATGTCACGGCAGGAAACTTCCTAAAACAGGAAGTTTCTTGCGATAAATTATACAATAGAGCTCTTCCGAAACTCGTGTTGTCGTCATTGCGAGTATTCGAAGCACTCTATCTTCATCTTGTTTTAGGGACTAGCTACATGCGCCCTATCTGCTGAAGCTGCTGAAGCAGTATTTAAAAGCCGCTGACTCACTCCGGTTAAATATCCTACTGATTCTTCGGTATTTTTTTGCATTTTTTCTGCCCAATAGGCTTCTGTAAACTCAACTAACACACTAGGGTTTTCTCCATCAAATGCTGAATGACCCGCTTCAGTCCAACGCATAGCTAAAAATCCCCCTATAGGGGCTTTTACTTCTTCAAGGCGTTTTACTAAAGCTGCTGCTTGGCTAGGTTGACAAACATCATCTTGTTTACCATGCACAATTCGAATAGGAATTGAAGCGAGCTTGTCTGCATCATCAAGTATTTGCGTATCATTTCTCAACCAGCAACGATATTTCATATAATAAATTTCTGTGCGTGCCATGGTCAAACCATCCATTGTTTTGCTCCATTCAATTTCTTCTGCTCTTTTCACAGGATCCGTGTAGGAATTCACCGCTTCCCAGCGACTAAATGCCGCTGCCGCAGGTTTCCAAACTGATTCATCATCAGACATAACACGCTCATGATAAGCATCAACTATGGCACTAAAAGTTGTTGGTTGTTCTGGATCTAAATTAACAGCACTTTTCAAACGCTTCCATTCTTCTGGATTATTTTGTGCGGCAGGACAATCTTCACGCACAAAGCCACTCAATCCAGCTTCATCAGCTAACCAGATACCTCTAAGTACTAACCCGCTGACATTTTTGGGATATTTCTGAGCATATAATAAGGGTAACGTTGATCCCCACGAGCCACCAAACAACAAAGGTTTATCCAAATCTAACGCTATTCGAATAGCCTCTAAATCTTCAATCAAATGATGTGTCGTATTCTCTTGCATACAAGCTTTAGGAACTGATTTGCCAGCACCTCGTTGGTCGTACAATATAATTCTATATTTATCAGGATCAAAAAATCTTGCATAATCAGGAGAACATCCAGCACCTGGCCCGCCATGCACAACAATGACTGGAAGCCCTTCAGAATTGCCGTATTCTTCGATAGACAATGTGTGACGTTGCCCATGGTATATACCGGTCAACTCCTCTCCCACTTCGATAGTACGAGTAGCATAAGGTGCGATTTCAGGAAATATTTCGTGTGACATTTTTAACCCTATTAGCATTTATGAATGCAGCATTTTATCTGATTTTATTTAATACAGCTAGAGTTGTGTTGTTTACACCTATAACTTATCCAATAATTTCGACGCATAACACGCAATTAAAGCCACAACAGAAACAGCTAACAGCCAAATAAACGGCATCATATACGGCATTTGTGTATGCTGAATGAGTGCTGTGACGACAATAGGCGTCAATCCGCCAAACAAAACAAACGCCAAATTATACGACAAAGCAACACCTGTTAAACGAATTTCGACAGGAAAAAGCGTGCCCAATAAAGCCAAAGGCAATGTAACGAGCGCGCCTTGAAATAAGACAAATATAACAATCGCCCATAGAAAATTATGACTCATATAAAGCATGAAATAAAAAATGGCCGCGCCGATCACGACGCCTACTAAAGAGTATTTCATTAACCGCACGGATGAAAAATAATTCGTCAATTTAGCCGTAATATAAACAGAAATAATACTTAACACCGTCACAAAGAAAATATTCGCACTGGCTTTTTCTGAAGAGAAATTCAATATTTTTACTAAATATGTCGGCATAAAAATAAGTACCAACATGATAGACGTCGCCAGAATACTGATTAAACCAATACCAATCAGTAATTTTCCAAAATGATGTTGAAACAATTCGAGCAATGGAAATTTGTTATGCTTTTTCAACGCCACAAATGCTTTTGTTTCATGTAATTTTTGTCGAATTTGATACGCGAGAAAACATAAAATACTCCCCAATATAAAGGGGATACGCCAACCAAACGCACTGATCTGTTCGGTCGATAAAAAATGCGTCATTAAAATGTTAATTAGCATCCCTGGGATGAGCCCTGATAATACACCTGCAAATGTAATGCCAATCGCGAGTCCGCGTTGATTCGGAATAGATTCCATTACATAAACAATGGTACTGGGTAATTCTCCACCCACCGCCAATCCTTGCAACAGTCGCAAAAACACCATGAGTATCGGTGCCCATAATCCAATCGTTTCGTACGTTGGCAAACATCCAATACCTAACGATGCTACCCCCATTAATATCATCGTAATAATCAGAACGGTTTTTCGACCGATTTCATCACCGATATGACTAAAAATAATTCCGCCTACCGGGCGAACAATATAACCGACAAGAAACACTGCATACGTTGCCATAATTGCAGCAAAACGATCACTTCCTGGAAAAAATTGCGCAGCAAAATACACAGCGAACAAACCATAAACGGTGAAGTCATAAAATTCCAACATGCCACCCATAGCAGACAAGGCGACGATTTTTCTTTGTTCTTGATTCATATTGTGGACCCCCGTTCCTTCGGCTAAACTAGCCCAACTAAAAATGACTTGCAAGGCAAAATTAACCGTCATGACCAAACCGCGTTTAACGACTACCGCTGGATTTTCGATCCAACATTTACAGTTTTTAGGCCCCCAAGGCGAACTGACACAAGCGTTGCCTGAGACCATGAACCATGAAACACTGATTAAACTTTATGAAGCGATGGTGTTAACACGCTTATTTGACACCAAAGCAATCAATTTACAGCGCACTGGTCAATTGGGTACGTACCCGTCTTGTCATGGTCAAGAAGCGATTGGCGCAGGTGTTGGTCTTGCGATGCAAGCCACTGATGTCTTTTTCCCTTATTACCGTGATCATGCGACTTTTTTATTACGCGGCACCCCTATGTCCGATATTTTAAGCTACTGGGGTGGAGATGAACGCGGCAGTGCAAATGTTGAAAATCCAGCCTCTGAAGATTTTCCGATTTGTGTACCGATCGCCGATCAATGTTTACATGCAACGGGCGCGGCGTTTGCGTTTCAATATCGCAATGAAAAACGTGCAGCAGTCACCACCATCGGCGAAGGCGGCACATCGCAAGGTGATTTTTACGAAGCGATCAATCTTGCCGGCGCATGGAAATTACCGGTTGTATTTGTGGTGAATAATAATCAATGGGCGATTTCAACACCGATCAGCGAACAAACCGCGTGCAAGACCATCGCCCAAAAAGCAATTGGCGCAGGCATTGATAGCGTACAAGTGGATGGAAATGATGTCATCGCGGTGCATCATGCGATGCAACACGCGCTTGAAAAAGCACGCAGTGGCAAAGGCCCGACTTTAATTGAAGCGTTAACGTATCGCATTTGTGATCACACCACCGCCGATGATGCGCGACGCTATATTCCGCAAGATGAATATCAAGCGGCATTTGAATTCGAGCCATTAAAACGACTACGTGTTTATTTAGAAAAAAACAATGTGTGGTCAGATGAAAAAGAAAAAACAATGATGGCCCAACACGCAAAAACACTCGATGAAATCGTCACCAAATTTTTACAACGACCCAAAGCAGAAATTACCGATATGTTTGATTATTTATATGAAAAATTACCGCAACAATTTCAATTTCAACGCAATGAATTGGTGAATGAACATGGCTAATATTACTTTAGTAGAAGCGGTTAACCAAGCGTTGATGTATGAAATGACACACGATGAAAATGTCGTTGTGTTTGGCGAAGACGTCGCAAAAAATGGCGGCGTGTTTCGCACCACCGTTGGATTATTAGAAAAATTTGGGCCAAAACGTGTTTTAGATACGCCGCTTGCAGAATCCATGATCGCCGGCATGGCAATTGGTATGGCCGCGCAAGGTTTGAAACCTATCGCAGAATTTCAATTCATGGGATTTATTTATCCCGCAGTTGACCATATTTTAAATCAAGCATCACGTTTACGAAATCGTACCCGCGGTCGACTTTCTTGTCCTGCGGTTTTTCGCGCACCATATGGCGGTGGAATTCACGCGCCTGAACATCATTCTGAAAGTACTGAAACGTTATTCGCGCATATTCCCGGTTTACGCGTTGTGATTCCTTCATCACCTGCACGCGCATATGGATTGTTGTTAGCAGCCATCCGTAATCCAGATCCAGTACTTTTTTTAGAACCAAAACGTATTTATCGCTGGGTGAAACAAGAAGTGCCGGATGATGGAATAGCGTTGCCACTCGATAAATGTTTTGTATTACGTGAAGGCAGTGATATCACGCTAATCACTTGGGGCGCGATGATTAAAGAAACATTGGAAGCCGCAGAAGCTTTAGAACAACAAGGCGTGAGCTGCGAAATTATTGATGTCGCGACTTTAAAGCCAATCGACTTTGAAACCATTTTACAATCCGTCGAAAAAACAGGGCGCTGTTTGATTATTCATGAAGCGGCGCGTCATTGCGGTGTCGGCGCAGAAATCGCTGCAACGGTTGCAGAACATGGCATTTTCTTTTTACGTGCGCCGATTAAACGCGTCACCGGTTATGACACCGTGATGCCTTACTATAAAATGGAAAAATATTATTTACCCAGCAGCGCGAAAATTATTTCCACTGCACAACAGCTCATGGAGTTCGCATGAAAACTTTTCGTTTACCGGATCTTGGTGAAGGCTTGCCAGAAGCAATTATTCGCGAATGGTATGTGCAAGTCGGCGATGAAGTACAAATCGATCAAACCATCGTTGCGATGGAAACAGCTAAAGCACTTGTTGACGTGCCCTCGCCTTTTGCAGGAAAAATTGAAAAACTGTTCGGCAAAGCTGACGATACAATTAAAACCGGAGATCCTTTAATTGGTGTTGAAGGTGAAGAAGATGCCGGCACCGTTGTTGGCAATATCGAAACTTCCGATAAAATATTACAAGAAAGTGCTGCCGGCATAAGTGTAAAAGCACAAAGCGCCGCGCATAAAGCAACACCTGCGGTGCGTATGCTCGCGCAACAACTTGGCGTTGATCTTGCGGATGTTAAATATTCTGGCACCATCATCACTGCGGAAGATGTGAAAAAAACAGCAAATCTTTTTCAACAAAATACGATTCCAGCATTGAACGTACAATTCACTGACACCGTTGAATCCCTCACTCCCACACGTCGCGCCATGGTGATGAGCATGACGCAATCGCATCAACATATTGTACCCGTATCAATTTCAGATGACGCAGATATTCATGATTGGGTTGGCAAACAAGATACCACCGTCAGATTATTACGCGCGGTACAAGCAGGTTGCGAAGCGGTTCCGATTACCAATGCGTATTTTGATGGCCAACAAATGGTGTATCAACTTCATAAAAATATTAATATTGGTATCGCAGTGGATACCGAGCATGGATTATTTGTGCCTGTCTTAAAAGATGTGGCTAATCAATCGAATGAAGCATTACGCGAAACCATCAATCGTTTTAAACAACAAGCCCGCGACAAAGCACTGCCTGCGCAAGATTTAAAAAATGCGACCATCATGCTTTCTAATTTCGGCACGATTGCAGGACGTTATGCCAATCCGATTATTGTGCCGCCGATGGTTGCAATTGTTGGCATTGGCAGTGCGCGTGAAAAAGTTGTCGCACATAATGGCGCACCGGCAGTTCGACGTATTCTGCCAATTTCGATTACTGTCGATCATCGATTAGTGACCGGTGGCGAGGCCATACGCTTACTTCATACGATTATGGTGGAATTAGCAAAACCTGTTCTCTAAAAAAGGAATCAAAAATGTCTGACATATTATTATCAAGCTGCCCCTGCGGCAGTCAAAAAAATTACGCTGATTGTTGCGAGCCTCTTTTAACGGGCAAAAAGACCGCGAACACTCCTGAAGCGTTAATGCGATCACGTTACACCGCGTTCACGGTTAAAAATGTCGACTATTTATTTTCAAGCATGACGCCCGAATTACAACAAGAAACCGATCGTGAAGACATGCAAGATTTTGCAGATGAAGTGGATTCTTGGGTAAGATTAGAAGTGCTTAATACCTCAACGTTAGATGCAGATCATGGAAATGTTGAATTTGCGGCGTATTTTATGTATGACGAACAAGAACAACGCATTCATGAAAACAGCAAATTTGTAAAACAAGGCGAGCAATGGTTTTATGCGGGTCATGAACATCAATGCAGCTCGCATGATCATGACGATGAAGAATACAATGATCATCAGCATGACGATCACGACCATCATGATCATGATCATCACGTGCATGATGAACATTGTGGTCACAACCACCATCACGAACCGTATCGCGCAGAAATTAAAATTGGCCGAAATGATCCTTGCCCATGTGGAAGTGGTAAAAAATTCAAAAAATGCTGTATTGAATAATACTTAGCCGACATCAACAACAGCGTCACATTGTGCCGCTGTTGCATTTGCAGGAAAAGGGCTCGTATACCCAACTTTGGAGGCAGCCACAATTTCCAACGTATTATTTTTATAAGAAGCTGACTCTAGCGTTATCGGGCTTGGCAATGCCCCTGCATTCGCGAGCAAATCTTTTGCTAATTTATTCACCATTGTTTGCCCTTTAACAAGGTTCATAATCACATCTTTCCACTCTAATGTATAATGCATTGTTTTGAGATCCTGAATCACTAGATCACCGTGCGCCGTACATTTTTTATAATCGTGCTGGCCTCCACAAAACCAATTAGTCTCTGTTCCATCGTCTATTTTACACGTCGTGCTCGGCGAACAAGTATAGGCAGCCTGCGTAGGATTTTCAGAAGTATTGAGCGTTGCTGTCGAATTATTCTGACAGGGAGTCGATGTTGATGTCGATCCACCGCACGCGCCGGCAATAGAAAATGTAATCAAGTTTGAAGCATCAAGAACAGCACCGGGAGAACAATTACAATTTATCACTAGAACGGAACCCTCTATATTCCCACAGAAGCCAATACTTGAACCCGTAATCGTCGGAAAAGAAAATGATACAGTAGGACTATTTGCAAGCAAAGTCCGGGTTACATTCTGGCCGTATCCACCATTACACGTACACGTCACATCTTGCGAAGACGTATTTTTTATACTCATATAAGAAGCAAATACATAATAAGGTGAAGCAGCTAAGACTGTATCGCAGGATAATATCAGCAGCATCGTGGCTAATATTTTTTTTCTCATAAGGCACCCTTTCTTAAATTATAAGTCATACCGTAAATTTAACTCTTTCGCTGCACGCACATCATCTAAACGCTTTACCGGCAAAGTATGTGGTGCCGTTTTCAGCAACTCCGGTTGCGTTTCTGCTTCGTGCCGAATCGCAATCATCGCTTCGATAAATTTATCCAACGTTTGCTTGCTTTCTGTTTCTGTTGGTTCAATCAATAAACATTCTGGCACCAGCAACGGAAAATACATCGTTGGTGCATGAAAACCATAATCTAGCAAACGCTTTGCAAAATCAAGCGCACCCACACCCCAATTTTTTAATTCGTGTTTTAAGGTAATAATAAATTCATGTGTCGCTCGACGCTTTGGATATGCCAATTCAAATCCTGCCGCCTGCAATCGCTTCATCAAATAATTTGCATTCAACGTCGCGTGATCGGCAACGCGCACGAGTCCTTTTTTTCCTAACATGCGAATATAAATATACGCACGCAATAAAATGCCCGCATTACCCATCAACGCCGATAAACGGCCAATGCTTTGTGGCGCCTCTTTTTGACTCGCTAAAAAATAATGCTTATTTTTTTCAATAACAAAAGGAACCGGTAAGAATGGTTTTAACAAGTCATTACATGCAACAGGACCTGCTCCCGGACCACCGCCACCGTGCGGCGTGGCAAATGTTTTATGAAGATTCATATGCATGACATCAAACCCCATATCACCCGGCCGTACTTTGCCTAAAATTGCATTCAAGTTCGCGCCATCGTAATAAAGCAAACCGCCTGCATCGTGAATCATTTTTGCAATCGCAGGAATTTGTCGCTCAAACACGCCCAGTGTCGATGGATTCGTCAACATAATCCCCGCCGTTTGTGGACCGATTGCTTTTTTTAATGCGTCTAAATCAACATCGCCTTCTGCGTTGGTTGGAATTTCTTTTACGATTAAACCACATTGCACCGCAGTTGCAGGATTCGTTCCGTGCGCTGCATCGGGTACAAGCATTTCTATACGCGCATGATCGTTTCGCGCGCGATGATAAGCGGCGATCATCGCAACACCGGCAAATTCGCCTTGCGCACCGGCCATCGGCGATAATGACACACCGCTCATTCCAGTAATATCGGCCAACATGTTTTGTAATTCAAACATGCATTTCAAAAACCCTTGCGTTGTAGTTTCAGACGCGAGCGGATGGGATCGTAAAAATTCTGGCAACATCGCAAACTTATGCACACCGCGCGGATTGTATTTCATCGTGCATGAACCGAGTGGATAAAAATGCGAATCAATTGAAAAATTGCGTTTGGATAAATTGGTAAAATGTCGCACCACTTCCAACTCAGAAACTTCTGGCCAAAAAGGAGGAATTTCACGTAAATATTCTTTGGGAATATTACACTGCTCATTCTCTAAAACAGGACATTGCGCATGTGCATTGCGTCCTGCAACCGAATACTCATAAATCAAAGGTTCAATATTCATTCCGTTAATCCAAGCATACATTTAATAAGATTGTACAACAAAGAAGAAAAGTAAATCAGCATTATTTTAGCGCTTACAAGAATGGCGCAATAGTTGCAGACCGAATGAAGAAATCGACTATATCATGTCTTGCTTTTTCGCAATTATCAGGCAAGTGATTGAAATAAATACAGCGCCTTCGCTTTGACATATTTGTGTAACATCAAGCGCACACAATTCTTGAGTCTTCAATAATTACAACCATACCATCGGAATCTGTAAAATATTTTTAGTCAACCAAGTCACTTGATCTCCTTGATTAACGACTATTCCGAAAGGCAATTTATGTTCTTCTACATATTGCTCAAGCACGCGTAATTGTTTTATTGGAGTGTTGACGCCATATTTTATTTCTATAGGCAACTGACCAAAACTGCCTTCCAAAATCAAATCGATTTCAGCGCCATCTTTGGTTCGATAATAATAACTCTCCCAATGCGCAATATTTTTTGACTCCACACCTCGGATGATTTCCTCAACCACAAAAGATTCAAATGAAAATCCAACCGAGGGATGATTAAAGAGATTTTCGAGTGAATGAATTTGTTGCAAATAATTTCGCAACCCACTGTCTCTCATTAATCCTTTTGGCATTTTTACAATGGATTTTGTCATGTTTCGTTCAAAACTCTGTAATTGACGCCAGAGATACGTTTTATCCGCAATATGAATATATTGATTCACTGATGGCTGACTAATTTCTAAATTTCTTGCAAGCGCAGCTTTGTTGACAATAGTTCCCGACAGATGACTGAGCATGCTAATAAAACGTTGATAAACAATTTTATTGAGTCTTGGGAAAAGTTTTGCAATATCGCGATTAATATAAGTTTGATAATAGTTTTCCATCCAAGCATTATAATAGTCTTTATTATCAGCTAATACAGGTTCTGGGTATCCACCATAAAGCCAAGAATGCTGTATTTGATTTTTTGTCAACAATGCTTGTTTATTTTTGTTAATAAAATGAGTGATGCGCTCTTTACTCAAAGTTTCTGAAAATAAATTATAAAATTCACTTAAAGGTGTTTGAAATAATTCATTCGCTTTTAGCGTTCCCAATTCAACAATTGCAACTCGACCCGCAAGAGATTCAGATATATTATTTAATAATTCTGGACTACTGGATCCAGTTAAAATAAACCGACCTTTCTTGCTTCGATTTTCATCGATAACGCCTCGCAGCACATTAAATAACATCGGCAATTCTTGCGCTTCATCCAAAATTATTTCTTGCTGATTTTGCTCAAAGAATAATTCAGGATCATGTTGTATACGCTGAAAAATGGAAGGCTTTTCACAATCGTAATATTGCCAACCGGGTCTAAGCTGCTTTGCGAGCGTGGTTTTACCCACCTGCCTGGCGCCTAAAATAGCAACGGCTGGGAAGTAATTGAGTAACTCGTTGATTTTATAAAATAAGTTTCTATTCATACCCGTAAATTATAAATATAAAGTTTAATATTTACGGGTATATTAACTAAAGATTGACCACGTGTCAAATGCGTAAAAGACATCAAAAGGTCAAAAGGCGCATTGATAATATGTCACAATACTTTATATTGTGACAAATATGATCCGCAACACCACTATTGTGACAATTTATGTCGTAATATTATGATAATGCGAGAAAAATATGCCCATAAAAAGAACCTACCTCGAAATGCTGATTCTAGATTTATTAAGGCAGATTCCAATCGTCGATTTTTTAATTTCGAGAGCGATCGCCATGAAATTGACAAACTTTTACACTATAATCTCATTTTTTTGATAATCTGTGGTTGTAAAAATGTTAAAGCTTAGCTTACAAGAGTGGCGTAATAATCGTGGATCGAACGAGGAAAGGCGACCACATCATGCCGTGCTTTTTGGCAACCCTCAACCTGATATTGCTGGCGATTTCATTCACACTGCAACCATACCAGATTACACATGGTTACTGTACAAAAGTATCCGCGATGGATTTTCTAATGAAATTGTTGATGAAGACCCAGTAATGCGGCTTGTGTTTCGAGCGCAATTAGTCAATCCAAAGGCAGACTATGAGTATCGAGATCTTATACTGAAATTTCTCACTAAAAGCCCCTACCTTTATTCTAGCGAAGATGTCACAGCAAAAATTAGTGAATTTGAAAGTAAGTTAAATGCTAGCCTGGAAGCAGTATATGAAGACATAAATAGCGATTATTGTATTTCACCGGAAGCAGGAGAATTACTTGACTCTGCGGTGAATGCTCTTGCCTCGGTTGTTCATCAACTTGAAAAAAAGACAGCAAAAGCACTCACGCAAAGCTTATTTGAAAAAACCAACCCAGTATTTGACAAGCTATATACGGTCGCGGATTGGTTTTCAGAACCAGATACTGTTCGTTTATATTGTATGCTTATGGCTGAGTTTCAAGTTCAAAGCATCGCAGAGTTAATAGAGTGGCTCATCATTTCTTTTGCATCTAACCCTTCAACTCAACGCATCATACAAGAGATGGTTGTTACATTCCGGTATCGGTTTGACACAACTGCACAAGACGCTGTCTTTGAAGTCTTAATGCGCTTGCTGAAAAATGGCGCTAAACAACACCATCTGTGTCAGATCATAGACACTATTAATCTATTTCACCCCTATTTTCATGAGAAAGCTAATGAGATTTTCGGCGAAATATTAGTTTTGCACAGCCATCCTGCCAATGAAATACGCGCCAAAGTCACCGAAACTATCATCGCCTTCTGGGGCCATCTTGGGCAAGAGCAACGCAATGATGCGCGTAAGACCTTATGTACTCTACTGAAGGAACCCCTGAAGCGGCATCGTTTGGCGCGCTGCAAGGCCGCAAAAGCCATCGCCACGCTTTGGCCATCTTTGGAACAACATGGAGAACCATACACCACCTCATTCATAGCCTTTCAACTTGCATCAGCTCTACTAAAGCAAGCAGACGGCGATGACCAGGATTCGACACATGCAGATGCCGCACAAACTATCGCCCTATTTTGGCCTCATATGTCACAAGATAAACGTAAAAAAGCTGTTCAAGCTGGGGTAGTTAAAACAATACTGAGCCTACTGGACCGCAGTAATAATAATTATGAATCTGCAATTGCGGCCTTCGAAGCAGCTGACACACTTTGGAACGACCTTAACGAAGCAGAGCGAAATGATGCCACCCAGGCCATATTCACTCTATTACACAATCCTGATGATCATCGACGTTTTGCAGCCATAGAGGCTGCTTTCAAACTCTGTAACAGATTGACAAAAACTCAACGTGACCAGGCTTTTGAAGCTGCACTTATCTCGCTGAAATGCCCCATGCATGATGATACACTCACTAAAGCTCAAAAAGCGATTTTGCCCTTTATTCCTCACATAGATATAAACAATTTGCCTAGAATAATTGAAATCTTAACAGAATCCCTAGATGGCTCTAGCGCTAATACGGCAAGACGTAATATCTTAAGCGCAATCATCTACCACCATCCAACCTATCACTATAACTTTGACAATCTTGAAAATTCATCAATGAAAGATCGCCTCGTCGAAATGGTGAAAATGCGAACTTCGTTGATTCAAAAAACAGTAACACCAGGGAAAAGATCTCGAGATGAAGAAGCCTTTCAATCTTATAAGCACAGAGGGTGAGTTATTGAGATAACATTGCACAACCATAGGCATGCCGCCAATAATAGTGCATTCACGCATTAATTCTCACTTCACACCAACCTCACACGTATAATATGGGGTAATTTTATGAATTTTTCACGTAAAATACAGGGCTATTTTATGTTTATTTTACATAAAATATGGGGCAATTTTACTAAATCGCCTCACAATAGGCTCGCAGATCTTCCTGTGTTTTCGTTTCAGTCACACAAACTAAAACGCAATCTTTTAATTCAGGATGATTCGGATAATACACTTCCAAACACAACCCAATTAAAATTCCTTTTTCCGCACATTGTCTTGCAACTTCAACAGCATTGGGAATACGTATAACGCGCTCATGAAAATAAGCAGCATCAAAAACAGGTTGAATGTTCTTCTCTTTTAATAAGTTCAACAAAGTATTTAAGTTTTGATGACTTTTTAACGCAGTGGCATGAATACCTTTAGCGCCCATTAAGCTCATATAAATCGTTGCAGCAGTAACTAACAATCCCTGATTCGTACAAATATTCGAGGTCGCTTTTGAACGACGAATATGTTGTTCACGCGCTTGCAATGTTAATACAAATCCGCGCTTCCCCTCTTGATCAACGGTTTGCCCAATAATACGACCAGGCATTTGTCGCACGAGCTCTTGTTTACAACACATCATCCCCGCGTAGGGTCCACCGGATGCTAATGGCATGCCAAACGGTTGTAATTCACCACACACAATATCGGCGCCCTGCCTGTTATTAATAAGTTGACCCCAATCACCTGGTGCTTTTAACAATCCTAATGCCATCGGGTTAACAACCGCAATCACAAATGCGTCGCGTGCATGCGCCCAGTCGGTTAAAACATCAATCGATTCTAAATTGCCAAAAAAATTTGGAAAGGGAATAACGAGCGCATCAAAACCTTCTTCGCCACATTTTTCTAATGCAGCTTGATCGATGAGTCCTGTTTTTAAATCAAATGGGCATTCAACCAACTCGATATGCTGTTGATGCACGATAGATTTTACCGTTTCACGATAATGTGGATGTACGGTCGCTGGCATTAGAATTCGTTTTTTTGCTTTTTTCTGTGAACGCACCGCCATTAATACAGCTTCGGCTAATCCAGTTGCGCCATCGTAAAGTGATGCATTCGATACGTCCATTTTGGTGAGTGCTGTGATCATCGATTGAAACTCATAAATCAATTGCAAACTGCCTTGGCTTGCTTCGGCTTGATACGGTGTATACGCAGTCATGAATTCACCACGACTAACCAAATCCCACACTGCGGCAGGAATATGATGTTCGTACGCGCCTGCGCCGATATAATTTTTTGTTTTTGGCTGAAGACTTGCAACAGCATTCATGTGTTGCGAAGTGGTTAATTCATTCATGCCTTCAGGAATATGATTTAAATCAGCATGCGGAATGCTTTTGGGGATTTCATCAAACAATTGTGAAATTTCAGCGATATTAATCGCTTGCAACATTTCGGCAACATCATTTTGTGTATGTGGAATAAATGGCATTTGTCCTCTCACATCGGCTGGGCAGGCACAAGGCGCAGCCCCTACATTAAAATGGTTAATGCGCCTCTTCAGCGACTTGTTTTTGATATTCTTCTGGTGTTAATAATTCTTCTAATTGACCTAAATCATCAATTTGAATTTTGAATAACCAACCATTGCCATACGGATCATCATTCACTAATTCAGGTTCATCAGCAAGCGCTTCGTTCACTTCAAGAATTTCACCAGAAACAGGACAGTACACATCTGACGCTGCTTTAACAGATTCAACTACAGCACAATCTTCACCTTGATCAATGACATCACCAACATCCGGTAATTCAACATAAACGAGCTCACCTAATAAGGTTTGTGCAAAATCAGTAATGCCGACAGTGGCAATATCATCTTCAACCAAAACCCATTCATGACTCGGTGTAAATTTTAATTCTTCTGGAACTGTACTCATTTTCTAATCCTCTATTCTCTATTTCAATAAATCTACCACGGGCAACCACAAAGGGATCGCCGCTATATCATTTCGACCACTGACTTGCCGCTGCGAACAAAATTGGGCTTCACCATTTGCACGGATTTCAATGTGCCACGAATGTCCACACTCGCCGATGTTAATGGCAACGGCACACGCGCCAACGCGATGCCTTTTTCTAGGGTCGGTGAAAAACCACCGCTCGTGATCACGCCTTCACGCCCATTGTCTAAAACCACTTTTTGGCCGGTGCGTAAGACACCTTTATCTTTTAAAATTAATCCAACGAGTACCGATTGAACACCATTCGCTCGTTCCGTTTCTAACGCTTGTTTGCCAATAAAATTTCTTTCGCCATCAAATACAGTGGTCCAACCTAAATTCGACGTTAATGGCGATGTGGTTTCATCCATATCATTACCATATAAATTTAAACCTGCTTCTAAACGCAAGGTATCACGCGCACCTAAACCACAGGGTTGCACACCGGCGTCAATCAGCTTTTGCCATAATAATTGACTTTCTGCGATCGGCGCAATAATTTCGACACCTTGTTCACCTGTATAGCCAGTGCGTGCAATAAAATAATCATCCTGATCAACAAAACGAAATGGTTTCAGCGTATTTACAATTTCAAAGATGGCAGAAACTAACGTTAACGCTTGCGGTCCTTGAACGGCAATAATGCATTTATCTACTATTTCCGTTACAGATACATCAAATTCTTTGGCCCATTTTTCTAGCCACGCTAAATCTTTATCATGTGTTGCAGAATTCACGACTAGTCGAAAATATTGATCATCAATCTTATACGCAATTAAATCATCAATCACACCGCCACTTTCATTCAACATGCAACTATACATGGCTTGATTGGGGACTAACTTCGCCACATCATTCGCTAAGATTTTTCGTAAGTAGGGAATAACTTGCGCGCCGCGAAGATCCACAACCGTCATATGCGAAACATCAAATATACCCACTGATTTGCGCACGGCATGATGCTCATCAATTTGCGAGCCGTAATTTAAGGGTAGATCCCAGCCATGAAAGTCCACGACTTTGCCGCCCAGCGCGATGTGTTGGTTGTAAAGTGCGGTACGCATGTGGAGGCCCTTCGCAATCAAATAAAGACACTTATACTACCGCAGTTTGCCTAGTCTTAATAGGTCTGAAATTCTGGAATTGCGAGCGGATTATTGGCGCCGACCTACATCCCGTCATTTTTCAACTGGAAAATTACAAGTTTTATTCTATAATTGCCTCAATTAAATACAAGAAGCAAATCATGTCACTCACAAATGCTATCGTTAAAAAGTTACAGTACAGAATTCGTTACGACTTCCGTGACCAAGCAAATCTTTTTAACGCAAGAGAGTACTATACAAAGAATTGCTTGAGCTCACCGTCGGATTCTGCTTTAACACTTCCATCCGATGAAAGGCATTATAAATACATAAACGGACTCAAAGACGAATTATACCAACGCGTAGAAATTCTATTGTCGCAGACACAAGAAAAACCCGCTTTGAACAAACAAATTATTGAACATTTACTTGCCGAAGACTGTTTACTAACAGGGCTCGTGCAAAATGGTTTTATCTTCGAGCCCAATAAAAATAAGCACGCAAACGCCCAAGCCCTGCTACTACTGGAGGCTGTTAAAGCAGATTGTAATGAGCAGGACTTCATGAATTGGCTGCGCAACAGAATCGCGCCCTACATCAGCCAAGCAAAACAATTTGCCGAACTGAAAAACACCATCACTGCACTTCAGCAGGAGAATACTCAAATAAAAGATGAATGCGCCCGTTTAACTCAAGAAAACAAGAAATTGAGGGAAAACAAAACAGAGCCAGATCAAGAAGCAGAAAAAACAAACGAAGAAGAGCATAAATTCCTCATGGACGAGATCTTAAAGATAACCGAAGGCCAGAAAAACGCTCAACTTCAACAAAACAACAATTATAGAAATCGTTTGCCTGTATTTTTGATGTTTAATGACTCAGCAAACAACACAATACCACCCCCGCCAGGATTAACGCGAATTCATAGATGATGCTATGAAGCCGGAGCCTTCATCAACATCTCTTTTTATTATTATTTACAAGAGCCGCATACTATTTTTTAAATTGTAGATCAGCAAGAGGACTTTTAGCAATTTCAATAGTCTGACGGGCATCATTTTGGCA
>JAZKAS010000023.1:0-448 GCA_040389005.1 Pseudomonadota bacterium
AATACCCAATTATGTGGCTCTAAAGCAGATTTCCAACCTTGTGCTTGTAAAATTTGCATGATATCGCTTTCATTGCCTGCCCATTGAATGTTCAGGGATTCTTTTGTAAGTCCGAAGCGATTGGTCGCTCGCATCGAAATGGGCGCGCCATTTTTCCACCAAGTGTTTGCTGTTATGGTATGCGTGGTGGGTGTTAAAAAGTATTCGCTTCGCGTGATGGGTATAGAGATATCCCCACGTCAATACAATTTGTAACACAACAATGCAGGGTAACATTTTTTCAGGATGAATATTTTGACTCGGATGACGTTGATAGAATAGCGCCATGATCAGTAAAGATATCCAGCCCAATAAAATGCCGCCTAAAATATCAGATAGCCAATGGACATCTAAAAAAATACGTGAGCAGGCCACCGTGATAATTAAGAAACTCGCAATCGAATAACCT
>JAZKAS010000023.1:488-6024 GCA_040389005.1 Pseudomonadota bacterium
GTAGATAAGGCTACATGCCCGCTCGGGTAAGAAAACCCATCAACAGATTCAAAGAGCGGACTTGGTCTGTGAAATTGAATGATGTCTTTGAGAAGATAAGCGCCTACGCCACCCACGGTGAAAATACCTACCCAGAAAATTGCCGCACGCCAACAGCGGCGATAGCATAACCATCCTAGTGTTGCCAAAAAGCCAATGGCCAAAACCTTTTTCTCTCCTAATATTGTGATGATGAGCATCAAATTATCCAACCAATCCATTCGTAAGCTTTGTGCCAAATGATGTATTTCATTGTTGTAGATGATGACTAGCGGATGATGAATGTAAACGAGAGTTGTTAAAAAAATAAATGCGATCAAGAGCACTAATAATACGAATAATGTTCCCAGTTGTCCGCGCGGATGATCTTCTTTGTAATGACGGAAGACATGACACACAAAAGAAAAAGAGGGGGTGTCTTTCATTTTTGTCCAGAGGCACGATAAAGCATTTTTGACAACTTCATTCACATGAAGAATTGACAAACGAGTGACCCAAATACCTGCAATAACAATAATCAATGTTAAGAAAACAAATCGAAATAAGTGTTCAGTAATATCGGGCGGTAATTCGAGTGAAGCTTCGCCTAAAATTACCCCAGGAAGCAAATAAACGATTGCCCAAATAACCGCGGAACACGTATCAATAATGTAGAATTTGGTGGCAGGCATACGCATGGCGCCAGCAATAATCGGCGCTAACGCTCGAAGTGGGCCAATAAATCGGGCGAGAAATATACTTTTTCCGCCGTGTTTTTCAAAAAACTGTTGTCCTTTTATCAGCCAATGACGACGAGTTTTAAAGGGCCAGATATTACCTAAGTTATCTTTAAAAAAATAACCAATTGTAAAGCTTAATGCATCTCCGAAAAGAGAGCCTGTCGCGGCCCAGACGACCATGGGCCAATAAGAAAGCAGGCCAGCGCCAATAAAGATGCCTACCGCGGTCATAACAATCGTGCCCGGAACAAGAAAGCCAATTACTGCCACGGATTCAATGGCAGAAAGTAAGAAAAGTGCAAGCCCAGCCCAATTGGGATGTTGATAAATCCACAGCACTAAATGTCTGATGAGATCATGAGCCACTCTGTTCTCCGCAGGTGTTGGGTAGGGGCTTGATTATCTCGGGGGAGGGCATTAAGTGCAACTGCTTTTGTATTTCATCAGCCAGTTCAAGTGCAATTTGATCAATATTAAGATGAGGTAGAAAATTTTTGAGCTGAGTCATTTTTAATTGAGAGAATCCACAGGGATTAATGTAAGTGAATGGTGTTAAGTCCATGTCGACATTAAACGCTATTCCGTGAAATGTGCATCCTCTTTTAACACGTAAACCAATGGATGCAATCTTTTCTCCGCTAATATAGACACCGGGTCGATCACAGAAGCTTTCGGCAGTGATATTGTGTTTTGCTAGCAATTGAATAATAGCTTGTTCAAGTTTTGACACTAAGCTACGAATGCCCATTTTGGCGCGTTTTAAGTCAAATAAAACATAAACAATGATTTGCCCAGGGCCGTGGTAGGTGACTTGTCCGCCGCGATCCGTGGCAATTACAGGGATGTTGTGGGGGTTGAGGATATGCTCGGGCTTACCGGCTTGTCCTTGCGTGAAGACGGGAGGGTGTTCGAGCACCCACAGTTCGTCTGGCGTGTTTTCATCACGATTCACGGTGAAATCGTGCATGGCCTGCCAAGTGGTGAAGAAGTCTTGTTGGCCGAGGTGTTTTATAATCATGAATATTGCCTTTTCCCACCGCCTGCCCTCATCCCCCTGTCGGGACCTTCTCCCACGTTAGCGCGAGAAGGGCGCTTCGTCGTGTTTGTTGTTTCTTGTCTGATCTTATCTGTTTTTTTTTGAAAAATTTGAAATCAGATTGCGAAGACAGTAGCGACTGAAACCCTTCTCCCTTCTTTCAAGGGAGAAGGTCCCGACAGGGGGGTGAGGGCGGATTCCTTTACAGCGCCATCGTCACCAACGGTTCTTTCGTCAAATCCTGATAAATTGCATCCATTTGCGCTTTGCTTTGCGCGTTAATAGTAATGCTCAACGCTAAATAATTTTTATCTTTGCTGTAACGCTGTTTTACCGCGTCTTCTTTCAAAGGCTCGTTGATATGTTTTTTGATTATCTCTAAAACAGCGATTTCATATTCTGGCGTGGCCTTACCAAACGTTTTAACGGTAAAGGCGCATGGAAATTCAAGCAAAGAAGGTGTTGTCATATCACGCAATCTCTCGTTCAACTTTATCAGCATATAAACGCGTTATACGTTTCCAAAGCGGTCCAACAAGCCCATCAGCAACGGCACAATGATCCAACAAAATGATCGGCACAATTTCTTGCACAGAGCCGGTTAACCAAATTTCATCGGCTTTTTTTAGTTCATCGAGGGTAATCATTTTTTCTTCAACTTCGATATGATGCGATCGCAATAAATCAATCACAATGCGTCGTGTAATGCCCGGTAAAATATTCGCAGATAAAGGTGTTGTAATGACTTTATTGTTTTTTACCATGAAAAGATTGCTGGCCGTACCTTCTAACGCGTAACCGTCTTTCACAAAAATCGCATCGTGATTTGCGACTTGTTGTGCAGCATCTTTTGCGAGCACATTCGGAAGTAGGGTGGTTGCTTTGATTTTGCAATTTGCCCAACGTTGGTCTTTAACGGTAATCGCATTCATGCCTTCTAGGACTACTTTTCGCGTCGTAGGCAGTGCTGTGACTAATACGGTTGGCGTGACATCTTCAGGAATCGCGTGCCCGCGGGAAGGATATGTGCCGCGACTGACTTGAATATAAAGCATTTTTTCGTTTAACGGTGACGCTGATAAAACACGTGCAAAAATCGCCATCCACGCATCGTAATCCAGCGGCATATCCATGCGGATCGCGGCAAGACTATTGTTTAAACGCTCTAAATGTTGTTGCGCCGCAAACGGCACATGATTGTAAACAGGAATCACTTCATAAACGCTATCGCCAAATAAAAACCCGCGATCTAATACGGAAATTTTCGCTTTGTGCAAATCGACATAGTCGCCATTTAAATAAGCTAAATGTCCTTTGGTCGGGTTCATATTGGTTGTCATATTCGATTACTCACTTTTATCATGATGAAAAATTTTAGAAATGCTATCAATCAACCCACGGAAAAAACCGCCTTTTTTAACATCTTCTAATGCAATAAGTGGCGCAGTGGCAACGACTTTGCCTTCGTAAGTCGCCGAGACTTTACCATAGGTTTGGCCTTTGACAATCGGTGCGGTCAAATTAGGATTTACTTCAATGACGTTTTTCACCAACTTTTGTGCACCAACAGGCAGTGTCACGTTAATGGCATTGGCAACGCCGAGTTGGACTTCTTTCTTTTCGCCTTTCCAAACGCGTGTCGTGGTTAACGCAACATTCGCATCAAAAATTTTCGTACTTTGGAAAAATCTAAAGCCATATGTGAATAATTTAATTGCATCGGCTGCGCGCTCTTTATCGGTCGGCGCGCCCATGACAACAGCGAGTAATCGTGTATCACCTTTAACCGCTGAGGCGATTAAGCAATAGCCCGCAGCATCTGTATGACCTGTTTTTAAGCCATCGGTGCCTGGATATTGCCATAACAAACGGTTGCGATTGGGTTGTTTAATGCCGGCGTAATCAAACCATTTTTCCGAGAACCAATGGTATTGTTCTGGGAAGGTCAAGATAATGCCGCGTGCGAGTGTGGCTAAATCTTTGGGCGTTGTATAATGGTCATCGGCGGGTAATCCAGTGGCATCAACAAAATGTGAACTCAACATGCCCAACCGTTGCGCTTGTGTATTCATCATTTCCACAAAAGAACCTTCGCTACCAGCAACATGTTCGGACAATGCAATCGTAGCGTCATTACCCGAAGCGACAATATCGCCTTGAATCAAATCGCTGACTTTAACGTCATCACCTTCTTTGATGAACATGCGTGAACCTTCAGCGCGCCAGGCGGTTTCACTGATATGGACTTGATCTTCTAGGGTAATAGTTTGATTTTTAAGCGCGTCAAATACCACATAAGTTGACATTAATTTTGTTAAACTTGCAGGTTCTAAGCGTTCATCCATATTGCTTTGTGCGATAATACTGCCGGTTGCAACGTCCATTAACACATAACCTTTGGCATCAATCGCGGGAGGTTGTGGAATGAGTACAGGTTGCGGTGCGCTATTTTGCGTGGCAATGGGTAAAGAAAGTGCGTTGTCAGGAATCGGCATCGTTTCTTGTGAAAAACTTGCTTGGTTGATCAAAAGTGATGATAGCCCAATGAGGGTGGTGATAATGATTTTGCGCACTGACTTCTCCTGCTACGAAATAATAGTCGACGACTATAACATATGGTAGGATCCCGGCCAATATCGAATTCTTAAAGAGTGAGAAATAAATGCGAATAACGGTACTAGGAACAGGCTACGTCGGTTTAGTCACGGGCGCGTGTTTGGCGGAGTTAGGCAACCATGTGACGTGCATGGATATCAATATCGAAAAAATTGCGGCATTAAAACGCGGTGAAATCCCTATTTATGAACCAGGGTTAGAAACGCTTGTAAAACGCAATCAAACGGAAGGGCGCCTAGCGTTTATTACTGATTTATCAGCGCAAAAAGAAACCTCGGATATTTATTATGTCGCAGTGGGAACGCCGAGCGATGAAAAGGGCCTTGCGGATTTACAATATGTCATTGCTGCGGTGCGTATGATTGGTCAACAGATTAATCGGTATTGTGTGATTGTTGATAAATCTACCGTGCCTGTCGGTGTGGCAGATCAGGTGAATGCTGCCGTGCGTGAAGAGCTCGATAAACGCGGTTTGCAAGACGTAAAATTTGACGTCGTCAGTAATCCCGAATTTTTAAAAGAAGGTGCGGCGATTGAAGATTTCATGAAGCCTGATCGTTTAGTCGTCGGGCATCCGACCGAAAAAGCTAAAGAAGTCATGGCACAATTATACGCGCCGATTATTCGCGCACACGGCGGAAAGATTTTATATATGGCCGTGAAAGATGCGGAAATGACAAAATATGCAGTGAATGCAATGCTTGCAACGCGCATTTCATTTATGAATGAAATCGCTGGCATGTGTGAAAAATTAGGCGTTGATGTTGAAAATGTTCGCCAGGGGATTGGTTCTGATACGCGTGTCGGTGAAAAGTTTTTATTTCCTGGTTGTGGTTATGGCGGCTCGTGCTTTCCAAAAGATGTGAAAGCGTTGGTGGGGATGGCCAAAGAAAATGATTTTGAACCGTTGATTTTAGAAGCCGTTGAGATGCGTAATGCGTTACAAAAACGTGTGCTGGTGCAAAAAGTTTTTCGCGTTTTAGGGGAAGATTTAAAAGGCATTAAAATAGCCGTGTGGGGATTATCGTTCAAGCCTGAAACCGATGATATGCGCGAAGCTTCATCGCTCGTGTTTATTCAAGAAATGTTACGTGCTGGTGCGAAAATTGCCGCTTATGATCCTGTC
>JAZKAS010000023.1:6034-22272 GCA_040389005.1 Pseudomonadota bacterium
AAGTGCGAAACGCATTTTTCCTGAGGGATACTTTTCATCAGGCAAGTTGAGTATTGTCGATAATCAATATGCCGTATTAGAAGGTGCGGAAATACTCGTTATTTTAACCGAGTGGAAGTCGTTTCTGTATCCTGATCTCGCGCTTATTAAAGAAAAGCTCAAGCAAAAAGTGATTATTGATGGGCGAAATATTTATGACCCGGAAGAAATGCGTCGGGAAGGATTTTTGTATTCGGGGATTGGACGGGGCGCGTCGTTGGTTTAACTTGATATCTACATAAGCCAGAATTAAATTGATTTATATAGATATCGCAATTAAATTGATATCTATATAAATCATGCTATAATTGATTCATAAGTAAATCAAATAAAGCGACCAAAATGCAATGTCTAAAGTGCTTATTGCCTATAGAGAATATCGCGCATGCTCGATATAGCCTGCATTTCACATGTTTTGAAGAATGGTTTCATGTTGATAAACACGCTGAATTTGTCAGTTTGCAACCTATTTCTCATGGAATTTCTGTCTCTGATTCTCAGTTTTCATCTCAAAACACCAGTTTCTTTCATGGAAAATTCAAAAAGTACTCAGCAGAGCTGAATGGTGAAAATTATCTTTTTAAAATGAGGCAAACCGAAGCGCCTGAGTTACCCGAAGTTGAATATCTTTGCAATCAAATCGCGCGAATATGTCATATCAATACGACGCAATTTTATTTTATTGAGTTTAATGGAGATAAAATATTTGTAACGAAAAACTTTATCCAATCTGAAATTGGTGATGACCTTCAACATATTTATCAGTTTAGGCTTAATGATCAACATAGTTGTGAAGACCTCATTAAAATTATTGGTGAAAAAACGAGACAACCTGTTTTTGTAAAAGTATTTATTAAAACAGTATTATTTGATGCATTAATTGGGAATCATGATCGGCATGGTCGAAATTTAGCGTTCATCGCAAACAGAAGTGGTTATTACCTTTCCCCGATTTACGATAATGTTTCTTATTTGGGTTTAGAATCTGGTGAAATGTTAAAAGCAGATTTTAATCCAGTAGGAAAAATTACGACACAGGCAGCAGACCAGCCCTGCATGACAGATTATGTGCATGAACTTATTCGATTGGGTTATAAAAATGAAGTACAAGAATTTTATCAACATCTGAAAGGAATAGGAGGGGTGCAAATAATGTATCGTATCGACAATGCTTTTTGTAGCGATCTTATGCGTGAAGCCATTAAGAAGCTTATTAATAAACGTTTTAAGGAGTTAGAAAATGTATTGTCAGCTTAAGCTCAATAAAAATCGATTACAAATTTTTCAAGAATTACGTAGCAAAAGAATTTTTGTAGGCGAACTCAGTTACAATGAAAAAGAAGAGTGTTATGAATTACTTTATGATAAAAAATATGCATATTCTAAAAAAGCGATATCTTTAGGGCCTAACTTAAGTCTTTTTCAGTTAAAACATATTTCAGAAAAAGGAAAACTGTTTCCCTATTTTTTAGATCGAATTCCTGATCCAGACAACCCTGCTTATCCAGATTATTGTGCGTCCCAAGGGATTGCAGTTGATGAAAAAAACCTGATTGTGCTATTAGGTTCGATAGGGCGGCGTGGCCCTTCAAGTTTTATTTTTGAAGCGGTATATGAAAGTCAATTTAATGTCGCTGAGTGGATTAAATGGCGTGAAGCATTAGAGATTAGTCAGCATGATGTGGCATTGGCGTTCGATATAAGTAAAGTTACGTTGCAGCGCATTGAATCGGGTGAAAGCGTCGATCATAATACTTTGAAACGTCTTGAGATTTTATTTTGCTTTCCCGAAGTGGCGCTTTGGCAATTGAAACAAACGGGTGGGCGGGTGCATTGGCGAATATTGGGAAGATTGTTTCAGTATTTTAAAGATTTAACTAAAACCATTGGTGATACCACATCTCAACACTCGTTGTTTTAAATCCATAGCTTTGGTAAGTTCGTTGAGCGCCGATATTTTTACCTTGCGTGACAACGTTTATTGTTTTGTAGCCTTTGCTAAATAAATCTGCGCACGTCAGTTGTAATAAATAATTGCCGAGTGATTGGCGTTGGTGCGCTGAAGCTATGCCAAATAATCCTAATGATGCTGTGTGTTGATCAGTGAAACGAATGGTGCAATATCCAATGGGCGCATCATCGATAAATAAGCAGTAACAAAGATGATCGTGTTTACCATAAACCGCATTACTAAGCCAGGTATGATAAAATGCATCTACTTTTTCACGCGGAAAATTTTTATCAACATAAAAGCGAAAATCTTGATAGAGATTTGCGCTCATTTCAATGATTGCAGGAATATGCGCGGGGGTGGCTAATCCAAAGTGAATGCCATCTTTTTTTGTAGGCATAATATCGGACGAAGATAATATTTTTTGAAACGTTAATCGAATATCAACAAAGTGAAATCCTGAGGTTTCAGCTTGATGAATATTGTCTAAATCATTGCATGAGCATAAATATTGTAGAAAACGAATTTTTTGTTTTTTAACTTCTTTTTTTATTTCTACAATTGTTTCTTGAGTCAGAGTTGATGTGTTGACTGCAGCCATGGGAAAGCCGAAAATTTCAGAATCAAACGTTAAAGGCTTAATAAGCATTACCACTCTCTTTTTGTTGAAGTGCTAAAGTTCCTGATCGCCCCTCAATTTCTCCTTGAATCAATTCGCATACGGGAATAGCTGATTTATTTTCAAGTGCTTTGCGTGCGAGTATATCAACTGGAACAAACTGAAAGCCACGTTGTTGTCCGGCCACTATAAATTGTTCAAACCACTCCAAATAACGCATGCCTTCTAATTCTGCGTGTAAAGTAAAGACCTCGTCTTCTGGGCGAGATTCGCATTGTTGAAGCAAGGTTTCTGTGATTTTTTCTAACGGGTATTCTGGTCGTCCTACTAATTCATCAAGGGTGGGTAAATTGGACGGCACTTGTAATGTTTGAAAAATCTTCTCGCCAATTTTTGGGTAAAACGGATGGGGTCCGCGACAATCACTGCCATAGAGTAAATGCGCATCGTCATAAGCTTGCAAACTATTTGAATTTGCCTGCCAGCCCGGGGTTCCTGCTGCTTGTGGATTTTTCTTGAAAACATTTTTAAAAGATTCAACAGCGCGATTAAATTCAGTTTTAGTTTGAGATTCATTCCAAGTAAATAAATAATCTTGCCATTTGCAGTGATCATAACAATGAATCCCGACTTCATGTCCAGCTTGTTCAACTTCACGCAAAAGCACTGCATGTTTTTTAGCAATGTTTGGGCCGGGCCATAGCACGCCGTTTAATAAAGTTTTAATTCCATACGTGCTAACAACGCTGGTGCGGCTGACTTTTTTCAAAAAACCTGGACGAAAAATGCGTTTCAATGCACGACCGGTATTATCCGGTCCCAATGAAAATAAAAACGTCGCGTGAATATTATGTTTCGCAAAAAGCGCTAATAAATTTTTTACGCCAATGCGCGTGCCGCGTTCGGTATCGACATCGATTTTTAAGGCAATGCGTTTATTCATTTGGAGTCTTATTTTTTTCTGAGTTTAATGTTTCTTTGATGACAAATCTCGGGCGATGTCGTACTTCTAAATAGATGCGCCCTACATATTCGCCCACAATGCCCACGCTAAATAACAATAATCCTAATAAAAAAAACACAATTGCAAACAAGGTAAATAAACCTTCAGCTTCTGGGCCAATAATCACGCGGCGTATGATCATGTAAATAAAAAATAGAAAACTTAACATAGCCACACCCATGCCGGTCATGGTGACAAATTGTAAGGGCGCAGAAGAAAATCCGGCCATCAAATCAAAATGCAAGCGGAGTAATCGCATCAAGCTGTATTTGGATTTTCCTTCATGTCGTTCAGAGTGATCAACGTTGACGAAGCCTGGGTTAGAAGCATAACTATAAGCGAGTGCTGGAATAAATGTAGAGCGTTCTTTGCTCATCAGCATGAGCTCAACCACGCGCCGATCGTAAGCGCGCAACATAGAACCTTGATCTTGCAAGCGAATGCCGGTGGTTTTTTCTCGCATCCAATTGTTGAGTTTGGAAGCGTAACGTCGAAACGCATTATCCTTGCGTACTTGTCGAACGCCTTCAACGATATCATGGCCCTTGGCAATTTCTGCCAATAATTTAGGAATTTCTTCAGGGGGATTTTGTAAATCGGCATCAAGTGTGACCACTGTTTTGCCGGTACTTTGCTCGAACCCCGCCATAATGGCCATATGTTGGCCAAAATTGCCATTAAAGTGAATGATACGAATATGATCAGGATCTTTTGCGTAAATTTCATTGAGCATTTCGGCAGAATGATCTTTGCTGCCGTCATTGACTAAAATGATTTCATAACGTTGAGAAAGCTTTGATAAAACAGCATTTAAGCGTTCGTATAAAAGAGGAATGTTTTGCTCTTCGTTGTAAATGGGGATAACGACGCTTAAATCCATGATTCATCCTGGCAAGTCAAAAAGGCATTATAACGGATATTTGGCTGGGGTCTATACTTGCTCTCTTTGGAGCAGGGTGGTAGCGTACGGCTAATTTTTTGATAGTTATAGAGTAAACATGCATACATTATCCCCAAAAAAGAAAAGTCTCTCCCGCTCAACCTTGCTGGTATCCGCGTGTACCTTTATGTCACGTATGATCGGTTTCGCGCGAGATATGCTTGTCGCGAATCTGTTTGGTGCCAGTTTTGAAGCTGATGCGTTTGTTATGGCTAATAAAATCCCCAATTTTTTACGTCGTTTGTTTTCTGATGGTGCATTTTCACAAGCGTTTGTACCGGTATTGTCGGAATATCGAAAATTAAAAGGCGAGGGTGAGGTTCAGGGGTTTTTGAATCATGTTTCGGGTGTGTTGGCACTAACTTTGTTGATTGTAACGGTGGTGGGGATTATCGCCGCACCGTTTGTGGTGATGCTGTTTGCGCCGGGGTTTAGTCATGCGGATCCGCGTTATGATTTGACGGTTACAATGTTGCGTATTACGTTTCCATATATTTTATTTGTCTCACTGGCGGGGTTGGGTGGCGCAATCTTAAATAGTTATGATCGTTTTGGAATTCCAGCGTTTACGCCTGTGTTACTGAATTTCGCGGTGGTAGGTGCTGCCTTATGGATTTGTCCGCATTTGCCTCAACCGGTGGTTGGATTGGCGATCGGTGTTTTCATCGGCGGTGTGATTCAGTTATTCTTTCAAATTCCATTTTTGATACGATTACGACGTTTGCCAGTTCCGAAACCTTCCTTGAAAGATCCCGGTGTACGTAAGGTAATGAAATTAATGGCGCCTGCATTATTTGGTGTTTCGGTCGGGCAAATTAATATCATGATCGATCAATGGTTCGCATCGTTTTTAGCGGTGGGCAGTTTGTCGTGGCTGTATTTTTCTGATCGTGTCGTGCAGTTGCCGTTAGGAGTTTTTGCAGTCGCCATCGCGACGGTGATTTTACCGCGATTATCGCGAAGTCATGCGAGCGATGATCATGATAAATTTGAACGAACACTCGATTGGGGATTGCGATCGATTATACTCATTGCATTACCGGCAACCCTAGGGCTTATTTTATACTCAGGCCCCATTGTTACAACGCTTTTTCAGCACGGTGCATTTGACGCAAATGATGTGACGATGACCTTGCGAAGTATGATCGCCTTTTCATTTGGATTAACAGGTGCTATGGCGACTAAAATATTAGCCTCTGGTTTTTATGCAAAACAAAATATTAAATTGCCCGTGAAAATTGGGATTATTTCAATGGTGGCAAATACCTTATTTAGTTTGTGTTTAGTGTGGTCATTACAGCATGCTGGGCTTGCGCTTGCGACTTCATTATCATCAACATTAAATGCAGTATTATTATTTGTGATGCTGCGTAAAAAACAAGGCTTTTATTTACAGCCTGGTTGGGCGAAGTTTCTCATGCAAATGGCGATGGGTTTAATAGCCATGACGGTGGTTTGGTATTTATTGACTCCGAGTTTATCTGTTTGGATTGATCATACGACATTGTGGCGCTCAGGATGTTTAGCGATAGATCTATCTGCGGTAATCCTCGCTTATGCGGCGGGGTTGTTTTTCTCGGGGTACCGATGGCACAAGCTTTAGTGTACAATTGAGCTGACCCTAACTTAAGGAGCGAGCGATGACTACAGTCAATGTATTAAAACAAGCGTTAGCGGATACTTACGCGTTATATCTTAAAACTCAGAATTACCATTGGAATATTACTGGCCCAAATTTTAAGCCGTTGCACCTTATGTTGGAAGAGCAATATACCGAGTTAGCATTAGCCGTCGATACGATCGCAGAGCGGATTCGTGCGTTAGGCGAAAAAGCACCGGCATCGTTTTCTAAATTTGCAGCCATGACTAAAATTAAAGATGGTAACGAAAATGCGTCAGCTGATGAAATGATTGCAGATCTTCTACACAGCCATGAGCAGGTTGTTCATGTATTGAAGCAAGTCGATGTTGCTGCGGATAAAGTAGTGGACATGGGTACTGAAAATATTATTGATGATCGCATTCAAGCGCATCAAAAAACCATGTGGATGTTGCGTGCAACATTGGGCAAATAATTTTTTAGTGAAGGATGGCTGCGTTGCGATTACGTCGATTTTTAAGTGACGCGAATCATAATCAATTACCCAGCGTTGCGACGTTGGGTAATTTTGATGGTATTCATCGTGGTCATCAAGTTTTGATTTCTGAAACTATTGCTTATGCCAAAGCGAATAATTTACGCAGTGTTTTATTGACGTTTGATCCCATGCCCGCTGAAATATTTTCACCCGAGCGCTCTCCTGCGCGTTTAATGCGCTTTATTGAAAAATGGAATTTTTTGCAGCAATTTGATCTAGATGAACTCATTGTTTTGTCATTTAATTTAAAACTCGCTCAATTATCAGCAATAGAATTTATTGAGCAGATTTTAGTGAAACAATTAAACGTCAAACATATTATTGTCGGTGAAGATTTTCGATTTGGATTTCAGCGTCAAGGTGATGTAGATTTATTACAAAAACAAGGCGAGATTTTTGGATACTCAGTGACAACGCATGTTGAATGTTGTCCTTTTGCAGGTGCTGCCGGCGATCGCTCAGCTCAACCTATTAGCAGTACCTCTATTCGCGAGGCCCTTCAATCCGGCGATTTTGCTTTAGCCGAAAAATTATTAGGGTATGCGTATAAAAATATAGGCCGTGTGATTCATGGTTCACAATTAGGTCGTGAGCTCGGTTGCCCAACGGCGAATATTCCCATGTGCCGAAAAGTTTCGCCGGTGCATGGTGTGTATGTGGTACGTGTTTATTTTGAAGGCCAAACGCACTATGGTGTTGCCAGTGTCGGTAACCGACCTGCGATTGGTGGTGATTTGGCGTTTTTATTAGAAGTGCATCTCTTTGATTTCAGTGGCGATCTCTATGGAAAACGCTTAGAAGTGACCTATTTACATAAATTGCGTGATGAATGGATGTTTGATTCGTTAGATGCGCTGAAAATGCAAATTGAAAAAGACTGTGCCATGGCTCGTCAATATTTATCCCAACTCCATATTGATAACTCATTAATTATGAGTTAAACTTTCTGAGTTGATGGAGGGTTTATGAGTATTTATCAATTTCCACTTGGCATTGCCGCAGATGAATATTTCTGTAATCGGGTTGTTGAAACAGAGCAATTAATACAAAACATTCAATCTTGTACGCACACAGTGCTCATTTCGCCGCGTCGTTATGGCAAGACTAGTTTGGCGTATCGTGCTATTGAGCGTTGTGCTTTACCGTCTGTTAAAATAGACCTCTATATGGCGACAGATCATAAAGATATTGAACGTGCTTTGATTAAGGGTGTCAACGCCATCATTGCACAAGTGACTGGCGTAACAGATAAAATTTTAAATAGCATTAAAAGTTATGTAAAAACTATTAAGCCAACATTAGAAATGGGCACACAAGGTATTAAGTTAGTACTTGAGCCATCGGCAGGTGCATCATCTCCAGAAAATATTTGCGAAGCCTTGCAAATTTTAAATGCTATTTTAGAGAAAAGATCACAAAAAGCGGTGTTGCTTATTGATGAGTTTCAAGAAGTAGAGCGAGTTGCTAAAAACCAGGGGATTGAAGGGGCTATTCGTCACGTAGCACAAGAAACGCGACAATTTACAATTATTTTTTCGGGTAGCAAGCGGCATTTATTAAGTTCAATATTTAATGATAGAAACAAGCCGCTGTATCGCTTATGTGACGAAATGTTTTTAGACAGAATTCATGATGAAGATTATATAAAATTTGTTAATAGCTTTGCTAAAAAGAAATGGAAAAAATCGCTATTACCTGAAACATTATCGGAAATTGTGCGCGTCACAGAACGACATCCTTACTATATGAATGCTTTATTGCGTGCAATTTTCATGTTAGATACTTTTCCATTAGCGCAAGATGTGCAACGATTATGGTTACAACTTGCGACTAAAAAGCGCAATGACTTATTTAACGAAACAGACCAATTGACCGTATTACAAAGGAAATTGTTGATTGCGATTACGCATGGATATAATCAAGATTTAACAGGTAAAAACTTTTTAAGTGAGCATAAATTAGCAAGTTCAAGCGTAACAAAAGCGTTGGAAGATTTGCAAAAAGAAGATTTTATTGAAAAGCGTAATGGGCAGTATCAAGTTGTTGATCCATTGCTCAAAGTGGTTATTAAAAATTTACTTGACCGAGAGGCAACAGCATGACTGATTACAAACACACCTTAAACTTACCTGAAACTGCTTTCTCAATGAAAGCCAATCTTCCACAAACCGAGCCAGCTCGATTAAAGCAATGGCAAGAAAATGGTTTATATGAAAAAATTCGTATGACGTTTAAGGGTAAGGAAAAATTTATTTTGCATGATGGTCCTCCGTATGCGAATGGTAATATTCACACGGGCCATGCGGTCAATAAAATTTTAAAAGATATCGTCGTTAAATCAAAAACATTGAGTGGGTTTGATGCGCCATACGTACCCGGTTGGGATTGTCATGGTTTACCCATTGAATTGAATGTTGAAAAGAAATTCGGCCGCCCCGGCGCTAAAATTGATGCCGCGCAATTTCGTGTGGAATGTCGAAACTATGCTGCGCAACAAGTGGATTTACAACGCGATGCGTTTGTTCGTTTGGGGGTGTTAGGCGATTGGCAAAATCCGTATTTAACAATGAATTTTCATTATGAAGCCAATCAAATTCGCGCATTGACAAAAATTATTGAAAATGGGCATTTGCAAAAAGGCTATAAGCCCGTGCATTGGTGTAATGATTGTCGATCTTCATTAGCGCTTGCTGAAGTTGAATATAAAGATAAACAATCACCGTCGATTTATGTGAAGTTTGCGGTTGTCGGCGAAGATTATTCTATCGTGATTTGGACAACCACGCCCTGGACATTGCCGGCCAATCAAGCGGTTGCATTGAACCCCGAATTCACGTACATGTTGATCGAAGCCGACGTAGGGGCTACCGGCGGTCGCCCTGTTCAACGTTATATTGTCGCCTCAGATTTGTTGGGAAAATTCTGCGCTGAACTAAACATCGCAAATCATTCTGTTATCAAAACATTCACCGGCCGTGAACTTGCGGGTAAAATGTTGCAACATCCTTTTTATAATCGCGAAGTGCCTATTGTTTTAAGCACACACGTCACCGCTGATACCGGAACCGGCGCTGTGCATATCGCGCCGACTCATGGTGAAGATGACTTTCGTGTTGGCAAAGAAAACAATTTAAGCTTGGAAACGATCGTTGGTAATGATGGTTGTTATATTGAAGGCACGGAGTTTTTTGCTGGATTACATGTCAATAAAGCGAATGATGCGGTGATTGAAAAATTAAAAGAAAAAAACACTTTATTGCATTTAGGAAAAATCGAGCACAGCTATCCACATTGTTGGCGACACAAAACGCCTTTGATATTTCGCGCAACACCGCAATGGTTTATTAGCATGGAGTCTAATCACTTAAAAGAAAACGCATTAAAAGCAATTGACGATGTCCAATGGATCCCTGAAGGAGGTTATAACCGAATTTCAGCGATGGTGGGAAATAGTCCTGACTGGTGCGTTTCACGTCAACGCACTTGGGGCGTGCCACTGCCATTATTTATGCATGAAAAAACCGGCGAATTACATCCGCGTACCAATGAATTCATTGAAGCCGTTGCAAAACGTGTTGAACAAACTGGCGTGCAAGCGTGGTTTGATTTGGATAAGAAAGAATTATTGGGTGATGACGCAGATCATTATGAAAAAAGCAAAGACACCTTAGACGTTTGGTTGGATTCAGGTGTGTCGCATTTTTGTGTTTTGCGACAACGTGCTGATTTGCAATTCCCGGCAGATTTGTATTTGGAAGGATCGGATCAACATCGTGGATGGTTTCAATCCTCGCTTTTAAGTTCACTGGCGATTTCAAATCAAGCGCCGTATAAAGCCGTATTAACTCACGGGTTTGTGGTGGATGATAAAGGTTATAAAATGTCGAAGTCTTTAGGTAATGTGATTGAGCCTGAAGAAGTGATGAAAACGCTTGGCGCTGATATTTTGCGATTATGGGTGGCGTCAACCGATTATCATGGTGAGATTGCTTTTTCGAATGAAATTTTAAAGCGAATTGCCGATGTTTATCGAAGGATTAGAAATACCGCGCGTTATTTGTTATCAAATTTACACGACTTTAATCCTGTAACAGATTTATTGCCTTACAAAGAGTGGATTGCACTCGACCAATGGGCGCTGGGTCAAGCATATGAAGTGCAAGAAAAAATAAAAACGTATTTTGATAATTATGAGTTTCATAATGTTTGCCAAACCATTCATAATTTTTGTTCCATTGAAATGGGCAGTTTTTATTTAGATATTACGAAAGATCGTCAATATACCATGGCGAAAAATAGTATTGGTCGACGTTCTGCGCAAAGCGCGATGTACCATATTGCGCATGCATTAGTGCGATGGTTAGCGCCAATTCTTTCGTTTACCGCAGATGAAATTTGGGAACAAATTCCAGGTGAAAAAGAAGATTCTGTGTTTGTTACAACTTGGTATGAAAAGTTAAAACCGAATCAAAATCAATTAGATAATCAATATTGGGATGCGCTGCGAAAGGTGCGTGATGAAGTGAATAAAGAAATTGAGCGCTTACGTAATGAAAAAGTTTTGGGCTCGGCGTTAGAAGCACATGTTAATCTTTATGCCGATGAAGCGCTTTATAAAAAATTAAACGTATTAGGCGAAGAATTGCGATTTGTATTAATTACCTCAGAAATTAATTTATATAAATTGAGTGAAAAACATGCTAACGCTGTGACAACAGCTTTGCCCGAATTGTCACTTGTAATTACACCTGTAGCACATCAAAAATGCGTACGTTGTTGGCATCGTCGTGAAGATATTGGCAGTGTTGCAGTGCATCCGGAATTATGTAGTCGTTGTGTGACCAACATTGAAGGCCCAGGAGAAGAGCGCCATTATGCATAAATTTTATTGGCGGCAACTCGCCTGGTTGTGGTTAAGTGCTGCAATCATTGTTTTTGATCAATTAACGAAAAAAACAGCCCTTTATTATTTGTCGGGCGGTAACATTAAAGTCGTTTTGCCAGTGCTCGATTTTTCTTTAGCTTTTAATCGCGGTGCGGCATTTAGTTTTTTAAATGCGGCGGGTGGTTGGCAAAATATTTTTTTTATTGGTTTGGCGTTTGTGTTTTCCTTGGCAATGCTCCTTTGGATTTTACGAAACAACCATTCGGGGCAAAATGCCAGTGTGGCGCTGATTATTGGTGGAGCGCTGGGGAATGTGGTTGATCGGTTTCATTATGGTTATGTGATCGACTTTATTGATTGTCACATCGGCGAGCATCATTGGCCTACGTTTAATATTGCCGATAGCGCAATTTGCGTTGGGGTTTTTTTGTTATTAATTTTTAATTTTTTCTCAAGGAAAATATAATGAGTGATCATTCCATTCAAGTCGGTAGTACTGTTGTTATGCATTTCACGATCAAACTCAGCGATAACTCCATCGCAGAAACAACGAAAAAAACCACGCCTGCACGTTTTGTATTAACCGAAGCGAGTTTGCAGGATCCGGTTGAAAGTGCTTTGGTGGGTAAAAAGCCAGGTGAAAAAATTCGTGTGCAATTAACCCCGGAACAAGGTTATGGCCCCGTGCTTGAAGAAAATATTCATCATGTGGAACGCCATAAATTTCCAGGAGAAACTTTGCCGCAGCCGGGCGATATTTTTAGTTTTGACAAACCCAATGGAGAGTCATTGACAGGCGTTGTTTTGTCAATCAATGATGAGCATGTGCAGGTTGATTTCAACCATCCTTTAGCGGGAAAAGTGTTGTTGTGCGAAATGGAAATTCTTGAAGTGCACGAGCCGGGTGTTTAACTATGTTTCTCTGGCGAATGTTAAGTGAAAGTTTTTTATTATTTTTTCGTCAACGTTATTACACGCGTTGTAGTGCGTTGACGTATACCTCGCTTTTAGGTTTTATTCCCTTAATTTCTGTCTTAATCGCGGTTTTTAGTAAAATGCCGTTTGTTAAAGACCAGTTGCCAAAAATTCAATCGTTTGTTTTTCATAATTTTTTACCGGGGCAGGGCGAAAAATTATTGGATTACATTGAGCACTTTACTGAGCATGCGACAAAATTACCTTGGACGCAGTTTGTTTTTTTGATTGTTATTAGTGGCGCTTTAGTTATTTCGGTGGATCGTACCATTAATCATGTGTGGGATGATAAAAATCATCGGCGTGCGTTTCATACACTTTTGCGTTCATGGATTGTTATCATGTTGACTACTATTTTTCTTGGGTTAAGTTTAATGTTCAGCAGCTATTTACTTTCAGCGCCATTATGGAATCATCTTTATTTAAAATCCATCTTGCAAGATCATACGTCTTGGTGGTTGCCATTTTTAAGTAGTTTTGCAGGTTTTTCGATTTTTTATATTGTTATGCCGAATCAAAAAGTGCGTGTAAAACATGCATTAATCGGCGGCTTTGTTGTGAGCATTCTGTTTGAAATCATGAAGCATGGTTTTGCTTGGTATATTCATTCCATTCCAACGTATAATGCGATTTATGGGGCTCTTGCCGTGATTCCATTATTTATGATTTGGATTTATTCTTTTTGGTGTATTGTTGTTTATGGTGCGTTGGTCACGCACCAATTAGAGCAAACTCCTAGGAATATTGTTTCTTGAGAAAATCAATAATCTCATCGCTCGCAATTTCTTCTGATTCTGCTTTTTGCCGATGTTTATATTCAACAATATTCGCATCCAATCCTTTATCGCCAATCACCAGTCGATGCGGAATGCCAATTAATTCTGCGTCGGCAAACATCACGCCAGGGCGCTCTTTTCTATCATCAAACAATACATCAAAACCTGCTTGCGTTAATTCTTGATAAAGTTTTTCACAAGCATGTTGTACGCGTTCTGATTTATGCATGTTCATTGGAATAATGACGATATCAAACGGTGTAATACTTTGCGGCCACACAATACCTTTTTCATCGTTACATTGTTCGATAGCTGCAGCGACAATCCGTGATACTCCAATGCCATAGCAACCCATTTGCATGATAACTGGTTGGCCTGCTTCAGTTAAAACAGTAGCGTTAAATTTTTTGCTATAAATATCACCGAGTTGAAAAATATGTCCCACCTCAATGCCGCGCGTGAATTTAAGTGTTCCTTTTCCGTCTGGGCTTGCGTCACCTTCTTTTGCATCAGGCAATAATTCAACATTAGTACAAAAATCACTTTCAGTGCTGATGGCAAGTTTATCTTCACCAGAAGGGGTGATGACATGAAATTCGTGTGAGACGCTGCCGCCAATACTGCCGGTGTCTGCACGTGCTGCACGAAAAGTTAAACCAAGCTTTGTAAATATTTTTGTATAAGCTGCGTAAAACTTATCATAAGTTTCTTGTAAAGATTGAATATCTAAATGAAAGGAATAGGCATCTTTCATAATAAATTCTCGTGTACGTAATATGCCGGCGCGCGGACGCATTTCATCGCGAAATTTTGTTTGAATTTGATAAAAAGCGATGGGGAGTTGTTTGTAACTGTTTAGCTCATGCCGCATCATGCTCGTAATGGCTTCTTCATGCGTCGGTGCTAAACACGTATCACGCTCATGACGATCTTTAAATTTTAAAAGCTCAGGCCCGAACGTATTCCAGCGACCTGATTCTTCCCAGATTTCAGCAGGCTGTACCGAAGGCATTAATATTTCGTGACAACCTATCGCGTTCATTTCTTCACGAACGATATGTTCGACTTTGCGGAGCACTCTTAAGCCCAAGGGGAGCCATTGATATAAACCTGCCCCTAAAGCGCGAATCATTCCGGCGCGGAGCATGAGTTGATGGCTGATCGTTTCAGCACCTGCTGGAGATTCTTTTTGGGTAGTGAGTAAATAGTGACTAACGCGCATAATACAAACCTTTTTTGATGCAAAGTTATAATTTGCGACTATACTACCTGCAAAATAGAAAAAAGGCAGTATCTTGGTCACGATTTTATTAGCCGTGGTGGTTTTGTTAACTTTGGGCCTGGCGCTTCTTATACAACGTCATGAGCAAAGTTTGCAACGAGAGGTGCATGAGCGATCTGAAGCGGAAAAAGAACGCGAAGAAATGAAGCAGGCCTTATTGCAAAGCCAAAAACTTGAAGCGGTGGGCATGTTGGCCGGGGGTATTGCCCATAATTTTAATAATATTCTCTATGCTATTCAGGGGTATGTGCAAATGGCGCGTGCGGATGTAGATAGCAAAACTATTAGTTATCAGAATCTTGGTAAAGTGTTAGAAGCCGTTGAGCGTGGTCAAGAGTTGGTTCAAGGGATTTTATGTTTCAGTCGAAGAGAACACTATAATTTGGAGCAAGTCAGTTTAAAAGAAGTATTGGAAAGTGCTATCAAACTTTTGCATTCTACTTTGCCTGCATCTGTTGAATTATCAGTCAATATTGACCTTGGTATTGCTTTGTTAGAGGGGAATCGTACGCAGTTACAGCAGGTTTTCATTAATATTATTCGAAATGCAGCGGATTCTTTAGGTGAAAAGGGTAAAATTGTGGTACAAGCCACAGTGGAAAGTGATGCGGAAGGTTTAAAATTGTTGCGACCTGGTTTACCATGTGCCGCTTACTTTGTGGTCAACATTGCGGATAATGGCTCGGGGATGAGTGAAGATACTTTGCGGCATTTGTTCGAACCGTTTTTTACGACAAAAGATGTTGGCAAGGGAACTGGGCTAGGGTTAGCCACTGCGCGATCTATCGTTCGAGATCATCGTGGTGAAATGGTGGTGCAGAGTGTGCCCAATAAAGGCAGTACGTTTATAGTATTACTCCCCGTAAGTGCGGGCGAAAAGGAGAAAAAATAATGGCCAATATACTTGTCGTTGAAGATGATATGTTTGTTTCCGACATGTTAAGCCAAGTGCTGACACGTGCCAATCATCATGTTAAAACTGCAAAAGATGGCGAAGATGCTGTGACAGTATTGAAGACATTTGAGCCAGACGTCATGGTGACCGATATTTTAATGCCAAAGAAAAGTGGCACCACCTTGATTTCAGAGGTCAGAGCACAACATCCCAATATGGAAATCATTGCCATTTCCGGCGGTGGACGCGCGGATCCAATTGGCTATTTGGACTTATCAGAAGAATTGGGTGCGGCGATTTCTTTTGCTAAACCAGTTGATAATGATGCCATTTTAATGACGATTGACTTGTTGCTTGCAAAAAAACATTAGCATTTTAACATGTCACGCCGTTTAAGTGATTGGTTGACACATCTGCATGATCTTCATGTGCGTTCTATTGATCTTGAATTGGGTCGTATACAACGTGTTGCACAAACACTTCAAATCAAACAGCCTATCTGCCCTGTTGTTACGGTAGCGGGCACCAATGGCAAAGGTTCTGTTGTTGGCTTTTTAGAAGCGCTTTATGTTAATGCTGGTTATAACGTCGCGGCCTTTACTTCACCTTATCTTATTTCATTTAATGAACAATTTCGTTTTAATCAACAGTGGATTGAAGATGAAAAATTGTGCCGTTATTTCGAAAAAATTAATCACGCACGTGGCGATATCACGCTGACGTATTTTGAATTTA
>JAZKAS010000023.1:22282-23341 GCA_040389005.1 Pseudomonadota bacterium
CTTCTGGAACAATTCCTTTTGCTACCTATTTATGACGTATTTTGAATTTAAAACACTTGCCGCACTTTTATATTTTGCAGAGGTTTCGCCGGATTTAATGTTATTAGAAGTAGGATTAGGTGGAAGATTAGATAGCGTTAATATCATTGATCCGGATGTTGCGGTTATCACGTCGATTAGTTTAGATCATTGTGATTGGTTGGGTGACACGCGCGAACTGATAGGTCGCGAAAAAGCAGGCATATTTCGCGCAAAAAAACCGGCTGTATGCGGTGATTTAAATTCGCCTGCTTCTATTCAAGCGGTTGCGGATCAATTAGAAACTCCGGTTTATTATCGTAATAAAGATTTTTATATCACAGAAGAAAATAATACATGGTCTTGGCATTCTGCATCGAGAAGTTTGATAAATTTACCGCAGCCGAATTTATTAAAAGATAATATTGCAACGGCGTTACAAGTTGTAGAAGTTTTAAGACTGAGCCCAGGCATGCGCTGGGGTGACACTTCGATAACTGACAAGATAATCTGTGAAACTATCGCAACTGCTAATGTGCCAGGACGACAACAAATTATTTCTCAAGATCCATTCATTGTGGTTGATGTGTCGCATAATGAAGACAGCGTACGTCGATTAGCAGAATTTTTAGAAAAGCATAATAAAAAAAATGTTACCGCAATTTTTTCGGTTTTAAAAACCAAAGATTTTGAAAGTATGGCGCGGATCATTTCGCCGTATATTGCCGAATGGCATATTGCTGAAATTGATCATTCGAATGCAATGCCTGTTGCTAAGATACAAGAAATTTTGCAGAAACTAAATATTAAAAATGTGCAATCATATGCGACTATCCAGGCAGCTTATCAATCGGTTCGGCAATTGCCAGCAAAAGAAATTGTGGCCTTTGGATCATTTTATGTGGCAAGCGAAATTCTAGCTATTTGAAGAAATGCTGTATCAGACCGCTGGCAATAAACAATCTAGCGATTAATCCCGTTACCCCAATAATAATATCAAACTTATAAACTAGCGCATTTCTATTTCCCTTGATTAAGGTA
>JAZKAS010000024.1:0-30759 GCA_040389005.1 Pseudomonadota bacterium
CAACCCGTTCATGAAAAATTTAATTTACTAAAAGCAGGTATGGTTGCAATCATTCACTCGTTATCTGAAAGAAATTATCTGCCATTAAAAGCAGATTTAGATTCTATAAATAGAGCGAGCTTTCCTAAAGAAATATTGACAGCGCTAGACAGGGCCATTCCTCAAGTTGTTAATACGACTCCTAGACGATGGGCATTTTGGGATAGTTCTCGAGTTTTACCCGAAATGAGAGACATCCAAATTAATCGAGTAAGTGCATATAATGTGTAAAGAAAAGGGGGCAAGTGCTAATATGACATTTTACGTCATATTAGCGCTTGACCTCTTTTTGAAGCGCTGGATATCGTAATATTTTCAAGAGCAATAATCAGCTCAGCACTTATCTTCAAATTATTTTCTTTGTTTCCTTGCTATTAACTTCACCTTTCGGTGCGGATTCTTTAGAAATAGAGAACAATGTAGATGCTGATTCTGATAAAATACCAACAAGAGCAGTCAAGTTTGTTGAATTTATTGCCCAGTTAAGTTTCTTTACTGGTTTAGAGAAAAGAATATGGTTGATAGTCGCATTTGGATTTTGCTTTTGTTTTTCAGTCAACATTTTTAGATGCACAATATCGTCGATGAAGTTGGAACATTTTTTTTCAACTTCATTATTAAATTGAACGTCTGTTGAGACAAGTGCATGGCCCAGTGCCATTTTTGAAGACAAGCTATTTTGTTTTTCCTTGATTTGCTTTTGATATTCCGAAAGTAATAACGCTGTTATTTTTTCCTGTAATGCATAATCTGTGTTAGTAGAAAAATATTGATTTAACTCGATTTTTTCTTCGACTGTAAGTGTTGCGAGTACTTTTTCAACAATCTCTTCTAGCGTTAGGAGTTCTAAATTATTAAAGAATTCAGCAAGTGTGTTATTCTTGGTTTTTTCTTCAATAGTTCTTTCAGCTTTTTCTTTAATAAGAGGCAGAGAGAGGTCTGTTGGACGAGCTACAGGAACGTGATTCGTAACTGATCGAACAGCATGAAGAATATCAAAAGAAGGATCAAGAATTCTATCTCTTTTTAAAAAAGCACGCTCCAAGTGATTGGAGTTTACGAAATTACTTGCGATCGCGCGCGTAGGAATGTCGGACATAGCGAAGGCTGCGGATAACAAGCATGCCAGTTCTAAATTTGAATCAATATTCTTTCCAGTATCGGATCGTGTGTCTGAACAGATAGCACCGAAGAGAGATAATACGATAAGTATGTATGGACGCACCTCAATTGATAGCAGAGAAGAAAGAAAAAAATGATCCAGTGCGCGACTCATACAGTAAATACTAAAAGCGAGAGCTACAATATAGGGGCCCCTAGCTCCAAAGAAATTTAAATATAGAAGAGAAATAAGTGCGGCGATACTTGACTGAATAAGTAAAGAATAAATGAAAAAATAAAAAATAGTATCTTTTTCTTCTTTAGAATGAAGTACTTTTTCGAATGTAATATATTCATAATACTGACTGGCGATAACGTAATTTTCCAGCGCATGCTCAAGCTCTTGTTGAAGCTGTATCTGAAGGTGAAGAATCGTGTTTTCTGAAGGTCTGTTAGGATCTTGAGCAGGCATAGACTGTTTTCCTTTCTTTTGAAAATGTATTCATAAGCAATGATCTAAAGTATAATATGCGCAGTATTAAGTGGCGCTTAAGGTGATACAATGGTCGAATTGCTCCCCTTTTTTTTGTACCCTATAATTTTTTAGTGCCATTAAGTGAATGCGGCTTAAGTAGTTTTTAAGATAACTGATGTACAATTTAAAAATACATAATTGGAGAACATTCATGGAATCAGACAACACAGTAACACAAACACAGCCATTATTAGCTCATAAAGGTGAAAATGCCGACATAGGTGCTAATCCAAGTAAATGCTATGAATACCTCGCAAAGGCTGCTATTGGCCTGACTGCTGGTACTGTTTTTGGAGCCGTGCTTGTGATCCTTTTTTTAGAACAAAAAGAGTTCAAAAATGCTTCTGTGCTAGGTACGATTACGGCTTTCTTCGGTTTAGCTGCCGTAGGAGGAGTTGGAATGTGTTGTCATTCATTCTTTTTTCCTAACAGAAATGTTGCAGTAGAATATCCTGTTCGTGCCGCTGTAAATGCTGTGTAAAACGGCACTTGACCCCTTTTCATCAGGGCAAAATGTCCTGTGGACGGACGCCGATGGTTTTGCCGATGAATATAACTGACGCATGTTACCTAAATACGAATTGCTTCTCTGATTATCCAATCAATATGACTTTATCAGAATAAGATTGTGACATATTAAAAAAATCAAATACTTGCGACAACTTTGAGTTTTCGTCTTTATCAAGCAAAGAAATGCATTTCCTTTGGGCAATGTCATTTGTCAAATGTTGATTGTATTTTGCAAAAATTATATTAATCGTCGATATTTAAAGTTGGATATTTTTGATGATAAGAAAACATCTTATTTGTTCTAGTTCTAACGAAAATAAAAAAGAATATTTGAACATCCCTATGACATTGTTTGCCGACAAAAATAGAAGTGACTCTATTAGTCTTGACCATTATAATGGCCTCGAACTTTAAGAAATCGGGTCAAGTGCTAAGATGATATTTTAAAATATTAAATTAAAATAATAGCATCCTAATCAAATCATCGTTAAAGTTAATAGCGTACGCACTGTGTATAAAAAGAAAGAAATCACTTTGGCCTTATCATAAATACAAATAAGCATAATAAAATAAAACAAGGAAACCAGTTGCCCCATTGAGCGTATAAGGTATGCAATGGGTAAACGGCCACGTTGCCGACAATAATACTATTGTTGTGTAGATAATCAGGATAGAGAGCAACTATCTTACCCATTTGATTTGTTATCGATAAGTACCCACTTCCCGATGATCGAGCAACGGCAAAACCATTTTCTATACCTCGCATTATTGCTGATCTACCGTGATACCAAGCATCAAAACTGAAATCCAGAGCTGGCACGAATAATAATTGAGTATGAGTCTCACCATAATGTTGCCCTAAAGATGAAAAATCCATGTCTTTACAAATAGCGACTCCCCAATTAATAGCATCTTGATGATTAAAATACACTGTACCCGCAGTGAAATGATCTTCTAATCCCGAAAGTAAATGATGTTTATTATACACATCAATAATCTTGCCAGAATCATCGATGATAACAGCTGAATTAAAATTTTTATTTGCTAATATACCAACGCCAATAATTAACGTAACGTGATTATCTTGGGCAGCTTGCTGAAATAACGGAATAATTTGTTTGTAATTATTTTGATGCACATTAATAAACTTTTCAGGTAAGACAACATAGCGCGCTCCTTGTTTAGCAGCTTGTTGAATTAAAGGCATATACTGTTTACTGATAGACAAGGCGTCTTTATCATAAATTAATCGTGGTGTATTGATTGAAATTAACCCAATAGATATGGTTTCAGTATTTTTTAGCGTATGATGTAATCGTGCTTCGCCATATATTATCACGCTGAGTGGAATGACAATGGCTATCGTCACCCCAATCCATTTGTAAAGACGATTTTTTGTGTAAATTGCATAACTAATACCGGAAGAAAAAAGTAGCAAGACGAAACTGGCCCCCCAAATACCCGTCAGTGAGACAATTTGTATAAAGGATAAAAATGATATTTGATTATAAGCGAGGCTTAAAAATGATCCGCCGGATGAAACGAGAGATAATAAAAATTCATAGCTGGTCCATAAAGCTGGAAATAAAAATAGTATAAACCAGTGATGAATTTTTTTAATATAATAACGATTAATGATGATAATGACGCCAAAAACAACGGATTCCATGAAAATTGGTATTAGAGTATTGATCGTTGGAATGCCTGAGCCTAAGTAGCTCAGCATATTTAGTTTGCCGATCAAAAACGCACCGAACGCAACACAAAAAGCAGGTATATTGTTTTGATAATAGGAATACACTAAAACTAAAATAGGCGCGAACCATAACAATATCCAATCCGTGTGAAATCCGGTGGAAAAATAAAATAATGCACCGCTTAAAAAGAGTGTTAATAAGCCTGTAAGAACGAAGTTGTTTCTCATATTTTATAAAATAAGGTCAGTGTATCTCTGATTGTATACATTTTTTTTATCCTTTCAATCAGTCTTTTAGAGCTTTTGCTATGTAATTACTTATATGAAAATATTCGCTCCTCAACTTAGATTAAGTTTCTTGAAATAATCCGCGTTAGTGTAACGTCCTTTCTGTAAAATTAAATTTTGTGCAAATATCACTCAAGATTGAGTAATAAAAAAACTTAAAATAAGGAAGAATTGACCGCATGTTTTAGTCATGCCATGGAAATGCTAACAAAATTAATATTAATATAGATTTAATAGTTTTCGATGTTTTCTGGTAACCCTAATAAACTCCGTGCCTTTTTATAAAGCTGCAAGATGCCTTCTGACCCATCGAGATTCGAGAGTATTATAATTGTGACGGTATTGTCAGGAGATGTGACAAATAATGCAGAGGCGCCTGCAATTCCACCACTGTGGCCAACGAGATTCGGATCGCGCCAAATTGCAAGTCCAAACATATTCCATATGCCAGCAAAACCATAGGGACTAAATGTTTCGGTGATATCTTCATTGCCAATTTTCATTGGTTTTACTATAAGTCCTGAAACATAAAGTGGTGCGCTTGAGGTAGAAAAAATCTGTTGCGTATATTTTTTATCAAGCAATTTACTGTGGTGAAGCGATTTAGATAACAGAAACAAGTCATGCGCTGTTGCGTAGGCACCTCCTGATGAATTACCCATAAACTGTGCCTCAAAATAATTATTTCTCCACACACACTTTCTATCGGTACATAAATGCGTATATCCAACAGCGCGGTTTGGAGTTTCCGTGTCAAGTCGATAGTTTCCAGTGTTTTTCATGCCAGCAGGAATAAAGATATAGCGCTGAATATAATCTTCATATTTCATTTGAGTCATTCTTTCAATAATTGCGCCTAACATTATATAGCCGCTATTACTGTAGAATTGACTCATTCCTGGCGTAAATAAAATTTTTTCATCTTTGATTAATGGTTGATAGTCTTCTATATTTACATAAAGAGCAGAATCCGCGCCAAGCTTCCAGCGTGGATCATCCATGTAATTAGTGAGGCCCGAAGAGTGTGTTAAGAGTTGTTGAACCGTGATCTCTTTGGAGGCTTTATCGTTGGTAATGATTTTTTGTTGCACGAGCTGAGCAATGGCAATCGAAGTAAAAACTTTACCGACAGAAGCTAGATTGAATTTCGTCAATAAATTATTTTTGTCATTAAAACTTCGGTTTGCCAAGCCACAAGATTTTTCAAAAAGGATGGTATCTTGTTTCGCAACGAGCATAACACCTGAAAATTTTTCTTTCGCACACAAGCGATAAAATTCTTTATCTAGTGAGGTTGAAAATGTAGCTTTTTCGTGAATCTTTATAGATTGTTTTTCAGCTAAACACTTCGAAAATACACCTAAGAGCAATATCGTATAAAGCAAAAAATAATGGATTTTGCACATGTTTTTTTGTTGTGAGCTTATATTAAAGACAGCATATCAGGGCTCATTTAATAAATCAAAGCAATACCTGTATTTCAGCGATCTATGCTATGCTTGGATTTCGTTCTGTTTTTTGAGCATGATGCGCTTGCATTTTTTTTGAAAAGGGAATCAAGTGCTAAAATAACATTTTACGTTATTAACTTTAACGGTGATTTAATTAGGATGTTATTATTTTAATTTAATGTTTTAAAATGTCATCTTAGCACTTGCCCCCCTTTTGTTTTAAAAATAAAAGTTGGCGTTCAATCATCAGCATACATTTGCTTTTCATATTAAAACTGATTATATTCCACGTTAATTTGATTTTGATTTAACTAAATTGGTTACACTGTGGAGTGTTTTTATTGTTTCTTATGGAGAATTTGCAACATGAATACTGATTTTCGTTTATCTTTTACTTATACATTATCGCTATTGGCCTATGTCACTCAGAAAGTAACAGCAGAGCACGTTTTACCCGTATTCATTGGATCTTGGTACAATGACTACAATGGCTTTTCTTCAGGTCTTGATTCATGTGGAGTTACAATTCACAACCCTGGCGAATTGTTTTCTTCTCCTGAAGAAGTGTTTGAAGATGCTTTTTCTCATATTTCTGGTTGTGTATATGATGATAATTGTTATTCTCATACTAACTATGTGGATGATATGCCTTCAGAGTTTATCAGTTGTAATACTGATGACTGGGAAAAGATTATCCTGAATCAGACTTCGATAAAAATGGAGTATTGCAATCGTTACTGTTATGGTGATTCTGATTCTGAGTCTGGATATTATACTGTTTGGATAAGTCCCCTTTACGATTGCCCGCCAAATACTCGACTTTCCTACGATAATATAACGATGGAAATTGGCTGCACTACAACACCGACGCCATGTTTGGCGGATGTTGTTGGAAGAGACCTAGGCAGTGCTGATGGTGAGTTTTTTGGTCATGTGGGACTAGTGGCATCATTTGGTAAAGCTAACCCAAATATTTTAGAAGTACTCAACGGTACTAACGCTGATCCTACAAAGATAGGCATATTTCTCGATCCACTGTATGGTGAAAATTCGTTTTTTACACAAACAAAATACTGGGGGTCGCGTTATGAACCGCAAGACTTTGCAAGATTGTCACTAAGTTTAACTTCTCAAGTGATTCAAGTCGGCGTGGACCAACAACAATATCCGTTGAATTATACACTTAGCACTTTTTATTATCCCGGAGGCACGCAAGAACATCCTGATAATTGTCAATTTCGTTGCGATTCTTTTGTTTATTATTGTTATGATGCTGGTGCTCAGATAAAACTCCAACCTGTCTTAGATCCGTTGTTTACAGTTCCTTGGACAATATTTAATGATTTTATGTGTAGCGCAGATCCTGTGGAGTATTGCTCAGCCTATGAAGTCACAAGAGAATTAGCCTTATTACCTATTAACGAAATTGGTGGGTATAACGTAAAACCAGCATTGAATGCTATGCAACGCACAATGACAGCATCTCTAAAAATATTTCAATCACTGCGCCCTGCATTATCGACAAAACCGGCTCAGAAAAATCAACTTCTTCGCTTGATTGAGCAATATCAGGGGCACCAAAATTCGAATATCAGTGAACTATTCGTGCGATGTTTGTGTTTCGAATTAGAAAAAATGAATCCATCTCAGCTCGATCATAATATTAGACCACTTTTATCAAATTTACTTTGGCAACACAAATATCTCTCCAATGATAATTTTTTACTCGCACTAATGGAAAATACTTTGTCCTTCTATCTGGAAAATCCACACTGCGATTGGCTAAGTGCATTTTTTACAGTTAAAGCAGAAACACAAGTAGATAAAGAAGCTGGTATGATTGCTTATGTGGATCAACAAGATAACGTGACAGAAAAAGCAAACTTAGTCACCGCATCAAAATTTTCTTCCTTATTCACTTTAACTGATGAAAAAAGACGCAATTATGGCAGCTTATTTCAGCAAACCTATCATGCCGACAATTCTTTGTCTGATAGAGCAAAAAAATTGATTTTACTAAGCCTTTCTGAAATGAAGACTCCTGTGATGGAAGCGATATCATCAACACAATTTTTTCAAAAAGCAAATACTGAAAATCGAACTAACTTTAGAATTAAGTTAAGCCCATGAAGAAAATAACTATAAATCCAATTGTTGCTAGAAGAGTATGGGTTGCTTTTGGATCGCTGTTGCTATTAAGAATGTCAATGTTTTTTCAGTGGACATTGGGTCCATTCCTGTATTTTGATGAACAACATCCAGCGTATCCTTATGTTTTTGGTCGTTGTTTTCCTTTTGTCTTGAGTATTGTTTGTTTTTTTTTAGCCTATCACCAAACAGGAAAGAAATATATTTTCTTCTTATCTTGTAGTATAGCGATGCTGATAATCGGTATTACTTTTGCGTCCATGAATGTAGAGTTCGTGTGGCTTATCATTTCATTTAGTTTTGCTTTCAATTTTTTACCATTAATTTTTTTTATATATGCTGCTATTAACATTCATAGGGAATACTTTCCCTGTATTTTTCTTGCATTGACAACTTTATGTGCTGGCCTTGAAGCTTATTATACAAAAATTAGCTTGCATTATGGCGTGCAATTTCAAGGAATAAATTTTATTCATCACTCTATTGTTAAAAATATTATTTTCTTCTCACTTATTTATATTTTAACAGGTATTTATTGTAAAACACGAAATATAGCTTTTTTACATGTCGCCATACTACTTTTTTGTATCACCATATCTATCGTTGCTTTTCCTTGGCTTGGTGAATCGATATGATTTTTTGTTTGAAGGAGGCGCAGCCCCGATTCGAGTCAAAGAGGGTCAAATGCTGACGAATCCCCCAACTTTTAACATAATTCTCTCCAGCAAGTAGTTATCGTTGCTGAAATAATATTATTTAGCGCTATTTGTAAATCGCTTTTGCTAAACTTATTCTCTTTTCGCATAAGCACTTGCCCCCTTTTCTCGTCAGAAGTGACTTCATCGTTTGATTTGTATTCAAAAGAAGAGGCAAATGAGTTTTATAAAGGATTGTCTGAAAAGACAGTAGAGAAATATTCGAAAGTAATAGAAAGTGATTGAGGAAAAAAATTTGACAAACCTAAAAAAAGGTATAGTCTGTGTCTGTTGATCCTTCCCGTTTCGAAATTCACAAAAAACTTTTGCTAAATTTCCTCGATAATTATTTATCATGCCTATTTTTCAAAAACTAAATATTTTAACGATGGAGCAATTCTGCAATCTAGACAGGAAAAATATTTGAGTTAAAAGAAAAAAATCATTAACCTGATGCAGCCATATTTAATGACCGCAGTTTTGGCATCAAAATTCTCAATCAATAGGATTGAATCTCGATCCTATCCGTGCGATAAATGCAGCAATTAGTTCTTAATCAAATAAGGAAAAAATGTGAAAAAAATTGTCATTATCGAGCCAGGTTCATCTGCGCTTTATATTGCCAATGCAGTAAAGCATCTTGGTTATGAACCTGTTATTTTATGTTCAATAAATGAGTACAGCGGTGAACCTAAGTACGCTCTGCAAAAGCAAGGATATTATGAGGTTAATGCTAAAAGTGTAGATGCAATTCTACAATGTATTGAAGAGAATAAAATAGACGATATTTTTGGAGTTATTTCGACAGCTGATCGTTTTATTGTGCAAGCTTGCGAAGTGGCAAGAAAATTAGATGTTAATGGAATGGATCCAGCCTTATTAAAGCTCAATAATAAGGCAGATGTAGTGCGATTTATTCCTGAGCATAGTCCGTCGACGTTGGTTTTTAACAAGGACGCGATCCCTTTTTCTCAATTGAAAGACTTATTAGGGATGTCAGGCGCTATTGTTGTAAAGCCAGCCTCATCGGCAGGCGCTAAAGGATTATTTGAAGTAAAAACAGAAGAAGAAATAGATTGTCTGATTGATTTTATGAAAAAGGAAAAACAGGCAGATGTTATAGATAAAGACTGGCTTGCTCAGCCTGTGATTAATGGAACGCTGTATAGTTTAGAAGGTTTTGTAGTAAACGGCCAAGTACGTTACATTGGCCTATCACGCCGTTCTAGAATCAAGTATACCGAGTCTCAAAACCATTTTCCTGCTGAAAATGAAACGCAAGATTCTATTTATTCTGAGTTAACAGCAGTATTAGAAAAATTGGTCAATGTTTCAGGTTATAAACGAGGTTATTTTCATTCGGAAATATTATATGATGGACAAAAAGCCTATTTAATTGACGCAAATTTTGGTCGAGTGGGTGGTGGGAGTATTGCTTTGCAGATTGCTAAGTCAACGGGAAAGTCAATTGAAGATGTTTATGCGCATGTGCTTGAAACTACATTTTTTCCTGAGCGATTAAGTCATAGCACTTTTTACCCGAAAGAAAAGATAAAAACCTTATCTATCTTATATGGCGTAGAACAAGCATCGACCTTTGTCGAACTCTCATTGGCTGATATTACTTTATGTATGCATGTTCAAATAGCTGAAAAAGGAAAGGAACTTAAACCAGTAGGGATGGATAATCGATCTTGGATAGGTTTTTTAATTGGAACACCTGATGAAGTGCTTCGAGAGATAAACTTAATTTCGATAATTACCGATAAAGGCGCATTGAAGCCTGTATTTTAAGAGAATCTTAAATTGAATAAAACATTGCCTACAGCCTCGATTTTAATTGCCATATTGTTTTGTATGTCAGCTTTGTCAGGTATTTCTTCAGATATGTATATTGCTGCTTTTCCAGAAATTGGACATTATTTTGGTGTGTCGGCACCTTTAATAAAGTGGACGCTATCACTGTTTTTTATCGGTTTAGCTTGTTCTCAACTGATTTATGGTCCTTTGTCAGATTACATAGGCCGAAAAAAGATTATGACAGTTGGATTTGTCATTTTTATTATAGGCAGTTTGTTATGTTTAATCTGTAAAGAGTTTTCAGTTTTTTTATTAGGTCGGTTTGTACAAGGATGTGGTGTTGGCGCTACTGTTTGCTTATCCAGAGCAATTTTAAGAGATGTCTTTGATGGCGCACCACTAGCAAAAGCTTTGTCATATATAGGTATGGGATTAGCCATTGTGCCAGCGGTTGCTCCTGTCTTAGGTGCCTATATCCAATCATTAATCGGATGGCGGTATGAATTTCTATTTATGCTTTTATATACTTTGATCTTGCAGATAGTGGCCACTTTAATAATACCTGAAACCAATACTTATATAAAACAATATAAGAAAACACTCAAAGTGATTGTCAGTGAATATCGTACAATTCTTGTTGATCCGGTTTTTTTTATTAATGTACTGATTGCTAGCTTTATTATTTCAGTCATTTATATTTTTTATTCAATGACTACTTTCTATTTTCAAGACCGTTATCACTGGGATGCAGTAGACTACAGTAGAATTAATATATTATTAGCAGCAGCATTGTTTTCCGGTAGGAAAATAAATATTTTTATGACACAACGAATGAGTAACAATAAAGTTATTTTATTGGGTAGTATCTTATCTTTGTTAACAGCTGTATTAATGGCGTTGTTTTCTTGGTTAAATGTTAATCCTGTCATAACTTTATTGTTACCTACTGCACTTTATGCCGTTTCTGGCGGGATTATTTTTTCAAATACTTTCGTTGGCGCTACGGCAAAATACACTAAAATAGCTGGTTCTGTAAGTTCACTGTATGGATTTACTCAAATGCTAACAGTGTTTGCTTTAGTTTCCTTATCATCAATATTAGGGCTTGCAAGTATTGCATCAATTTACAGTCTACTTTTTATTTTTTCACTACTCTCCATCATAATGATCAAATGGCTTATAAAACAAACAAATGCAACGGTGTAATTAATTATGATTGGCGACGCCAAAAGATGTAAAAATGCTTGTATTGGTTGGAATGATGCGCAGCGAATTATAAGATTTGTTTCTTAGAAACTAACCCATATAAAATTCTTAGAGAAAGAGAATAGAAAACTTATTAGAACAATGATGAAAAAAAACCTTTCAACAGCGCTATTAGTTTTGCGCTTAACTTATTATAGGGTGTCTGTTTTTGAACGCTTCAAGCGTTTTAGGTTACTCATGCTTTTTATATTAGCCATGGTTGTGCCGACCATCGCTTTTATACAGCAGATCCTTCAATTGGCTTCAATCAGCTTAATGAATGGAAGTAATAATGCAGTTTATTTTATGAATTTAATGATATTTGAATTGCTTGCAATGATTTGGGTTGGGAGTCAATATGAATGTTTAAAAATTCCTGATGTAGAGGGTTACTTTAGAACATTAAAAATATCCAATTTTAATTTTCTTTTTGTAGAATTAATGCTTTGCTCTATTGTTAATGCTCCATTTTTTATGTTTTTGATGATTGGCGTGTTTTTTTTAGCAGCAAAGAATATGTTGTTTCTAGGAATTGTTCATTCTATCTATTTATTTAATAGTATCTTGTTTCTTTCAATCTGCATTATTTTTTCAAGACCTGTCTTAATTGCTATTTTGTTAATTACCAACTTAGTCTTTATTAACTTTAATGGACTAATATCATGTTTTTTGCTTTCTTTATTCTTATGGTTAGTAATATATTTTTTTGTAGTAAAACGATGTTATATTTCCTTAAAGCTTGGCAATATATTTCCTGTTTCACAGATTCATGTCTCGCAATTCTTTCCGAATGTCTATCTGAATTTAAAAACATTGTTTATTTGGAATAAAGTTTATACAGCCTGTATTTTTGGACTTAATTTGCTAATAATGGCCATATTTATCTCTTATGAACTTGCATTAGGTTCTATGCAGCAATCTCAGATTGGGTTTTTGATTTCCATGGGATCTATTGTGTATTTTTGCTCATTACTAAGCTATAAACTTGCTGAAACAAGAAAAAGCTACGGAGATTTTTTTTCTGTTTATTACAACAAATTTGATTATTATTTATTTGATTTAATGTCAATTTTTATAGTTTCTTTACTCAATTTAGTTGTTTTATCTATAATTGGTTTGTACTTAGGCGCTAGCGTTCTTCTTATTTTAAAGATTATTTTTATAGCGTTAGTTTGCGTTATCCTGTTTTTCTCGTTGAATCGTCTGTTTTTTACTTATGGCCCGGTTATTTCTTTACTTGCGATGACAGGAATTCTAGTGATTTCAAGAGGTTGGTTATAGTGAAATTAATTATCAAAGATTTATCTAAAGCATATTCAACACATAAAATTTTTGAAAATTTATCGTTATTTTTTGCTCAAGGTGTTAATTATCTTGTGGCACCCAATGGAGCAGGCAAATCAACCTTATTAAAAATTATTGCAGAAATAGAGAAAAAAGATAAAGGCGAAATTTATTTTAATGGCGAGCTTGAGAAATTTTCAAGCTATGGTAGCTATATTCCAGATAAAATGACTATGTATCCATTTATTACTGGAAAAGAGTTTATTGAGCTTATCTGTCAAGCAAAGAATTCATTTAAGATGCAGAGTAATATTGAAGCAATGATTGCTGATTTTAATATTAGACAATATATGAGTGTTCCTTTTGCAAAAATGTCTTTAGGAACACAAAAAAAATTCTTTATTATTGCCGGTTTGATGGGGGAATTTTCGTGTCTTTTAATGGACGAGCCAAGTAATGCAATCGATAAGCACAGTATGGAGATAATCATTTCTTATTTGAAGAAACTATCAGGTGATAAATTGATTCTTATTGCAACGCATGATCAGCACTTACAAACACAATTACCGGGAAAAACATTCAATATTCTCAATAATGATATTTAGAAGATTTGACCTTTTTGTCGTGCCAAAGGTGCTGATAGGTCCGTATCCTGCGCTGTGATGCTACAGTCACTTGTTTGTTTACTTGAAAAAGAACCATGGATATTCAAGGCTTGTCCTAGCATGATATTATTTTTACCTGGTGCGACAGTCGCATTAACACGCTTTTCATCTAGCAAATCATCTGGATCAAATTCAGCGAAACTATTCTTAGCAATTTCGCAAAAGCGTGCGTAATCAGCAGGCATAATGGCTTCGTTGTTCTCTTTGCGTTGATTAATTGTCCTTAAAAAAGCATTCACAGATTTGTTGCAGCTATCAAAAAAAGCTCTATTACTACTCTCGCTGTCAAAATCAAATAATTTAAGAGGGTTCTTCGAGCTGTTATGTGCACGAAACTTCAATTTAGCCCATGGAAACGGAGAAAAATCGTATTCGCTTACTAAATAGACACGCCCTTGCCAAAAATCAAAAACAATTGCATTTGGGCTTAAAAGATAATTGTTACCGAGATAGTCCACAGGCTCTTGATTAATGATAATAATGGCATGGCCGGTAGTATCTTTGTTTTCAGAGGTCTCAGGCTCGGGGGATAACCGTACAAAATCACAGTACTGTTTGGCAACGAATTTATGTTCCAATAATGCATACATAGCAATGCTTGCATAATTTCTGCATACGCCCGTGTGCCAATATCTCAAGTCATTTAAGTCGTCTTGTATACATCCAAGAGATGTCGAGCGAATAGATATCTTACCGAGTTTATACCTTTCCTCTTCCTCAATCAGACTTTGTGCCACCTTAAGTATGGCGATTGCTAATGCAGAATAATTTTTTTCATTAAAAAAATATTCAGACAACTCGACATGTTGAGCTATGTGGGAGAAGCCATCTTTGAAAGAGATATTTTCAGCGCTGGGTTTTGTCTCGCCAAAACGTCCCATCGCTTCCCTTAATAGCACTAGAAATGCAAAGGTTATTCCTCGATTAGAAGGAGGCTCGGGATATTGGCTATGCATGTCACGCATAATTTTTTCAAATAATTGAATATTGATAATGTCTTTTTGTGTTCTTGGCATAAGAAGTTTTTTGTAATGCTATCCTTTGAATATAGTAGCAGTTTAATATTAAGGTTAAATTAAAGAGATGCGCTTTTATTGCTTAAAAATTTTAGCGTTTATTTATTTCTTAAGCGTGACAAAAATAAATTTAACTTAACACATTTTTAATAGAACGTAGTTTCAAAATAACGAGTTCGAAAATTTAATGCACCTGGAATATGAGTGAGTATCCTGTATTAATATAACGCATCACGCGTCCTAAATTTGCATTCGGTGTTTTTATTAAAAGATGATCATGGTTGTCCATCAAACAATATGCGTGCATTTCAATGTCAAATTGTGCACTTGCTTCGGATAAAATAGTTAAAAAAAGTTCACAATGCTTACCGCTTGTGTCGATATCACGATATCCAGCGCCACTGCTAAATCTTTAAGGATATCTTAAGAAAAATAGGAGATTATACTTCTGATTCAGTTAACAACGGGAAACATATGCCAGTTTTAAATCTATCAAAATATATAGCTCCAGCAGTATATGAAATTCTAGATTCAGCATCATTCGGCAAATATTTGATGGCTATAATGGCGAGTAAAAATTCTAACGTAAATCAGCATGTAAACCAAATTTTTCAAGTGCTTAGTAAGCGCAGTGATGAGAACGCTCTAAAATATAAAAAACGATTTCTTATGTTATTTTTGGCACTATCTGAAGAAGCGCGAAACTTTTTTTTTAAGGATGAAGACTCAATAATTTTTTTTAATTCTAACCTGACAAGTTGGCCTTCTTCTTGCCAATTACAGGCTACTGTTTTTTTGACAGTATTAAATCAAGGGGCTTTATTGTTTAATGAGGAAAAATCGTTAAATGAAGCAACCTTCTTGCAACATCTTATTTCCAGCCAAGACATTAATTATATTATGGACGCAATAATTAGGTGTGATGAGATCATTCAAAATCACCTGTTTGTTTTTACTTGTTTTTTTTCTTCTCATCAGTGGAGTGTTTTTTCTGAGAAAATACTAGAGGTTTTGAATAATCAGTCGGCTCATATTTTAATCAAGGAAAGAGCGATCAATGCATTGGCTTTAACGGCGCCTTTTATAAAAAATAAGAATAAAATTAATATTTTTCTGAATGCACTTTTTAATTTTATGGAGACTCGTTCAGAATACGAATCAGATTCAAGCTGGGATAATGAGGATGAGAATAAAATACAAAACAATTTCAAAAAGATATTAGAGGGAATGTTATCAAGTTGGCATGGCGAATTAACAGAGTTTTTTACAAAATTAAAAAGCATGTTTTTGCCCAAAAACCGCAATACAGTATTAACTTGTGTTGCGGTATTCTTAAGGCACCCGAACGCCGAAAATGCAGTTTTAAACAGCAATTTTTTTGATTTTATTTTAGATAAAATAACCGAAAAAAAAGATGTTAATGCCAATATCGAGGACAACTGGGCAACTATTAATATACTAACACACTTAATTTCAAGCGTTGACTCAAAGAGCATAATTAGCAACATAAGCTTGTTAATCAAAAAATTAGGCCTTTTAATACGTAGCAAAGATAACCCAGGTGAGGGTGGTTTGTTTTATGCTTGGATAAAAATTAACGAGATGGTGTTTAATTTCTTTTTCAAGTTAGATTTGTTTTTTCGTGAAAAAGGCAACATTGATTTATGTCAAGAAGTTCGCACCGCAATAGAATCCTCGGAACATATACCCGATTTTTCGAAAAAATTTCTTGTCGCGAGTATCAGCTTTTCATGTGATGCAATAAATGATAAGTATTCAGAAATTTTAGCTCAGCTGGGTGGATTTTTTTATGAAAATGACTATGCACTTGTAATAGCAAGTTTTCGAGTATTATCAGCAACCTCTGGCTTCAATGAGCATTTTTCTCAAAGTGAGTTGCTTGTTAGTATGATAGACGGTATAGCGAAAATACCAGAGGAAATTTTAAACAATCCTAGATATGAGCTATGGTTAGTATTTGAAGAAATACTCGATATTATTTCTAATGCCATTCTTTATATGACACAAAATTTTGCGAATAACAACGTGAAAATTGATATGTTTATTGCTACTCTTATTATCCTTAGTTGGAATGTGATGGATTACGAATCGGCAATTTCTTCAATATTTAAAATTTTTAAAAGGTTAATACCGTTATTTAATGATGATAACAGATTATATTTGTTTTCTTTATTAAGCGAAGAGGAAATTTTACACAGAGCGTTTATGTTTGAAAATCTTGAGAATCTTTTTTTGGCATTAGCAAAAACGATTGGTAGAGATTCTGTGGAAGCATTGTGTCAATATCCATTACAAGCACTCACAAAAATCGAAGAGAGTAAATCATTTGGTGAATATCAAATACTGGTGAATATTTTGTTTGGTTTTCTCGCACTGCCTCATCATGCAATGCAAACTTTTTTTGATGAGCATAAAGTATTTGAAAGGCTGGAAAGAATCTTCAATGATACTCTTGGTCAGTTTGTAGAGGAGATTGATCAGAAAATAAGTGAAAAATTATTAATGATATTATCGTCATTCTCACCACTAGCACCCAGAAAAATCGATAATATTTTAAAAATGGCTGAGAAATCTGGTTTTGATGGAACATTAGAATCACTTGTAATGTCTTTTTCTGACTCTGTATTTGATTCAGCTGAAATTACCGAAAAAATTATTCAAGAGTATGAATTATTTAATCACTGCGCTCGTTATCTGAATGTGTTGAAAATTTTGGCTGACTTAAAGCACGGTCATTTCAATAAGGCAATGAAAGAAAATACTCCCTTGGTCAATATGGTCATGAATAAAATTTGTTACTCAAAACCTAGGCGTCTGCATCGCAATATTTCTATTGCTGAGGTTGAAGCGAGAGACATTAAAGATCGCAATATAGCGATGGATATGCTCATATCATGGATAGCACAAGGGTTCGATTTGATGCTGTTTTTAGAAGCTTGTAAAGAAAATATAGGCAACAGTATTGTATGGAATATATTGAGCTGTATGCAACAGCTTCGTAATTTAACAATGAGCGTGGCGCCAGATTCAGCAGTGAGTGAAAGCAGGATTGTTTTGTCCTTAAGCGGAACGAGTGCTTTTTATTATAGGCCGCGGAACACAGCAGGAAAAAATGATGCCCCAATACCATCATTGCTATAACCTTTATCATAGGTTGTTGCTTTTACGCATACGGCCACTCAATTTTACTTCAATTTCTTCTATCGTTGGAAAACTTATTTGAATTTTTTGGTAATGAATATGGATTTAATTAAATTTCGCATGTTTCTATTGCTTTTGAAAATAAATTTAATGCATCGTCTAGGCTGAGAAGATCAGCGCGTGAGTTAATCGTAAACACAAGATAGGTTTGAGTTTCTGGATCAACAAACCATGCAAAATTAAAGCCATCCGTGGTTCCATTATAGAGATAAATGAGAGGATGTTGTTTATTCCAATAAAAGCCAATGATTCCCAGACCGAATCCTTGATTGTTTTTAATTGTGGGAGCTAGCATGTGCTGCCCTGTTTGCTTTGACACAAACGTGGCGAGTTGCCTTTTGTAACTATAAAATATTCCATGTTTATCAAAAATAGCATGCAAATAGCGATTGATATCTTCCGGAGTAGAGACCATCGCACCAGCGGTGTTCGTATAAGATAATGAAAATGGCAATGTATCAGCGCCGTATGGAATAAAGCTATAGGGGCGTGAAGATTTAGGATAAAATGCATAGCCATGCACAAGCTGAGATTTGTTAACTCCTAATATTTCATTTCCTCTATCGATAGCAAAATAGGTATTGTGCAGTCCTAATCGGTTGATAATTCTCATAGTGACTTCATCTTCAGGTTCATGATGCGTTAGCTTTTTAATAAATTGACCAAGCAGTACGTAGTTAGTGTTCGAATATTCAAATTTAGCGCCAGGTTTAAAATGCAAAGGTAATGTATAAGTTAAGTCTAAAATTTTGGTTGGCTCTATTTTATTAAAATATTCTTTTGCTGTGAATTTTTTAAAGATATCATCGGGTAAATTATTTTCATTTCCTGGAATGCCACTGGTCATATCCATGAGCTGACGTAATGTAATATGCTTCCACTTAGGATATTCTGGAAACCATTTTTCTATAATGGTTTCATCATCAATACTAATTTTATTTTCCTTCGCAATTTGCAATACAACGATGGAAACAAAAGACTTGGTAACACTGCCTATTTGAAACAAGCTGTTTTCATTGATAGGAGTTCGATCGCTAATTCCATTGCTACCGGCGACAAAAGAAACAGGCGCATGAGTATTGCATTGAGCCGTTAATGAAATGGCTGTAAGAAAACCACCATCTTTATCTTTGCTAGTTATTTTTTTTCTTGCATATTCATGAAGAATATCATGTAAACTTGTAATGATACGGTGATTGTTGTCCACGCTTAAAGGTTGCTGATGACTAGCCACCGATGTCTGAGTCAAACTAAACAATAGGGCGGCAACAAAGAGTTTATTTATTGGTATTTTCATTGAGTTATATTCCTGATTTCAATGTACTTAAAAGCAATATCATATAAAGCAGAAAAAGAAAAATTTCACGCATTTTCACAAAGTCTTATTTAAAACTGACTCTCTTATGATAACATGACATTAATTTTTAGAAACTGTTTTGCGAGTAATATTATGAAAATGCTACGATTATACACGGGTGATGATGGCCAATCTCATTTCGAAGATATCGAAATAGAGCTTGATTTGATTTATGTCGCAAAGTGCAGCGAAATTTTTGCAACAGACAGTATCCAATTTGGTAGCGTAGAAGGATTAGATGAGCTGCCTTGGCATCGCCAAGAATCTCCAGTTTATATGGTGATTTTGCGTGGTTCCATGGAATTAGAAGTGGGTGATGGTTCAAAACGCATATTGAGCGCGGGTGATATTCTTTTGTCAGAAGATACAACCGGGCAAGGGCATATTACGCGATCGGTTAATGGCGGTAGTTGGGAGTTTTTGATTGCGCCTGTAAAAAAATAAATAGTGATTTTATTTTTTATGACTGACATGTAGGACAAAAAGCGCTACTACGTTTTCCTAATTGCATCGATTGCACAATTGTCTCACAAACAAAACAAGGCTGCGACTGCCGTCCATAGACTTGTAATTCTTGAGAAAAATAACCCGGCTTGCCGTCGCTATTCATAAAGTCTTTTAGGGTGGTGCCGCCTTGTTGAATAGCTTGTTTTAATATTTTCTTGATCGTTCTGACTAATGTTTGACAGTGTTGTAAAGTGAGTAACTTTGCTGGTGTGGCTGGATGTATGCCCGCCATAAACAAAGCTTCTGTCGCATAAATATTACCAACACCGACCACAATGTTCGCATTCATGATTAATAATTTAATCGCCAAATTTCTTTTCTGCGTATAGTCGAATAAATATTTTGCAGTGAAATTTTTTTCTAATGGTTCAACACCAAGGTGACAAAGTAGCGGATGTTGATGAGGAGGATTTTGCGTCCAAAGTATAGCGCCAAAGCGTCTTGGATCTGTATAACGTAATAATTTTTTATCTGCAAATATAATATCGACATGATCGTGTTTTTTAACAGCAGGCGCAGCGGTAAAAATCTGTAATTTTCCTGACATGCCCAGATGAATAATCAATGTGCCATGCTTAAAATGAAATAATAAATACTTACCGCGTCGCGAAAAAGATTGGATCGATTTTTTATGTAGTATCGCTTTTAAATTTTTCGAAATTGGCCAGCGTAATTTATCACAGCGAAGAATGACATCACGCACTGTTTGATTTTCTAGGTGTGGCTTTAAGCCACGCAATGTCGTTTCGACTTCTGGTAGTTCGGGCATGATCATTTGGCGCTTAAGTTGTTTGCAGTATTTTATCTGAATTGAAGAGAGAAAGTCGAATGATTGTGATGATTGAATATTTTCACGAAATATCTATCGCTAAAAAAATAATTTCTGTAAAATCCGAGTTATTTAGCGTGAGGAAACCATTATGCCTGTTGTCCATTTTGAATATACCCATAACTTGGCGATAGACGCTCAAGTTAAACCTTTTCTTAAAGAGGTTCATACTGCTTTGGTTGAGATTATCAAAACTGATTTATTCACCTGTCGTTCGACCATTGCCTGTCATCAAGATTACTTAATTGGTGATGGTGATCATCGCAATGCATTTATCCAACTCTCCATTCGCATGCTGCCAGGAAGAAGCAAAGAAACGAAAGATAAATTAGGCCATGAATTATTCGCCATGATAAAACAAGTGTTTGCTAAGGAAATCGAAAAATATGAAACTCAGGTGCGTGTTTATTTAACAGAGGTAGAGAAAGATTATTATTATGGGTTGTAGGGCTGCGCAAAAGCATGACTGCCGGTGATCATCATGATGGTTTCAGAACTCGTTACGGATACCGGCTTTATACCTTCGATATCGGCACGCTGACAGAATCCGCACCGCTTGATCCAGGTGGATGTTTATTTCCGCAATTTTGTACAGTAGAACAATTGACTGAGGAGCTGTTTATTTGAGAGATTAATGAAACTGTTTCTTGCATATCGTTTTCTATTTTTTTCATAAAATCAGCTATTGATAATGCTTGACACAGACTATTTCCTTGACCGCTCCAAAAAGAACCGCATTGGGGCGTGCCAGATTTAACGGCTTCTTTTCTAAATTCTGCCGTCAATTGATGTTGCAAAGGATAGGGTAAAATATCTTTATCTAAAAACTTTGACTCTGTTTCACGTACAAAATTATTATTAATAGCACGCACGTGTTTTCCTGTAAAAACAGAAGTTACCGTTGTTGCAGTTTCATCGCTGGTCATAATTATCTTTTTATGTAATGGAGAGGCATTGCTTTCAAGACAAGTTAAAAATGCGGTTCCCATTTGTACAGCTTGTGCTCCTAATGCAAGAGCCGCAATGACTCCACGACCATTCATAATACCGCCCGCTGCAATGACAGGAATTTTTAAAGCATCTACCATTTGGGGCACTAATACCATCGTTCCAATCAGTCCACCGGGTTGATCCGCAATAAAATCACCACCACGATGTCCACCTGCTTCGTAGCCTTGCGCCACCACAGCATCGCATCCTAATGCTTCCAACGTTTTGCCTTCTTTGACAGAAGTTGCTGTCCCCATCACGATGACATCAGCTTTTTTTAAAGCACTTATTTTTTCTTTACTTAATGTCCCAAATGTAAAGCTGATGATGGAAATACCTGCAGCTACTGCCATGTCTACAAGATCATCGGCATCGGTTTCTAAAAAAGGCTCAGCATTTGTTTTTAGCGTTAAACCTAATTGTTGTCGATAATAATTAATATGCGAAAGCATTTTTTCAAGTTGATTTTGTGAATATCGATTTTCTTTAGCAGGAATAAAAACATTCACCGCAAAAGGTTTGTCTGTAACTTGTTGTGTTTGTCTTATCGCTTTTTCTGCTTCAGTTAATGTTAAATAACCCAATGGCAATGAGCCTAATCCTCCGGCGTTATTAACCTCGGCAATCATTGAAGGCGTTACCACACCGCCAGCCATGGGCGCTTGTATGATGGGTAATGTTAAGCGTAATCTATTTAATAATGTTTCCATGATTTGTAGCCTCTTAATAATGCATTATTTATAAGATTAGATTAGAGATACTCTACTCCAAAACGTTGCACTAGAAAATCAATCACACTACGGAGTTTCGCAGTGGGATGAGTATTTTGCGCATAGATCAAGTACATCGGCGTTGGTTTATAAGACCACTCTGGTAAAATATGCACGAGGCGACCTGTCGCAATATCATCGGCCAACGACATTTCAGGTTGTAGTATAATACCCGCGCCCAGTAACGCTGCGGTGCGCAAAGCACTTCCTTGGTTTGCACTCAATCGACCTTTGACGGCTACTTCATATACTACGGCATCTGGGCCAATCAAATGCCAGCGATTGTGGCGGCGCCAATACGATAACCCCAAGCAACTATGCTTGCTTAATTGTTCAGGATGTTCGGGTTGCCCATGTTGGGTGAGATAGCTCGGCGCTGCTGCAAGTATTCGACGGTACGGTTGCAGAGGGCGTGCGACCAACTCACTGGTATCCATTTCGCCGATTTGAATGCCTAATTCATAGCCTTCGTTTACCAGTTTGTGTACGCGATCATCTAAGGTCAATTCAACATCAACATCGGGATAGCGTGATAGATAGTCGATCAATGCAGGTACAAGACTCTGATTACCAAATCCGACTGGTGCCACTAGTTTTACTACACCGCGCGGATTGGCTTGAAGTTCTGACGCAGCGGCTTCCGCGAGTTCCACTTCGGTCAGTGCGCGTTTACAACGTTCATAATAGAGCCGGCCTACTTCCGTCAGATGTTGCCGCCGAGTAGTGCGGTGTAACAAACGAGTGCCGAGCCGCTCCTCAATCATTCGAATATGTTTTGCGACCATAGTTGAAGAAACATTGCTGACTTCAGCTGCCGCGGTGAAACTGCCGGCTTCCACCACCTTAATAAACATTTCCATGCCGGCTAATTTATTCATAATTAAGAACCTATAGGTTGTTAATAAAACAATCTATCACACATTTATTTGTTTTTATATCTCAGTAATACTACAGGCACTCAATCCCGAGTATCACTTAATAAGGAACTATTATGCCTATATTACATTTAGAAATGCACCCTGGTCGTACGTTAGAGCAGAAACGTGCGTTTGTTCGAGACGTTACGCAAGTGGTTGTCGAAACTCTTAACTGCCCACCAGAAAGTGTGGATGTGGTGATCACTGAAGTAGCGCGCGAACATTGGGCGAAGGCTGGAAAGTTGATCGCTGATAAATAATTTTAAGCCAAGCGATTTTATTTTTAATTGCGGCTGTTGGAATTATGGTATTTGCGTTATCAGCAATGCCTTTAGGTTTAATGGGACCGGGGCCATTGAATGTGTACTTGAATATATTGAGCGCTTTATCTAAAAAAACATTGGGCCACCTTGATCCTAAGTTTTTAAAAATGACTAAACACACGCTCTGTAACAGTAATAGTGTCATCGATGATTTCGTCTGTATGCGCCATTGACATAAAGCCTGCTTCAAACGCTGAAGGTGCCAAGTAAATACCTTCAGCAAGCATTGCGTGAAAAAACTGATTAAAACGTGTGGCATCACATTGAGTGACATCAGGAAAATGGCGTACGTGTTTTTGTTCTGTGAAAAATAATCCAAACATTCCGCATACATGCTGGGTTAATAATGGGATATGATGTTTTTTCGCGGCGTGCGAAATTCCATCCATAAGCCTTTGTGTTTTTTTCGCTAGTACTTCAAAAAAATCCACTTGTTGATTGATTTGTTTTAATTGCGCAAGGCCTGCGGACATCGCGAGAGGATTGCCTGAAAGTGTGCCAGCTTGATAAACAGGGCCGACCGGAGCAAGGTGTTGCATGATGTCGCGTCGGCCGCCGAGTGCGCCGACGGGTAATCCGCCGCCGATGATTTTTCCAAAAGTCGTCAGATCAGGCGTGATATTATAAATTTCTTGCGCGCCCGCTTTGGCAACGCGAAACCCTGTCATTACTTCGTCGAAAATCAATAGGCTACCATGCTGTTCACATAAGGATTTTAAACTCGCTAAAAATCCCGCGTCAGGCAAAATGCAATTCATATTTCCAGGAATGGGCTCGACAATAATTCCAGCGATATCATTGGGGTATTGTTTGAAAAGTGCTTCGACTTGATCAAGCTGATTAAATTCAGCAATTAACGTATGTGCGGCAATACTTTCCGGCACACCAGCGGATCCTGGAATACCGCAGGTCAGTACGCCTGATCCTGCTTTGACGAGTAAGCTATCCGAATGCCCATGATAACAGCCGTTAAATTTAATAATTTTATCACGACGTGTAAATCCGCGTGCCAATCGCAACGCGGTCATCGTTGCTTCTGTGCCTGAGTTAACAAAGCGTACTTGTTCTACAGAAGGCACCATATCGCAAACAAGTTCCGCTAATTCAGTTTCTAAACGCGTCGGCGCGCCATAACTGAGGCCTTTACTCGCGGCGGTTTGTACTGCTTGTACCACAGCAGGATTTGCGTGCCCCAAAATCATCGGACCCCATGAACCGACATAATCGATATAGCGTTTGCCGTCCGCATCAAAAATAAAAGGGCCTGATGCTTTGTCAATAAAAATAGGCGTACCACCGACAGATTTAAACGCGCGTACGGGAGAATTAACCCCACCTGGAATGCATTGTTGTGCATCTTGAAATAAAGTTTGATTACTCATGATGATTGAAATTTCCGGCAATTCGTTTTACGATGAGCGTTATTATAAAGAAATGAGTGAGTAAAATGAAATCCTATATGTGTCAATTATGCGGTTTAATTTATAACGAAGCTGAAGGTTGGCCAGAAGATGGAATTCCAGCAGGCACTGCTTGGGAAGATGTGCCCGACACATGGTTATGTCCAGAATGTGGTGCTGGGAAAAATGATTTTGAGATGATGCAAATTTAGAAGGGTTTGGTGACAGCTAATAACACAATCGCTATCAAGAAGACTGTCGGAACCTCATTCAAATAACGATAAAATTTCTGAGAATGTGTCGTTTGATCACGCTTAAATTGGAACAACAACTTTCCAAGATAAGCGTGATAAATCACTAATAAAAACACCAAAATAAGTTTGATATGCAGCCAATTCATGGTTTCATAATAGTGATAGTTTGTCAAAATGATCGACCAGCCAAAAATCCCCGTTAAAATAGCTGCAGGGGTTGTGATATACCAAAACAAGCGCCACTCCATGATTTTAAATTGTGCTTGAGTCGATAAGTCTTGTGTTGTTGAATGATAGATATATAGTCTGGGTAAATAGAATAAACCGGCAAACCAACAAACCATTGTGATAATGTGCAAGGCCTTAAACCATAGCATAAAAACCAGCCTTAAAAGTGGTGCGCCCAGAGAGATTCGAACTCCCGACCACTTGGTTCGAAGCCAAGTACTCTATCCAGCTGAGCTATGGGCGCAAGGGCCCTCAATCTAAACTAGTTTTATGGTCAGTGCAACCTTAAAAGAAAAAAATACTTGTTTCTGGCAGATAAGTTTGCATAAAATTAGGCGTTTTTATTTATACCAGGAGAGGATAGAAATGAGCGCAAAAATAGAAAAATTGACGGCAGCCTTGGCAGAAGCTAAAGACATCATTCGTGCATTAAAAGAAGATAAGCGTGTTTTAACGGCTGAGTTTAAAGAAGCATTAAAGGCGGTAAAATCTGGTGCAAAAGCTACCGCCAAAAAAGTAACAAAGCCAGCGAAGAAAGCAGGGGTTAAAAAGGCTCTTCCAGCAAAAACAGTTGCGAAAAAAGCTCCGGTGGTCAAGAAGGCGAAAGCATCTCGCCCAAAGAAAACAGCTCCAGCTCCCGAAATTGTTGAAGAAAAAGTGCTTCAAGAAGTGAGTGTCGAGAACGATTTATTTCCTTTTGGTGAATAAGCTTTTTAAACTTGAGGCGACCTTGAATGAGTCGCCTCTTTTATGTTACTAGGGCGAGTTAATGACATAATCATTCACAGGAACGCCACCAATTAAATGCTCTTGCAAAATTTTTTCAAGTACTGGCGGTGAACACGAGTGATACCAGATACCCTCTGGATAAACAACAGCGATAGGTCCTTGTTTACAGACGCGTAAACAATTCGCTTTAGTTCTAAAGATCTTTGTCTCTAAATTTAATTCTTTGATGCGATGTTTAAGATAATCCCAAGATTCTAAACCGCATTCCAAAGAGCAGCATTTTGCTTTAGTTTGATCGCAGCATAAAAAAATATGATGCTGCATTTTAGAAGTGTCATACGTGACTATTTCATTTTCATGCATGTTGCTGTTGCCTCCGCAATAAGGGTGCCGTTTTCTAAGCGTGCTTCAGAGGCAGTAAAATATAAGCGACCTTTTTGTTTGATGGACCAAGCAGATAATAAGACTTTTTGATTGACAGGGCAGGGCGCTTTTAAGCGTACATTGTATTCTGCTGTCACCACCATCTCGCCTTTTAAGCAATGAAAATTCACCATGACTTCATCTAATGCGGTTCCAATAATTCCGCCATGAACGACGTTATTAAACCCTTGATATTCTTTTGGAAAAACAACTTCAGAAAGCAGTTTTTCGTTTTCATAATAAAACTGCATTTTTAAATTTAAGGGGTTTTTTTCACCGCAGCAAAAACAATATCGATCGTCAGTAAATGTTGACATAAAAATCACTCCGCTTTTAGAGAACGAGCAAATAAATTTTTAACGGCTTGTTTCGGTTCTAATTTATGATGTAAAACTTGATAGACTTGTTCGGTAATTGGCATTTCAACATGAAAGCGTTTGATTAAGGTTTGAATAAGTGCAGAAGTGCCGATGGATTCTATGACTTGTCCGATTTCAATTTGCGCTTCTTGAATAGATTTTCCTTGGCCAATGGCAAGACCTAATCGACGATTGCGTGATTGATTATCCGTACAAGTTAGAACTAAATCACCGAGTCCAGCGAGCCCCATTATCGTTGTCAGTTCGCCACCAGCCGCCAATCCTAAACGTTTCATTTCGCGCAAGCCGCGCGTCATAAGGGCGGCACGTGCATTGGCGCCAAATCCCATGCCGTCAGATATTCCGACGGCCACCGCGAGTATGTTTTTAACCGCGCCACCGATTTGCACACCAATTAAATCTTGGCTCGAATAAACACGAAACACATTTTTTGAAAGAGAATGGGCAAGTTGATGTGCGCATTCTTTATCGCGACTCGCGATAATAACGGTTGTTGGTAAATGCTTTGCCACTTCTTTTGCAAACGATGGGCCTGATAATAATGCGTAACGTGTATTCGGTAAAATTGTTTGTGCAAGATCGCTCATGAATTCACCGTGTTCGGTTAACCCTTTCGTTGCGGATAATAAAATATGTGAAGAATGAAGATGGGGCTTGATTTCATTTAACATTATTTCAAATACACTACTTGGTGTTGCTAATAAAATAACATTTGCTTTGGTCAGCACCTGCTCCAAATTAGAATCGATAACGAGTTGAGGCGGAAATGATATACCTGCTAAATAGCGTGCATTCTCGCGTTGTGATTGCATTTCTGCGACATGTTGAACATTACGCGCCCAAAGCACAGTTTCATATCCACAAAACGATAAATGCACAGCGAGAGCCGTTCCCCAAGAACCGGCTCCCAATACAGCAAATTTAAGCGGCGCTGACATTAATGGGTCGTCTCGCCAGCAGAGGTTGCTGCGGCTTGTGCATTTTGTTGCGCATACAACGCATCAAAATTGACAGGCGCTAAATATAATTGTGGAAAGCCACCGCGGTTAATCAGATTAGAGATTGTTTCACGTGCATAAGGGAATAAAATATTAGCACACACAGTCGCTAAAATTTGTTTTTTCTGATCATCCGGAAAGTTCTTCACCGTGAAAATACCTGCTTGCTTAGTTTCAGCCACGTAAGCGACTTCTTTATTAGCGTCTTCTTTCGCAGTGACAGTAACGGATAATGTTACTTCATAAAAATCGCCTTCAAGAACGCTTGATTTTGCATCGAGTGTGACATCTACTGAAAACTTGCTTTCTTGCTTGAAGATACCAGGAGATTTAGGTGATTCAAACGATAAATCTTTGGTATAAATACGGTTAATCTCAAATACAGGGGGTTGTGCGTCAGACATAAGAGCTCCTTCTATAAAGTAGCTAAATTGTAGCGGGTTAGAGGTGGAAAATCATCTTATTTCCTATGAAATAAGTATCAAATTTCACTTTTGAGCGCGTAATTATAAATATAACAGTGCTGCATTTAAATAATGAATGCCAAGCTCGATCAAACCATATCCGATCAAGCTTGCAGCATATAATCCGATAAACCATCGCCATTGATTTCCGGTTGATTTTTCTGGCTCAATATTCGAGTGCATCAGTCACTTTTCCTCGAAAAATATGGTAAGAATACCAGGTATAAAATAATAAAACGGGTAGCATGATGCATGCGCCAATTGTCATAAAAACCAGTGAACTATGATGGGATGCGGCTTGCCAAACGGTGACAATATGCGGCACGATGTATGGCCACATGCTGTATCCAAATCCAAATGACGTGCAGCAGAAAATGATGACGGCGGTCCAATAAGGAATATGCTCTTTTTTAAAAAACAAACCTAACGCGCAAATGACAAAGGAAATCGTAGTGATAAGGGGAAGTATGGAAAGCGCTAATGTGTGCCCGGAGTGAAACCATTTTTGTTTGGTAAAATCATCAATGAAGGGTGTCCATAAACTGATAATAATCAAGGCTAACCAAACACAAACAAGCGCAATTTTCGCGATAAGATACAGTCTTTCTTGCAACTCATTTTCCATTTTAATAATCATGCGAGTCGCACCCAAAAGCGCGTAACCAAATACTAAACTTAACCCTGTAAAAACACTAAAGGGCGTCAACCAATTATACGCCGGAATAATCATATTCTTTACTGAGCCTACGAATCCATTTACAAAGGTTCCAATAACGAGCCCTTGCATAAACGTTGCTACGATACACGCAAATACAAATAAACGATCCCACGTATCTGTTTCTTTTCCTTTAGATTTGAGGCGAAACTCAAAAACCACACCGCGAAAAAGTAGCGCGATGATCATAATAAATAATGGAAAATAAAGCGTGGGAAGAATCATCGAAAAAGCCAGCGGAAATGCGCCATATAGTGATGCGCCAGAAAGCACAAGCCAGGTTTGATTACCATCCCATGTCGGCAAAACAGCGCTAAACAAAAGATGGCGTTGTTGCCGGTCTCTAATAAACGGCAAAATCATTCCCATGCCTAAGGTGAATCCATCGAGTAGCACGTACATGAGAATGCAAAAAGCAATGATGCTAATCCAAGTGGCAGCTAAATAATCCATAACGTTATTCCTCAGGGCTGATGGTTCATGTAACCAAAAGGTTGATCGTTGTTTTCTGGAAGTTTCATTGGTCCTTCCGTAATAATTTTAATTAAAAATTTAAAATAGAAATAACCAAAAATTACGCCATAGACAAGAATGATTAAAGCAAATGAAATGAGAACATGATTAAGATCAACTTTAGAAACAGCATCGTCCGTTTTTAAAACATTGTAAACTATCCACGGTTGACGGCCAGTTTCGGCAGTAATCCATCCAAACCATAAGGCGATAAACCCAATCGGTGAACAAGCAAGACATGCACGAAGAAACCATGTGTTCTCATATACATTTTTTCGAATAAATAAATACGCGCCCCACAAAATGATAATACCCATAATACCCGCGAGCCCGACCATAATTCTAAAAGAGAAAAAGGGAAGTGCCACAAAAGGACGATCAGCTTTCGAAACAGTATCGAGCCCAATCAATGTTCCATTCCATTCATGTGTGTTTAAGAGTGAAGCAAAATGTGGAACTGAAATGCTCCAATAATTTGTTTCTGCTTCTTGGTCGGGAATTGCAAATAATAATAATGGTGCGCCTGATTCTGTGTGCCAAACTGCCTCGATAGCAGCGGTTTTAATCGGTTGATCGTGATGAATTTCGACACCTACCGCATCACCTATGAATCCTTGTGCGGGTACTAAAACAACAAGTGCTACAAGCGCAAAGCTAAAACACTTTTTAGAAAATGCGATATATTTTTTTTGAAGCAAGTAGTAAGCACTTGTTCCTAAAACCACAAATCCTGTAGTCACCCACGCAGCGAGTAGCATATGAATATAGCGTGGAATTACAGAGCGATTAAAAATAACGGCTTTCCAATCGGTTACGATAAATTGCCCATCTTTCAAAATAGCGCCATCGGGTGTTTGCATCCACGAATTAGCAGACATAATCCAAAATGCAGACATGATCACACCTACCAGGACCAAAATCGTCGCAAAAAAATGTAATTTTGGCCCAACGCGATTCCAGCCAAACAACATGACGCCAAGAAAACCTGCCTCAATGAAAAACGCCGTCAATACTTCATAAGTAAAGAGTGGCCCTAATACACTGCCGACCATGTAAGTAAAGCTATTCCAATTGGTACCGAGTTGAAACTCCATGACAATACCAGAAACAATCCCCATTCCAAACGTAAGCGCAAAAATTTTTGTCCAGAATTTACAGATGACGCGATACAGTGGATTTTTTGTTTTTAAATACATTCCTTCCATAATGGCAAGAAATAAAGCTAATCCGATGCTGAAAGAAGGGAACAAGATATGCGAGCTCATGG
>JAZKAS010000024.1:30769-41759 GCA_040389005.1 Pseudomonadota bacterium
TGGTAAACGCAAACTGCAATCTTGAAATTAAAGCAACGTCGATAGTCATATTTAAGCGACTCCGTGTTTTTGAGAAGCCGTTCATGCTAATATAAATGACCTATACAATTCAATATTTTTTTGGACAATCCAATGATTAATAAAGAAAAAATCGCTGAATTGCGCCGTGAGTTTGATGCTGCGCCTCTTATTGTAGATGAGTTACCCAATAACCCGCATGTGCTTTTTGATACCTGGTTTTCGCAAATATTAGAAGCAAAGCTTGATGACCCTACTGCGTGTGTCTTGGCAACTGTCGACGCACAAGGTCGCCCGGATACACGTGTCGTGCTACTGAAAGATTTTTCAAATGAACAACTCATTTTTTATACGAATTATCACAGTCAAAAAGCGCTTCAAATGCAAGCCAGCCCTTGGGTCGCTTTGAATTTTTATTGGCCGAGTTTATTTCGTCAGGTGAGAATTCGCGGCTGTGTCAAAAAAATAAGCTCAACGGCATCAGAAGAATATTTTTATAGTCGACCACGTGATAGCCAAATCAGTGCGTATGCTTCTTGTCAAAGCACCGTGACGACTCGAGAAAATTTGGCAGCTGATTTTCAGAAATATCAGCAGAAATTTGAAGCGGCAACCATTATTCCTTACCCCAACCATTGGGGAGGATATTGTATTGAGCCTACAGAATTTGAATTTTGGCATGGACGAAATCATCGGTTGCATGATAGGGTGGAATATCTAAAAAGTGATAATAGTTGGATTAAACAAACATTAGCGCCTTAAGGAAAAGATTATCATGAGTACGGTTGGACAATATCTAGCAAGTCGTTTGCAACAAATCGGCATTAAAGATTATTTTGCAATTCCGGGGGATTATAATATGCCCTTGTTGGATGAATTGCTTTTAAATGAAAATTTAAACATGATCAATTGTTGTAACGAATTGAATGCAGGCTATGCTGCCGATGGCTATTGTCGCGCGAATGGCGTGGCTGCGATGGTGGTGACGTTTAGTGTCGGTGGCTTAAGTGCTATTAATGCAGTGGCGGGGGCTTATGCTGAAGATTTACCAGTCATCATTGTTTCTTGCGGACCGAATACTAATTCTGCTATCGCTCATCAAATATTACATCATACGATGGGTGAGCAGGATTATCGCTATGTGCGGGATATGTTTGCAAAAGTGACCGTGAAATCGGTGATTATTGATAACATTCAAGCAGCGGCTTATTTAATGGATGATGCGATTAATGCTGCGCTTACTTTGCAAAAGCCTGTTTATATAGAAATAGCATGTAATCTATCAAATTGTTCTATCGCGCCTCCTCAACCGCTTGGCTTTTTAAATAGCGCTAAAAGTGACTCACTTGCTTTACAAGCGGCCGTTGAAAGTGCGGCAACGATGTTAAATAATGCAAAAAAACCAACATTAGTTGCGGGAGTCAAACTTCGTCCCGCAAAAGCATTCGCTGCAATGCAAACATTGATTGATGCGTCAGGATATGGTGTGGCTGCGATGCCAACGGCAAAAGGATTTATCGATGAAACGCAAGAAAGTTATATGGGTATCTATTGGGGTGCAATTAGTTCTCCCAGTTGTGCCAATATTGTAGAATCGAGTGACGCTTATTTATTTGCCGGTACGGTCTTAACTGATTATTCAACCACTGGCTATTCAATGGTCCTTAATGCGCAAAAATTAATTGTTGCGAATTTTGATCATGTAGTTGTCGCTGGCGTGACATTTAATCAAGTATTTTTAGCAGAATTTTTAACTGAATTGGCAAAACAAATAACACGTAATACAACTTCTTGTGAAGCATTTAAACGTATTCAAGGCGAAGCAGAAATGTATCAAGCAGCTGCTGATGCAGACCCCATTGTAATACGAAATCTTTTTGCACGTATCGAAAAAATGTTAGATTTTAATTCAAGCGTTATTGTTGACACGGGCGATTCTTGGTTTAATGGTGCGCGCTTACATTTACCGAAAGCATGTACTTATGAAGTGCAAATGCAGTATGGCTCGATTGGTTGGTCAGTTGGAGCGACGTTTGGATATTCACTTGCGACAAAAAATAAACGCCGTGTTATTAGTTGTATTGGTGATGGCGCATTTCAAATGACCGCACAGGAAGTTGCGAGTATGATTCGTTACCAAGTGAATCCGATTATTTTTTTAATTAATAATGGTAGTTATACTATTGAGGAAGAAATACATGATGGCGAGTATAATATTCTTAAAAATTGGCAATACAGTGAGCTGATTAAAGTATTTAATGCCGAAGATGGTCATGCTTGGGCTTGTCAAGTAAGGACAGAGGCTGAGCTTGCGAACGCCATACAATATTCTCTAGAAAATACACATAAATTGTGTTTTATTGAAGTAATGATTGACCGCAATGATTGCAATAAAAATTTGTTAGAGTGGGGCGCTCATGTGGCAGTCAACAATTCACTTTCACCTAAATAAAAAAGGATGATTATTTAATGACAGTATTAAACAATAATGCAGTGACACAAACAGACATTTTATTAGTGGGCGCTGGCATCATGAGCACCACATTAGGCGTGATGCTTAAAGAGCTTGATCCTACTTTGCAAATTGAACTTTATGAAATGCTTGCGAGTGAAGCGCAAGAAAGCTCTAATGCGTGGAATAATGCTGGCACAGGTCATGCGGCTTTGTGTGAAATGAATTACACACCCGAGAAGGCCGATGGTAGCATTGATATTTCAAAAGCATTGGAAGTCAATACTGAATTTGATCTTTCACGTCAATTGTGGTCGTATCTCGTCACTAAAGGTATTATTCCCGATCCACAACTCTTTATTCATCCCGTGCCGCATTATAGTTTTGTAACGGGTGCAAGCAACATCGATTTTCTTAAAAAACGTTTTGCTGCATTAAGCGCACATCATTGTTATTATGGAATGACATATACTGAAGATAAAAATCAAATAAAAGAAAAAATTCCGTTAGTGATGGAAAATCGTGATCCGAATGAAGCCGTTGCTGTCACATGTATGACGATTGGAACCGATGTGAATTATGGTGCGTTAACAAAAATTTTATTAGATTCACTCAGTAATACAGCAGGATTTTCTGCACATTTCTTAAATAAAGTTCAGGATCTGCAACGCGAAGGTGATCGTTGGAAAGTAAAAATCCGTGATGAAAAAACCGGCGAAGAACGTTTTGTGCTTGCAAAATTTGTGTTTATTGGCGCGGGTGGAGCAGCGTTAACGTTATTGCAAAAGTCGGGCATTCCAGAAGCAGAGGGTTACGCTGGATTTCCCGTCAGTGGTATTTGGTTACGTTGTGATAATCAAGCAATCTGCGAACGACATGATGCAAAAGTGTATGGCAAAGCTGCGATTGGATCGCCGCCGATGTCTGTGCCGCATTTGGATCGTCGTCATATCGATGGAAAAGTTTCGCTCTTATTTGGTCCTTTTGCAGGTTTTTCAACTAAGTTTTTAAAACATGGCTCCTATTTGGATTTTTTCCGTGCGATCGATATACATAATATTATTCCGATGTTAGCGGTTGGTAAAAATGATCTGGATTTAACTGAATATTTAATTGGCCAAGTATTAGAATCTCCTAAAGCACGTTTAGCTGCATTACAAGAATATTTCCCCAATGCAATACAAGCTGATTGGAGAGAACAGATCGCGGGGCAACGCGTTCAAATTATTAAAAAAGACCCTGTCCATCATGGTATTTTACAATTTGGCACTGAGTTGGTGAAAGCAGCGGATAATTCAATTATTGCAATGCTAGGTGCTTCTCCTGGCGCTTCTACTGCGGTGTCCATTATGATTCATGTGATAGAAGAATGTTTCGCAGAAAAACTTAAACAACCTGCTTGCATGGAGAAAATGAAAATGATGATTCCGTCGTATGGACAATCCTTGATTGATGATGCAGCGCTTTGCAAACAAGTGCGAGATAATACGGCGAGTATTTTAAATATTAACAAGATTTAATTTTCACTAAATTTGCCTTCTGTCGAATACTTTGGCAGAATCAGCGCAGTTTTGTGTGGCTCATTGTATAACGAGGAAGAATATGAAAACATTAAAAATGCTAGCATTAGTTGGAATCTTAGCCAGTGCATCCACTGCGTTTGCTGATAGTAGTGATCTTGAGAATGCTAATACTACAGAAACAGGAACTACCTTGCAAACGCATGATTCTGTTGGTTTGGGTTTTGCTTATAATCAAAACATTTATGATGGTGTTGGTAATCACATTCAAGCCTTTCCCCTATTAAATTTAAATTACGATGATTTTTTTATTCAAGGTTTTACTGCAGGCTATAATGCGTATCAAGATGAAAGCACAACATTTGCGTTGATTGTTCAGCCTATGTTTGGGGGTTATGATTCTAGCGATAGTGATGCGTTAGCAGGTATGAGTGATACTTCTTATTTGGTGAATACCGGCGTACAAATGCAATATCGCTTAATGCCGTTTTCATTGACCGCCGCTGCTGTGCATGATGTCACGGGTCGCACGGGCGGTAATAGCGCGTCCCTTAAATTTGCGGCGATGGTGCCATTAGATGATACGCGCATGGTCTTGATTCCCTCAATCACTATGACATGGTTGGATAGTGATATTACCGATTACTACTACGGCGTAACACAGAGTGAAGCAACGGCTACTCGAGCAGCGTATGATCCCGGCACAGCAGTGAATATCGGTTATGGACTAACTCTCAAATATCAAATGGCAGAACATTGGGGCGCTACCTTCGGTTATGTTTTCACTCAGTATGCTGATGATATTTCTGATAGCCCGATCGTCAGTCGCTCCTATTCTTCAGCAGTAGTGGCGGGTATTAGTTACATTTTTTGAGGATTTTTACTCTCGTCAAAATTAACAGCATAACCCCACTACACGCAATACAATATAACGCCAAGGGCATTTGCGTGTTAGTGGGCATATCGCAGCGAGTGTCGTTTTTTGCATCATCAAGCTAGAATTTTTTTTGCAAAATTTATTCGTTACGATTAATTATTTTTTCTAGGTTACTAATAGATTCAAGAATATTATCAAACGTTGGTTTTTCTCCAAAAATCATGCCAGCCATAGCGTTATAATCTCGATGAAGAGTGTGCCGCATTTCTGGTGTAGGCATCAATGTGAATGAGCCATGCGTTGCTTTTTCTAAGTTGAGCGCCGCACTATTAAAAAATAATTGAGCATGTTGAGCGCAGTCTATCGCTAGATCAATGTTTCTTAATGCTTGCTGACTCACGTGTGCTTGCATCAGTTGATAAACATCATAATAGTGTCGAGAAACACGATGGCCATTTTGGCGCAATTCTCCGCGCGTATCATACCAAGATCGAATGCCGTGTAAGATCATCACTTTGTCCCAAAAAGTTCGCTCAGCATCAATCACTGCAATATTTGGAACCGATAAATTTAATGCTGATAACTCTGGCGCGATATAGGGTTGAATGGTAATAAGTTGATGTGGATCAAGCGCGGATTTCGCGCCAGCTTCAATTTTAATAGTCGATTTAATGTAATCATCTTTTTCAATGATAACAGAAGGATAGTGAATAAGTATTGTTTGTTGCTGGGCATCCTCCTCATCAGAGACTACAAATTTCTCAATATCGAAGTCAGAAGAAGGGAGTGCTATTTTAATTTTTTCACGCAAACTATTTTTAAATGAACCATGAATGTAGGTTTGAGACGCTTCTTTGATGCGATCTAATTGTTTCCCCTGTTGTTTGCGAGATAATTTTTATAACTCATCTATATCTATGGTTAGCCCAAGGTCTTGTCGAAAAAAGGTAATGTCGAGGTCTTCAGAGAAACGCGAGATTAGCGAGTAACCTTTGGATAAAGAGGTGCCGCCTTTGAATAAAACGCGCGGGTCATCCGATGCTCTTTCGTTGAAAATGATATCTAATATCCAACATGCCCAAAAATCTTTTTCTATATTTTGTAGCGTTGTGCCTAAGCGATTGGCTGTTGCTAAAAACAAGCCACGACGATCTTCTGGTTTAGCGTTAATTACTTGTAAAAAATCAGTATTCATTGTTGTTTCGCCATGTTGTTTTTAACGAACAGTAAAAGTTCTTTAAGAAAGTCTTGCATCCATATCGGCAAAGTTTGTAATCCGGCTTTAATATCAGCACAAATTTCATTTCCTTTGTCGGAGTTGATTAATAAGGCACTTAATTTTTTGAATATATCCTTTTGTGCTTCTTCATCTTTTTTGAATATATCACCTAACCAATATAAGGATTGAATAATACGCATCCCTGGCCGTCCCGCCCAATACAGCTTGCTGGGTGCTGTGAGTTTAAAGTGAATAGTCAGGTTGTCGATGGTGATAGGGCGCAAGCGCCCATCAGTTAATACAACCACTTGACCTGGCACAGCGTTAGTCAGCCCCAAATCATTGGCGCACGTCATACCATCGAGCAGAATGCGAACTTGATCTCGTCGTGCTACTGCATCAATGATGGCATGATAATCGGGCGCATTTGCTTGGCCCGTTAATACATTCATGTTTGGTTTATCATAAAAACCACGATCAATTCGGCGTAGCTCGTTGCTGTGCGTTAATCGTTGGAGTGTTTTATCAATAATACTTCGATTTCCAAGATCACAGAAATCAATGGGCATCCACACTTTGTATGGGCCTTGCTTTATTCGATTTAGAACGGGTTCTTTTAGCATCATAATTATTACTCAATTTGTCCTTTAAGTGTATACAATTTTCGGACAAAATCAAGAGGCGTAAGGATCTGATAGTCATTGGGAAGCAGCCTGTTTCCCAATGTTAGGGTACAATGACCAAAATGCCAAAATATTGTTAAAAAATAAAGGTGGCATTCTAATTATGAATGCCTGGAGAAAGTAGATACGCTTCAACCAGAAATAAAGGCTTTTGAAGATATCTTAAACACTCCCAAAAGAGGTGAATAGTGCGTTAAATTTTCGTGTAATGAGGCGAATCATACTTCTTTGATTTTTTTTACTCTCGTCAAAATTAACAGCATAACCCCACTACACGCAATACAATATAACGCCAAGGGCATTTGCGTGTTAGTGGGCAATATCGCAGCGAGGGTTGTTGTGATGGATGACGTAAAGACTTGAATCGCACCATACGCAGCGCCTGCAACCCCAGCGATATGACCAAAATCATCAAATGCTTGCGTAAAGGCATTTGGAAAAACAAATCCAATGCCAAAATAAATAATAAACGTCGGCGCAAGAATTACCGCGATATTCATAATATGAAATAAAGCAAACATGAGCATGACAACCGATCCCAATAGCATCATAAACGCTGCAAATACCGTTAACTGATACAGACTAAAGCGATCCATAAAGCGACGATTAAAAAAAGCTCCCATCGGCATAAAAAACATGCCAAAAATAGCCAGCCAACCATATGCAACAGGCGAAAGGCCTAATACATGTTGATAAAGAAATGTGCCAATCGTCATGTAACCGAAAATGATGCCTAAACATAATCCTGAACACATAGAAAAAATTACAAAATTACGATGCGAAAAACATTCGAAATAATTTTTAATAATACCTTTTATCGAGAATACGCGGCGATTTTCTGCGGGCAATGATTCTGGAAAATAACGTGAAAAAACAAGTACGCTGGTTAAACCCATTACAAATAATAAAATAAAACTCGCGCGCCATCCAAAAAAGTGTTCCAGATATCCACCCGTAATCGGTGCGAGCGGCGGCGTCATTGACGCAGCAATAGTAACAATCGAGCCTAATTTTGCCAGCGCGGTGCCGTTATAAGAATCGCGCATAACACTTCGGAATAAGCCCGTACAAGCAATGCCCGCGCCTTGAATGACTCTTCCGACCAGTAACCAAGTAATCGTGGGCGCGCAAAAACAAAAAATGCTGCCAACGGTAAATACCACATACCCTGAAACTAATACTCTTTTTCGACCATAAACATCTGACAACGGGCCATAAAGAAATTGAAATACTCCCATGCCAAATAAATAGAGCGAAACAGAATATTGAGTCATATTTTTGCTGATATTAAAGTATTCCGAAATCGCCGGTAATGATGGCAGAAAGTTATCACTTGCAAATTGCGCGATAACGGCCATTGAGGTCATGTAAAGAATAAACTGCCACGTGCTGGGTCGTGTTTGCATGATGTGCCTATAATCGTAAAGAGATTAACTTGAGGAAATAATTTATGTTAATATCATAGCCGTTTTTTTAAGAGAAGCGTAGAGGCTATGGCACATATTCTTACAATACAATCGCATGTTGTTTACGGCCACGCTGGCAATGCCGCGGCAGTTTTTCCGATGCAGCGCTTGGGTCATAACGTCAGTGTGTTGAATTTGTTACAATTTTCTAATCATACCGGTCATGGCACTTGGGGTGGAAAAGCGATTTCAGTAGAGGAATTAAAAGATGTTTTTAAAGGCTTGAAATTAGTTGGGGCGCTGAACAAGCTCGATTGTATTTTATCGGGTTATATTGGCAGCCTAGAACAGGCGCAGGCGATTTATGATTTTGTACGAGAAGTACAAGCGATCAATCCGCACGTCATTTATTGCTGTGATCCTGTCATGGGCGATGAACGCCCGGGTCTTTATGTTAAACCAGAAATTGCGGCGTTTCATCACTCGCATCTCGTGCCACTGGCTAATTGGATTACCCCAAATCGATTTGAATTATCCCGACTCGTCGATCAGCCTATTCGCACCGTGCAAGAGGCAGTTGCAGCGTGTAAGGCGTTGTTCAATGAAAATAAACACGGCATCTTAGCGACGAGTATTGCGAATCATCCAGAAATGACAGGGTTATTGTTGGTGACAAAGGAGGGTGTTCATCATTGTGAAACCCCTAAATATGACCTGATTCGAACGGTTCATGGCACAGGCGATGTTACAACGGCTACTTTTTTAAGTCATATTTTCAACGGCGATTCACCCGTGGTTGCAATGGAAAAGACCGCGAATACGATGCAGGCCATGACGCACTATAGCTTTGAAAATCAACTCACGGAATTAGGAATTGTGGCGTGCCAGGAAATGATTGCGTATCCTCAAGCTGTTTACAAAACAGCTGAGCTTCCTTGAAATCGATGATTGTTGATTTCGGAGAGAATTTCTCGACTTATATATTCTCTCCGAAATCTATAAATATTGATCTTGAAGAGAATTTAGAGGCGTGCTATTCTTCTTCATAATCAAGTATTATTGATTTTGGAGAGATTATGAGCGCACCTACGTTTATTGGTCGAAAAGATGAATTAAATGCACTCAAAGGCTTATTGGATAAAAAAGTTGCTAGCTTAGTTGTTATTCGAGGTCGACGGCGTATTGGCAAAAGCCGTCTAGCAGCTGAATTTGCTCGGCCTTATACTTTCTATTCATTTGCAGGATTGGCTCCCGAGCCAGAGGTTACTGCACAAAGTCAACGCAATGAATTTGGGATTCAACTTAGTCAACAAACCGGTTTGCCCGAAATACAGCTTGATGATTGGAGCAAAGTTTTTATATTGCTTGCTAACCAAGTAAAAACAGGGCGCGTGATTATACTGTTTGATGAAATCACGTGGATGGCACATGGAGATCCTACATTTTTAAGTAAATTAAAAAATGCTTGGGATTTGCATTTCAGCAAAAACTCAAAATTAATTCTTATTTTATGTGGTTCAGTTTCTGCATGGATTGAAAAAAAAATCATGCAAAGTACTGGATTTATTGGCAGAATTTCTTTGGAGTTGGTGATTCAAGAATTATCATTGTTTTATTGCAATCAGTTATTTGAAGCGCTTGGATTTCATCATTCTGTTTATGAGAAAATGCAGTATTTATCACTCACTGGTTGCATTCCGTGGTATTTGGAACAGCTTAATCCAAAACAATCTGCAGAAAACAATATTCGTCGTCTATGTTTTCGGCCAAATGCTGTCATGTTGCAAGAATTTAAGCGCGTATTTTATGATTTATTCGGAAGACGAGAAGAAATCTATCAAAAAATAACCTCCGCTTTAGCAGGGAAAATGTTGGATTATACCACTTTAGCAAAAACGATTAATTATCCCAAAAGCAGTACTTTCACGGATTATCTTGCTGAGCTTGAATGCTCTGGATATATTGCAAAATATCACACTTGGAAATTAGCGACAGGAAAAAAATCGAAATTATTTCGATATCGATTATCCGATAATTATTTGAGATTTTATTTTAGCTTTTTACGCTCTAGACTTGATGAGATTGAAAAAGGAAGATGTGCCAATATTGTCGTAGAAAGTTTGCCAGGCTGGAGATCAATATTAGGATTGCAATTTGAAAATTTAGTGCTAAATAATCGAGATTTAATTTTAAAAACTTTAAACATTCATCCCGAAGAAACTGTCGCCGATGATCCTTACTTTCAGCGCACAACCTTGCAAACTAAAGGTTGCCAGATTGATTATCTAATACAAACTAAAACCAAAACCTTATATGTCTGTGAAATTAAATTCACGAAAAATTTAGATGCATCAAAAATTATTGCAGAAATGAAAGCAAAGATGGCGGCGCTCTCTTTGCCGCGTGGGTTTTCAGCCGTGCCGGTGCTTATTCATTTTAGTGATGATGAAGTCACCGAGGCCATGCGGCTTTATTTTTATAAGACTATTTATTTTGGTGATTTTTTCAAAATGGCTTAAATACGCCGCCTAATAATACCGGTTGAGTTGAGCCCGTAATAGTGGCTAGATCAAGCGCTTGATTTTCCAAGCGCATTTTTGCCAACCAGGCCAATAGCATGGCTTCTACCCAATCAGCCGGTGCGCCATAATGATCGGTGGCTAAAACAGAGAAACTTTCACCTAATAAACATTGAATACGTTGCAAAAGTGCACTATTACGAGCGCCGCCACCACACAATAAGACTTCACAAAAATTTGCAGTCGTTAAAGGTAGAATTGAATTTGCAATTGGTTGTGCAGTGAGTTCTAGTAAA
>JAZKAS010000024.1:41769-41978 GCA_040389005.1 Pseudomonadota bacterium
TTTACCCAGTCTAAGTGAAAATATTCTGGCCCGGTGCTTTTGGGAGCGGGTTGAGAAAAATAAGGATCTTCTAGTAATTGTTTTAACAAAATCGCATCAATTTCACCTTGCATTGCCCACGCGCCGTTTTCATCGAACGGTCTGTTAAGATGGAGTCGACACCATGCATCCATCAGCGTATTGCCTGGACCCGTATCAAAACCCGCTAC
>JAZKAS010000025.1:0-8211 GCA_040389005.1 Pseudomonadota bacterium
ACCTACGACCTTCGGGTTATGAGCCCGACGAGCTGCCAGACTGCTCCACCCCGCAACGACAGGGGATGAATTGTAAAGCAAGCTAATGTTAATTGCAACTAAAGCTTCTCGCTAAATCATCAATTTCAACTTGCACTTCTCTATACATGGTCAATGATGAACCACTTTGTCCATAAACGCCGTTATTGGAAGATACTGTATTATTAAGCCTCAAAGCGGCCAAAATGCTGAACTGATTTAGTTTGGTTTTAATCGCAGCATTATGTGGTTGTTTTACATTTGCTTGTTCATAACAGGCCAACGCCTCATTTAACATTTTATTTTTAGCATAGGCATTACCGACATTAGCCAAAAAATCCGCCGTAAACCATTCAGAGAAAGTGACATCTTTTTCAATAAACTCATACTTGATAACACCGTCTTCATAACGATTATTTTTCAAATCACACTCAATCCAGCGAATATAACCTATTTTAAAATTTCTCAATTCTTCAGTAGATAATCTTTCAGCGGCATTTGAAAAAAAAGAGGAATTAATATACTCATCAAAAGGCCTAAAAAAATCAAGATTCTTTATAACCTGCGCCGCCTCCGCCTCTGTCATCTGATTTGCGAAAACCAACAAAAATTGCTCCATAGACAAAATCCGCAATTTAACTCGTTTTTGCTCCGCCTCTATATTATCCCCTTTGCTTACTCTAGATTGAAAACCAAAGACTATTAACATCTTATTTGCAACTTCATCAACTCGCGAAACGCTTTGTTGCAGATAAGATCTCCCCAAACTTAAACGAGCATCGTTTAATGCGGGATCAATAACAATAGCCGCTTTAAAATTTTCTTGTGCATCTCTTTGAAATGCTTCTTTCACACAAGCTTCTTTTTCATTTTCGCTTAATAAAATTAGTAATTTTGCCTTCGCACAATAAATCAACGCAAGACTATTACTTTCATCAACAGAGTTATTTTTATATTCTTGAATCTCTGCATCGCAGCTTATTATCGCTTTTTTCATAACTTCATTATTAGATTTTAATGCTAATGCACAGGCAACAGTCCCCCTATGCGCCTCTAAATGTTGCGGATTTTTATCAAAAATTTGTTGAAAAAAAATAAAAGCATCTAGATATTTTTTTTGCTGAAAGGCATCTGCCCCTTGTTTATATAAATTTTCAATGACTTTCTTCTTTTCTACTTTTCTTGCTTTTTTTTCTTCATTTTTTTCTTTCTTTGCTACTTCTTTTTTAATTTTATCTTCTTCTTTAATTTCATTTTCTGCTGTTTTTATTACTTCATTACCGATTTCTTTTATGGTTTCACTTTGTGATTCATTTATCATTCGAATTAATATTTCTTGAGCCATTATAAGCTGTTGCTGATCTTTAAATTCTTGATTATAGTTTTCTATTTTTTGGAAAAGCTTTTCTCTCACCTTATCATCCATCGACCTTTTCTCATAAGACTGACTGATTGCTTGCTTAAGCAGATAAATGGCATGCGACAAATTCCCCTCTTTTGCAACAATTTCACTCAACTTAATTAATGCAAAGGAATTTTGATCTGCTATTTCTGCGAAATGCAGAAATGCGACGGTATGCTTATTTTCTTTAAAAGCAGTTTCACCCAGTTTAAAATGATTTATCATTAGAAAGTCCATTAGGAAAATAAAATGGCAGGAATTGTATTTTATTTGAACTCTAAATACTAGCAAAAACTTCAAATTCATTGAAAGCGTCTGTTATGACCTGAATGCCTGCATTTGGCGCGTGGCAATGCTCACTTAAATAACGACGCCAATGACGGGACCCCGGCAATCCATTAAAAATCCCCATGATGGGCCGAACAAGGGGAGATAATCTAATGCCCGCATTTAATTGCTTTTCAACATAAGGTAAGTATTTTTTCACAATTGATAAAGGAGACTCTATGATTTCAGAAAAAAGCACATTTTCTAGCTCGCGAAAAAAATACGGATTCTCATAGGCTGGCCGACCAATCATGACACCATCGACATATTTAAGATGCGATTGAGCTTCTTCAACGGTTTTTATCGCGCCATTAATAATGATTGGAAATGTTGGAAACGATTTTTTTAATTGATACACCCATGGATAATTTAACGGTGGAATTTCACGATTCTCTTTTGGGCTTAAGCCACTTAACCACGCTTTACGCGCATGAACAATGACATGATGAGATCCTGATGCCTGCATTAATCCGACAAAATTTTCGAGCGTATCATAATCTTCTTGATCATCAACACCGATACGACATTTCACAGAAGTTGTCATAGATTCATTCATTGCTGCGATGCATTCAGCGACTAAATTAGGCTCTTTCATTAAACACGCACCGAACCGCCCTTTTTGCACGCGATCAGACGGACAACCGACATTCAAATTAATTTCATCATAACCATACTCTTTAGCAAGACGCGCGCATTGCGCAAGCGCTTCTGGATCACTGCCACCCACTTGTAATGCCAAAGGATGTTCTTCTGAAGAATAACTTAAAAACCGATGCGCATCACCACGCAATAATGCGCCGGTAGTTATCATCTCAGTATATAAAACGCAATGTGGGGATAATAAACGAATGAAATATCGAAAATGCGTATCTGTCCAATCTAACATTGGTGCAAGACAGAGTTTATGACTTGAAGAATAATTATTTGGATTCATTAGATGACTATTTTGACAAATCCTGCTCACGCGCGACACAGGATTCATCAAAATATTATTTATCAGAAATAACGGCTATAAATCAAAGAAATTGAGTTCATATTGATTACACCAACATCAACATTATTAAACTCAGTCTTCGCCAATCGTGAATAATCATATTCAAGACCAATTGAATTATTACCTGCAAATTGATAAGCAAACCCTAGTCCAGCGGTCACGCCATATTGACGCTCACTATTATTCAGGCTTGTTTCAGAGTTTTTTGCATCAACGTCTAATTTTCCAGAGATATATCCGCCTTTTCCATAAAACATCCAATCATCAACCGTATATCCGATTAATGGCGTCACTGTATAAATTTGACTAACTTTAGTCGTATAGGAATCGGTTGTGCCAGCACCTGTTTCTTTGTCAGTGAAAGATCCACCTGAGTATGAGCCTTCAACAGCAAAAACCCATTGGTCAAGTTGATAAGCATAACCTAAGTGTGGACCAACGCTAAAACCAGTCAGCGAGTTTGAAAGAGAATCCACATCTGTATAAGTATCATTTTGAGGGGTTGAAGTAGTATTCATCCAAGCATAAGAGACTTGAGGGCCCATATAAAAACCAGAAAAATCTGCCATCGCAGCAGAAGATACACCTACTAAAAGAGCAGCACACAATAACGATTTTGTTAATTTCATAATCATTTCCTTATAACGTTAAATCACTCAAATAAGATAGCAAGAGCTTAGCCAAGTTTCAATACATAATCACTGGCGAGTTGCGACGACATTTTTCCAATGCTACCCGCCCCCATCGTTAAAATAATATCACCGTCTTGCACAATACGACTTAATACAACCTCTAGCTCTTCATCCTCCACCAAAATGGGTTCAACCTGCTTGCGCTGACGAATAGAATTCGCTAACGCGCGACTACTCGCGCCCTCAATATACGTTTCACCTGCAGAATAAACTTCTAACAACAATAATACCTGCACTTCTGATAATACTTTTGAAAACGCATCAAACTGCTCAATCGTTCGCGTATAACGATGCGGCTGAAACACTAAAATAATACGGGAATCTGGCCACGCCAATTTTGCTGCTGCAAATGTGGCAGCGACTTCAACAGGGTGATGCCCATAATCATCAATTAACGTCACTTCACAACCGTTGAGTTTAAATGTTCCTTGATTTTGAAATCTTCGCCCTACGCCAGAAAAAGATTGCATTGCTTTTTGAATGACTTCATCTTTAACACCTAATTGCCTTGCGATAATATACGTCGACATTGCATTTAAAACATTATGCTTACCCGCTAAATTTAATTTAAAATTTTTAACGACTCCCGCATCGCTTATACTAAATTGAGTCACTGTTTTTTTCTGCGAGAAAGACAATAATCGAACATCACAATGCTCGCTTTCTCCGTAAGTTAAAACAGGCCGAGAAATTTGCGGTAGCAATTCTTGTATCACTGCATCATCACCGCAAAGCACTGCTAATCCATAAAACGGTAATCGATGTAAAAAATCAATAAAGGCTTGTTTTACATTAGAAAATTTTCCACCATAATTCTCTAAATGATCTGCATCAATATTGGTGACCACTGAAATCATCGGACTTAACATTAAAAACGAAGCATCACTTTCATCTGCCTCTGCTACTAAATATTGTCCTTTGCCTAAACGCGCATTGACGTTATGACTATTCAATTTTCCACCGATCACAAACGTCGGATCTAAACCCGCTTCCGCTAAAATACTTGCGCACAAACTTGTTGTTGTTGTTTTTCCATGCGTTCCAGCAATCGCAATGCCATAACGAAAACGCATCAGTTCTGCCAACATAGCAGCACGCTGTACGATAGGAATACGCGCTTCTTGCGCCGCTTCAATTTCTGGATTAGTTGTGCTGATTGCTGACGACCGAACAACAACATCCACATTATTAACATGAGAACGCTCGTGTCCAATAAAAATTTTAGCGCCTAATTTTTCGAGTCGTTCTGTTGCCGGACTTTCAGCCGCATCAGAACCTGACACTTGATAACCCTCTGTCAGCAAAACTTCTGCAATACCACTCATACCGATGCCACCAATGCCAATAAAATGCAGGCGCTTTACCAAACCCATACGCGGAAAATTAATCATGTAGCGACCTCCAGGCAAGCGCGAACAATAGTATCATCTGCATCAATAACACGATGAGAAAAAGCATGATTAGCAAAACGTTGATAATTAATCTCTTCTCGCAATGCATCAATATAATTTCTTATGTTTTCAAAAGTTAAATCACGCTCTTGAATAAGCAAACCCGCGCTTTGATCTACTAAAAATTTTGCATTCGCGGTTTGATGATCGTCTACCGCATAAGGATACGGTATAAAAATAGCAGGACGACCCACCGCCATAATTTCAAACACAGTCATCGCCCCCGCGCGACAAATCACAATATCTGCCCATGCATAAGCTTCGACCATATCATCGATATAAGGGCTCACTTTTATTTCTCCCCTTTGCAAAGGGAGGCCGGAGGGGATTTTTGTGTCATAAATCGCTTTTGTTTCAATAAAATGCTTTTCTCCTGTTTGATGCCAAACAGAAATATCAGGAATCTTAGCCAGCATTTCTGGTAATGTTTTATTTAAACTTAACGCACCACGACTTCCACCAATAATCAAAACATTCATACATGAATTTGCATAATTTTTCGGACGTAGCTTTAATAAATCAGCGCGCACAGGATTACCACAAACGACCGCTTTAAACTTTGTGAGCACATTTGGGAAAGCTGTTAATACTTTTTTAGAAAAACGCGCTACAATTTGATTGGTTTTTCCAGCAACTGCATTTTGCTCATGAATCACCACAGGGATGCCTAAACATTTTGCGGCCAAAGCACTCGGGCCACTCACATACCCCCCCATACCCAAAACAACATTCGGTTTAAGTTTTTTCAATAACAGCAACGCTTGAAAAAATGCACGCAGAGCGCCCCACAAAGCGAATAACTGCTGTAATTTCCCAGATTTTCTTACGCCTTTTACTTGAATAAAATAGAGCGGGATTTCATGCTTCGGCACAATAGAGGCTTCCAAGCCTTCTTGTGTACCTATCCAAGAAACGCTATTTCCCTGCGCTTTCCAAGCAGAAGCAAATGCAATCGCCGGATAGACATGCCCGCCTGTTCCTCCGGCGACAATAGTTGCATGTTTCATCTTAACGCTCCGAATGCTTTTAAACGTGTTTCGTAATCAATGCGAAATAAAATAGCAATGGCACAAATATCAATTAGCAAACTACTCCCACCATAACTCATTAAAGGCAATGTAAGGCCCTTAGTAGGTAAAACTCCTGAATTAACGCCGACGTTAATTAAAAACTGTAACCCCAACCAAATACCAATGCCAAAAGCAACAAAACTTGAGTAATAATCTCCACAATAATGTGCTTTTTTAGCAATTATCAATGAACGTATTACCAAAAGTGAATACAGAATAAATACACAAGTAATGCCGACAAGGCCTAATTCTTCTGACAATACCGCAAATAAAAAATCGGTTTGCGCTTCAGGAAGATAAAATAATTTTTGAATGCTACTACCTAACCCCACACCCCAAAACCCACCGTTTCCAAAAGCAATTAGCGCCTGAGTTAATTGATAACCACTACCATATTGATTGACCCAAGGATGTAGAAAAGAAGTAATCCGCAATAAACGATAAGGGGACTCAATCGCTAACAAAGTGAAAATACCCGCAACACCTGCTAATAATAAAATAAAATAACGAATACGCATGCCTGCCAATAACATCATCGCCATGGCCGTTGAAATAACCACGACTGACGCCCCAAAATCAGGTTCTTTTAATAGCAACAACACGACAATACCTAAAACACACAACGGACGAATAAATCCTGAAATATGCTGCTGAATTTGTGCATTTTGCCTGACTAAATAGCCGGACAAATATAAAATAGTCGCTAATTTTGCAAATTCAGAGACTTGTAATCCAATAGGTCCAATTCCGATCCATCGCGAACTACCATTAATACTTCTACCGACGTGTGGAATAAGTACAATAATTAAAAAAACCAAGCTCAACATAAAAATATTTGGACTAAATGCAGCAACTTTTTCCATCGGTGTGCGTAAAATAAAACGCGCAATCACCAAAGCAACAAATAAAAATATCATTTGTCGTACCAGAAAATGAAATGGACTGCCGAATTGCTTTTCTGAAATATCAATGGATGCAGAAGCCACCATAACAAGCCCGAGAATTACAATGCCCACGACACTGCTTAAAAGCCATTTATCAATTGCCGAAAATTTCTTAATTGTGTCAGTCATTTTTCACCATTGCTTTAAACTGTCGTCCACGATCTTCATAATTTTTAAACATATCTAAACTCGCACATGCCGGTGACAATAAAACCGCATCGCCCGGTTGCGCATATTTCTTTGCAGACTCAACCGCCTCTTCAAGCGCTTCGACAACAACGACTGCCACCCCAGCGTAGGCTGGGGCCCAGTCTTTTACAAATAATTTCTCTAATTCTTTTTTACATTCGCCGAACAATATTACCGCGCGTGTTTTATCCCTTAACTTGGCGGCTAACTCACTGAAATCCTGCCCTTTTCCCTGGCCGCCTAAAAGTATAATCAATTTACCCGATGTAATTGCAGTCAAACTATCAATCGCGGTTATAGTCGAAGCAACATTAGTTCCTTTAGAATCATTCCACCAAGTTACGCTATTTTTTTCAAGCACAAACTCACAACGGTGTTCTAAGCCTGGAAATGCTTCAATGCCCTTTAAAGCTAAATTTTTATCTACTTTTAAGAGATCAATAATCGCCATAACGGCAAGTGCATTATGAAAATTATGTTGGCCAATGATTTTTAAATTCATAGGTTGAGCGATAATTTTTGAGATTTTTTCAGATTTGACAGCCATTTTTTTACAGAATTGATCGTCTTCATTGATAACCGCATAACGGCAATTCTGATAAAGCGTTGCTTTAATTGCGGCATAATGTTCTATTGAACCATGTCTATCTAAATGATCTTGTGAAATATTACTGACATAAGCCACTTCGCATAAGAAGGGTTTAGCGAGCTCTAATTGATAACTGGATAATTCTAAAATAAAATAATCCACGTCATCATCAACATGATCTAACATTGGCACGCTATTATTCCCAATCGCAATAGCGCGGTGCCCTGCTGCGCGCAATGCCGCTTCAAGCAAATGCACCAACGTGCTTTTACCATTCGACCCTGTAATCGCAATAAAAGGCTTTTTGCAATGCTCTGTAAAAAGATTCAAGTCATTGCTAAGTTTGTCTTTAACAGATATATAGCGCTCTGTGTTTGGATTAACTCCAGGACTTAAATAAATCACTTCGTAGGTTTGTAATTGAGAAGCTGACATCTCATGAAAAAATTTTGTTTTGTTTAACAAGGCAAGATTCGCGCATGTTTTATTTTCTTCTAAAACTTCAAACGCAATACCTTTTTTTAAAAAATATTGC
>JAZKAS010000026.1:0-10429 GCA_040389005.1 Pseudomonadota bacterium
TACTATCTTTTGCAGATCTTCTATGTCGATTAAATTTCGTGTGCTCATTTCCCAGACTTCGAAGGGAATGCCGTCATTAATTTTATTGATGAGAAAATTAGTTAATGTTTTATGGTTTTTAGTCCAGCCAACAATTTGTGAAACACGAAAAATATAATAATTTGCGCAGAGTTTTTTGATTATCTCTTCCATCGCTAGTTTGTGTTTGACGTAGGCGGTATCAGCAGCCATTGGATCGTGCATGCTACAGGTGCTAAAATAAACAAAAGTAGCGGCGCTGTGCATTTTAATGGTGCTCAACAATAGATTTTTTTCTCGCTCAAACTCACTCTCTCTTACTTCTTGTGAATCAGAGACACCGCTCGCAAAAATCATGATTTCTGCTTCGTTCTTAAAAGCGGAGAATGCTTGCGCAAGCATGCCACGACCAACAATCATTCTTTTCTCTCAATATTCAGTTTTTCAATAAAGTTTTGCACAGGATCTTCTGGCATAAAATTTAAAATAGATTTTCTTGCGGCCGCGCCGATTTCTTCCCAGCGTTCTCTGGCATTCCATGCTCGTTCGAGTGCCTCATCGATCAATTCCGCGGTTGGTGCTTGAGCAATAAATCCGCTGCAATTGTCTTGAATAATTTCTCGAGCGCCGCCTACATCTGTTACAATAGGTACTCTGCCACATAACATCGCGCCAAGCAATACAATCGGCATGCCTTCCATTCTACTCGTGAGTATAATGCCGTGATTAGCGCGCCAGATATCTAGAATGTCTTTTTTATATTCATTGAAAATGACATTTTTTAACCCATAATGCTCTTTTAATTGCGCTAAAGAATTTTTGTCTTCACCGTGTCCATATAGGTTGATGATGAGATTTCTTTGCTTCCATTTATTTTGATTTAGAGTCTCAAATAATATGTCATGCCCTTTATGTATGACAGAGTATCTAGCAGGAAAAGCGAGTGTATAGAATGATTCTATTTTAGGGAAATCGAGTGATACCTTACGATCAATATGTACAGGATTATAGTGTTGCGTAGCGTTAGGTATAGCAGTTGCAATTTGGCGTTCCATTAATTTAAGATTATTTTTTGAGGTAAAAAATACTTTTTCTGCATTTAAGTAAAATCTTTTTACCCATTGCGCCGTTTCGGCATCGGGCCAGCAGCCTTCTATGGTCAGTTGATTGATAATGCAATAAGGAATTCTATTGGCCCTGCAGGCGTTGTGCCAATCTGTGCCTTCATTATGGTGTCCTAGAGAAAAGATGACCATCTGAGGTTTGAATTTTTTTAAAATACTGTAATGGCTTTTTTCTCTGTAATATATTTCAATGCCGCTGGATTTAAGTAATTGCATTTGAGGTTGAAGTAAAAGGGGGCTATCGATATTAACGGCAATTTTTATGTCGGTAGATTGTGATAATTTTAATGCTGCTTCCATCCATAGTACTTCACTTCCACCACCTTCTACTGCGCCAGCATTCGTAGAGATAAAAGCAAGTCTGGTAATTTTTGTATTATTTTTCTTGGTCAATTGACAATCATCTAATGTCTTTAATAAAGCTTGAATATATTTTTGAAAGTCATATTCTTCTTTGATGATCTGTGCGGATTTAGTTGCTATAGAAACATATAACGCATTGTCATTGATGACTGAACGTAGTTTCTCTATAAAATCTTTTGTGTTTAATTCTTTTGCGATTAGATTTTTATTGATTTTTTCTAATAATTCAGGCATGCCACCGCATTGATCAAACGCAATAACAGGTAATCCATAAGATGCGGCATCTAGGGCGGCATTTGGGAAGGGGTCTTCTCGACTGGTAAGTGCAAAAATATCTGCGCCATTAAGTAAGAGTCCATATTCATCAGGCTTTGAAAAGTTTTTAAAAATAAAATTAGTGAGATGCCTATTTTTTTCAATTAAATTTTTAGTATTAATTTCATTATCATCACCAAAGAAAATAAAATAACAATTTGGCATGACTGTTTTGCATTCAGTGGCAATGTCGATAAATATATCTAAACCTTTCCGGTGAGCATCAGTGCCTGAACCAAAAATAATGATGGCGTCATGTGGAAGAGAAAATTTATTCCTTAAAAGTTCTCTGCTTTTATTTTTATCGATATTTTCTAATTTGTTGAAAGCACCTTGTGGGATAATGCTAACACCAGAACTCGGGATATTAAATCTTGATTTGTACTGTGTCATGGCAAAGGTGCTTGAAAAGATAATTTTGTTCCCACGCTGCGAAGCGTCAATCAACGCAGGCAGAACACGAACGTGCCACTTTAACCGGTTAACGACATTCAGCATTTCATGCGCTAAAACAATATAATGAAAGTTGTTTGCTTCTAGGTATGGCGTAAATAGTCCGCCGCCAATCGTATTTAGAATGGCTTTATTAATATTTAATTGACTTAGAGTGTAAAAAACATTCATGACAAATGTTGGGGCTTCTATGTGGTTGAGTTGTCTTTGATTGAGACTTATTACGCAGCCTGTTTGTTCGAAATCTGGTAGCAAAACGCCTCCTGCAGTCGCAACAATGATAACATTGTGAGATTCTTGAAGTGCTTTAGCGATATTCAGCAACAGCAGTGGGGCGCCAGTATGGCTGCAATCGTGTGTGGTGAGTACAATATTTGGTTTTTTATTGACTGAATGAAGTGCTGTAATTTTTGATCTAAGTGTGTCTAAGTATGTTTCTTGTTCATCGCTCATATTCACGAACGTGTAATTTAATATTCTTGATATGGTTTTTCTAAAGCCATTAACTTTTAGAAAATTATATGCTTTTTTCCATAATTTCTTATTTTTCACAGTAAGTTTCGCCAGAGTGAAATTTTTTTTCATTTAAAGTGTTTCCAAATAAAGCGAAATAATTTTATTGTTTTTTGCCTTAATCTAACCAATTTATAATTCAGACTATTTTTATAGATAGAATGTTGTAAGCTTAATATGTCTGCTCTATTATAGGGTTGAATATTTGCATGAAATTTTACGCGCAGTATAAAGTCGCTCAGTTCTGAGGGTATGTCAAATGTTATTTGTGGATGAGCGTGTGGAAAATCGATAACATCACTCAGCGCAGCACCATTATGCCATTTCAGTTTTAAAGAGTGGGTATCGCCATTCGCTAATTCAATCTCTGAGCTAATTATTTTAATTTTAGCGGGATAATTAATTGGGTCAAAGCGCAATGATTGAATATTTTGATATTCTGATAAATCAAAAGTAATATGATCATCACATGTAGAGTGTTGAGCTTTGGATTGATTTTCATTAAATGTAGGTTTGCTTGTTGAAGAAATGAAGAGTCTTCTAAAATATTTAATTCCATCCATTGCTTCAAAGATAGTCGTGTCGCCCCATGCTTGTTTGGTAGTATACAGCAATCCATATTTCTCTAGCAGGCGACAGATTTTATTATGATTTTTATAGTTCAGTTTTGTAAATAATGCATAATCGAAACGAAATGCATCTCCTTGCAATAATTGATACATAAAATCCGAGTACTGTTCTATATAGTTATCGCTAATAATGTTATCAGCTAACGTCAGTGGATCATGCTTTACGTAAGATTCAGTGTTTTTTTCTACTCTATCTTTAAAATTATTTAAATCATGCCAATATCTGACGCTGCTTAATATATGCGTAAGAAATTTTTCTCTTTCTGCCTCCGTATAGTTGAGCACTTCAAAAATCTTATGCATAAGCTCATCTAAAGTGGAAAAATAAAAGTCTTTAAAGCTATCCAAATTATTTATAATAGATTTGTAGGATAAAGCTGGTACCCCCAGCGAAATTGCTTCAATCATTGATGTGGCGGAACCCATAGGAAAGCTATCTAAATATAAATCTGCGCGTTTAATAATTTGATGCGCTTCATGTTTCGCTAATGTCCCTAATAAGTTTACTTTTTTCGGATGCTTTTTCAAAAGCCATTGCCATGATTCTTGATGATTTTCTACGCCAATAATGCAAAAAATAATTTGGTTGTTATGGGTTAATATTCTATCAATAAAATCTTGAAAGGATAATTCTTTAAGTGGTTCAAATTTATAATAAGTTGCCATAGAAACAATGATTTTAGAATCTTGCTGTTCTTTTTCTTTATTGTTATCAGCTATGTTGATATTTATCTCGACTGGAATCCCGACAAATTTTGTTCTCTCTTTTGGGATGCCGCGGTATAAATTCGAATGGTTTTTGCCGTGCATACAAATTTCTAAAATCGCATCACAAACAGAATAGCCGCATCCCCACAAATGATCACCGTGGTTATAAAAAAATGTTGGGCGCGTGTAATAAGGCGTGCCAAAGGCTAATAGGGGTAAAATATCATGAGGAAAGATGTGCAAAACAACATGATGAAACTGGCAGGCAATTTTTGCTAAAAATTTTGCTTTATCAATTAAGCTCGTCTCGTTATTGATAATGATATCGCCCTGACTATTATGTACAGCATTTTTTAAGAAAGCAGGAATTTCGCCTGCCGAGTGATTTATAATAATGCTATGCTGTTGATTGGACATAGTCTTTATCCAATTGTCAACCACGCGAGTATGTCCTCCAGTGTGATATACTTCAGTGAGTACATGCAGCACGTGGTTGTTATCCTTATATTCGGGTAAAGCGTTGTTTATAAGTTCGCATGAAATCGTCGTTAAATCCTGTTCAAATTGCTTGTGCGCATAAGTATTTGAATGATTATTGTTAAAGCATGACGCAACAAATTGATACAGATTTAATTTTTCTTCAAGTTCATTTTCTAACTGCGCCAATAGATATAGGTTGTTTAATAAAAGGGGTAGCTTTTCTTTTAACGGCTGTGATGCCGGAATAGCAAGTTTGTTGGCATTCATTTTAGTGCTCATACGCTAAGTTTTAGGTTCATGGAAAGCCTTTGGTTTATTTAATCACCATTTGAAAAGCATGCATGTTTCATGAGCATTTTCTTGTGAGGATTTATTTTTTCAAACTCAGTTAGTTTTTTTCTTGGCACCATAACCCAAAGATATTCTTTGTTCATATTTTGTAAAATGTCGAAAACGCAGTAATCTTTTTCTTTAGCCATTATATAAATGGCCTCATCTTTTTTTGTAACAAAAGAATTTTCTTTTTCATTCTCTTGAGAGAGGACAATAACAATGGTAGGCGTAATAGTAGAAAAGATATAATGAGCAATTTGCTGCTCGTTCATGTTTTCTGAAGCAATATGAGCATCGGTTAAACTCCAGTAATCAAGAGTGGGAAGTTTACTGTAGTAGGGAAGAATTCCGGCATCAGAGATAACAGTAAAATTATTTGTTGGATTAAGCTGTGCCAATCTTTTTCCTAAATAGCCATAGATGTTTTTTTCGGAAGCTGCATAGTCGAGAAAAAACTGCATTCTTTTGCTAGTCGAAGGTAGTTGAATAATGCAATAGACCATAAGACAAATAGAAAAAATTTTAATTAATAAACCTTTGGTGCGAGTGCTTTGTTGCGTTAGACAATATCCAAAGGCAAGTAAAACAGCGGTAACGGGGTACAGGTAGCGATATTCGAAAGCCATAATTGGCTTTACGTTGATGGCAAATAAAAACATCGTTACAAGAATAATTAGAAAACCGATGGGAATGAGTATATTTTTCTTGAAAGAAAAATATAAAAGACAAAATGAAGCCATAAAAAAGGGGTAGGTCTGTTTAATGAAATCTATTGTTGTTGCGGCGCCTGCAAGCTTGCTGCCTGTTACTTTTGTATAAAAGGGCAGGGGAAGTAAAAGCTGAAAATACCAAACGCGCCAAATAAAATAAAGTATGGCCGGCAGTAGGTAGAAAATTATTTCATATAAAATAAATTTTCGTTTTTGATTGCTTGGCAGGAAGAAAGGTGTAATGCAGAGTAACGCAAGAAGGAAGGCATTGCTTTCCGGCCTAGTTAAACCGCTCAATAAGCTAAGTAAAGAGAAGGTTAAAAATCTCGGGCGCTGGCTGCTCAAAGTTGTGTAACTCATGCATAACATGAAAATCAAACAAAGATATAAAGTTGTTTCAAGGCCAGAAATCATATGTGCAGGTGTTGCAGGGTTCATTGCAAAAAAGTCAAACAATAGTCCCCATAGTATGGCGGTTGATTTATCGTCAGTAATTTGACGTAGAATAATATAGTAAATGAGCGCAATACTTCCGATGCCCACTAATTTGCTAGCAACAACTGGTGATATCGCAACAAAATTAAGGAGGCTTAATAGCATTAAATGTGCAAAGCTGGTACATGCTTCTGTTGGTAAAAAACCGATATTCCATGCAATGCTACCTGTTTGCACAAAGTTTTCTACATATCTGAATTCAATAAAGGCATCGTCAACCGTAAATGCCCAGATAAGATGACAAAAATATGTTAGAAAAAAAAGAGCGGGGAGGGTGGTAAGAAAAAATATAAAGCGGCGTGATAATATTTTTTGATGATTAATCATTTTAGAATTGCGATTTCTTGAAACTAGTGGGCCGAGATTCTAGCATGATGTAGTTGGCTTATAAAGTATATAATCGGAGATTACAGTAGGGTTTGAGCCTCTTAAATTGTTGAAATGAAGGTGCGTCTTGCCTATCTATGGATATAGCAGATAGAATGCTTCACTTCAATAAGGCGATTAATATGAAAAAAAATAAATGGAATGTACTGGTTTTTCCGGGGGGTACTGAAATTGGTTTAGAAATATACAAGTCCTTGGCTTATTGTAAGGAAATCACCTTGTTTTCTGTCTCAAGTGCTCAGGAAAATCATGCGGAATTTGTTTTCCTCAACCATCACATTATCCCTAATGTTTTCGAAAGTTCCTGCATTACTGAGCTATTGAGGATATTAAGAGAGTGGAAGATAGATGTTATTTATCCTGCGAATGCTTACATTATTGATTTTTTAGTAAAGCATAGAGAAATAATACCGGTGAAAATTATTTTGCCCTCAAACGAGGTGGTGCAGCTGACACGATCTAAGCGAGCTTGTTATGATTATTTGAGAGGAGATATTCTTGTTCCTACGATATATGTTAGTACTGTAGAAATCATTAGTTATCCTGTTTTTGTCAAACCGAATTCAGGGTATGGGGCGCAAGGCGCAAAGAAAATTAATTCTGAAGCGGGGTTGCAAGATTATCTCGGTGAACATTCTGAAGACGAGACATTGATCTGTGAATATCTTGCAGGAGAAGAATATACGGTTGATTGCTTTTCAAGCAAAAAAGGATTGTTGTTTTCACGCGCTAGAAAACGAGAGCGTATCAGAATGGGGACCTCAATGAGGGCAACTCCTGCGTCGACGGAAATTCAAAAAGACGTTAAAGAAATAGCCGAAAAAATTGTTAAAAAACTATCTATTGAAGGCGCATGGTTTTTTCAAGTTAAACGCGACAAACCAGGCGGCCAGCTTAAATTATTAGAGATCGAAGTGAGAATAGCCGGTACGATGGCAATGAATCGAGCGAGAGGAGTTAATTTTCCATTGCTCTCGATATACAATGCATTTGGTTTTTCAGTTGAAATTATGACCAATGATTTCGATGTTATCTTAGATCGATCATTAGCTAATCGATATAAAATTGACTTATCTTATGAAAATGTTTATGTGGATCTTGATGATACTTTGCTTATCAAAGGCAAGGTCAACCAAGACTTAATGAAATTTCTTTATCAATGTTTTAATAAAAAAATAAAATTAATACTAATTACCAAGTCATTGTCAAACAATCTTTTTGAAACACTTAGACAATATCGTATCAGCGAACTATTTGACGAGGTCATTCATCTGAAAGAAGAAGATAAAAAAGAAAATTATATCAATAAAAAACAGGCAATTTTTATTGATGATAGTTATAGTCAGCGTGCTCAGGTTCATGCAGCATTGGCTATTCCTACTTTTGACATGAGTATGTTAGAAGTGTTGATTGATGACAGAACTTAAGCGAATAAGAGGGTGTAATGAAATTTGAAAAACTGGGGTGTGTTTTTACACCCGACGCGATATGTTCTTGGTGGCATTCACATGCTATGGCTCCTGCGCCAGTGCAAATCAATGACGACGAGATTCGTATTTATATGGGGTGTTGGAGTATAGATGGAATTTCTCGCATTGGTTATATCGATGTGGATGCGCGTGATCCGCTGAAAATTATAAATATTGCACAAAAACCAGTATTAGATATTGGAGAAAATGGCTGTTTTGATGAGAATGGTGTATTTCCAGGCCACGTGACTAAAATAGATAATAAAATAATGCTTTATTATACTGGGTTTCAGTTAGGCCATAAAATTCCACATTATAATTTTGGTGGGTTGGCGATGAGTCAAAGTGGTAAAGACTTTTCTCGGGTATCCAAAGCGCCTATTTTAGATCGCGCGGACGAAGGATTGTATGTGCGGGCGGGGCAATCGGTATTGCAGCAAAACAGTATGTATCATAGTGTTTATTCAGCGGGTTCAGGTTGGGTGGAGGTAGGTGGTAAAAGTCGGCCGATATACGATATTTTCTACCAAGCTTCGCCAAAGTTTGACGAATTCAATAGGGTTGGAAAAATTATAGTACATTGTAATCACGCAGAAGAGCACGGTCTGGGAAGGCCGCAGTTGGTGAATATTAATCAACGTTATTATGTATTTTATACGAGAAGAATGCTTAATATGAAATATTTTTTTGGATATGCTTATTCTGATGACTTGATTCATTGGGAGAGGGCTGATCAAACCATCAATCTTCAGCATGGAGGCGAAGGGGAGTTTGACAGTGAAATGGTTTATTTTCCAGCATTTATTGAAACAAAATACGGATCTTACCTATTTTACTCTGGAAATGGCTTTGGAAAATCAGGGCTTGGTGTCGCTAGGGTAGATAATTTTTAGGCGGTGTTAAATGGAGATTTTGCAGGTTTCAGAAGCGGAGTACCTGAGTTCAATAAAGAATTTTACGACAATATTTGACACGCCAAAATTTCATGCGATCAATCAAGATCGTTGCGATTCTATTTTTTTTCTTTTAGGAAAATCAAATAAAATAAAGTTTGGCATCATTGGCGGGCAAGTGGGCGATGAATTTTGTATGCCGTTTTCTGCGCCTTACGCTTGTATTACACCCTGTCGTAAGGATTTAAAGCTTTCGGATTACTATGATGTTATTGAAGCATTAGAAAAGTTTTTATCTGATACAGGCTTTAAGAAAATAAAAATCATTCTTCCGCCTATTTTCTATGATCACCATCATCTGACTATTTTTTCGCAAGCGTTAAAACAAGCTAAATTTGATATTCCTTATATTGATTTAAATTATCATTACGACTTACAAAAATTTGACGAGCATTATCTGACCAATCTTCATCCAAAAGCGAGGCAAAAACTGCGCGCGAGCATGAGGCACGGCTTTGAGTTCTTGTTAGATGCTTCTTTGGCACATAAGAAATTAGTGTATTCAGTCATTCAAGAAAATCGGGAAAGCAAGGGATACCCCTTGCGTGTCTCTTTTGAAAAATTACTTAAAACTGAATCAGCAATTAAAGTAGATTATTTTTTATTGCGGCATGAGCTATCTCAACAAGCAGTTGCGTCATGTATTTGTTTTTATGTGGCTCATCAAATTGTGCAAATCATTTATTGGGGCGACAGGCCTGAAATGAGTGAATATAGACCGATGAATTATTTAGCCTATAAAGTTTTTGAATTTTATAAAAAACATGCTGTGAAAATTGTAGATATTGGCATTTCAACTGAGCAAGGTGTGCCAAACTTTGGATTGTGTGATTATAAACAATCCATTGGCTGTGAAACAGATAGTAAGTTCTATTTTACGAAAGAGTTGTAAAAATCGTGAATTAATGCGCACACTTTTTCTGCTTGGTGTACCGATAAATGTGGCCCCATTGGCAGGCTTAGGGCTTCTCGGTGGATTTTTTCGGCAATGGGAAAATCTAGCTGGCTCATTTCTTGATAAGCACCTTGTTGATAAGGTGGTATTGGGTAATGGATAAGTGTTGCCACGCCTTTCTCTTGCAAATATGCTTGTAAGGCATCGCGCTGTGATGTGCGAATAACAAATAAATGCCAGACATGCTGTTCTTTTTTCTCTGCGTTAGGTAAAAGAATAGGTAAGCTGGCAAGTTGATTTAAATATATTTCAGTTATTTTATTTCGTCTAAGATTCCATTCGTCTAAATATTTAAGCTTCACATTTAATATGGCAGCTTGTATTTCATCTAAACGAGAATTGTAACCTTTGATTTCGTGAAGATATTTGATTTTAGAGCCATAGTTGCGGAGCATTTTCAGCTTTGTTGCTAATGTAGAATCATTGGTGGTGATTGCCCCGCCATCTCCCATAGCTCCCAAGTTTTTACCGGGATAAAAGCTAAAGCCCGCAGCATCACCTAGGTTGCCAGTACGTTTGCCTTG
>JAZKAS010000026.1:10439-28264 GCA_040389005.1 Pseudomonadota bacterium
TAAATTGCGCCGTGTGCTTGAGCGGCATCTTCAATTATCTTTAGTTGGTGCTTATGCGCAATGCGTTGAATATCTTCCATATTAGCAGCTTGTCCATATAAGTGGACGGCGATGATGGCTTTTGTTTTTTGAGTAATTGCGGCTTCAATAAGATCAGGATTAATATTAAATGTTTCCACGCAGGGCTCAACAGCAATGGGGGTCGCTCCTGTGTTAGAGACGGCTAACCACGTGGCAATATAGGTATTGCTGGGTACAATTACTTCATCACCTGGTCCAATATCGTAAGCTTTTAAAATAAGCTCTAATGCTTCTAAACCATTGGCAACGCCAATGCAGTAATTTGTGCCGCAAAATTGAGCAAAAGATGCCTCAAATTTTTCCAGTTCTGCGCCTAAAAGATACCAACCTGAAGATAAAATGTTTGTTACAGCTGCATCAATTTCATCTTTTAGCTCGACGTAAGGAGCTTTCATATCTAAAAATAAAACATCGGACATTTAAACTAACCTTGGTTTGTATATTGACTTCGGCAGTAATTTATTGCACGCTGCCAAGCATCTAAAGATGTGCGATATTGTATGTTAAGTAATGTTAAGTGTCGACTATAAGGTGTGAAAATGCTCCCTAACGATTGTCAAATGATTCAATTTCCTAAAATTACAGATGCTCGCGGCAATTTATCTTTTGTTGAAAATAATCGACATGTTCCCTTTGATATTAAGAGAGTTTACTATTTATATGATGTTCCTGCATTTTCCGCCAGGGGAGGGCATGCGCATAAACAATTAAAGCAAGTGCTCATTTCATTAGCGGGTAGTTTTAAGGTGCATTTAGATAATGGCAGTGAAAAGGCAGTGGTTACATTAAATAAGCCTTGGGAGGGCTTATTAATCATGAATCAGGTTTGGCGTGAGTTAAGTGATTTCTCGAGTGGATCTACGTGTTTGGTGCTTGCCTCGGAATTTTATGATGAAAATGATTACTATCGTGATTATGAATCGTTCATGCAGGCAGCTAAATGAATGAATATTTGTGCAATAATAGTTGGCGATTCTGAAAACTCTACCAGGACAATGGCAAGCTTATCGGGTTTTGATAATTTAACTGCTTTTCCTTGTCGTGACTTAGCCCAAATTGATTTTAAAAGCATTGATAGCGAGTACATATTTTTTATTAAAAATGGTGATGCGTTATCTGATTATGCTAAACAGTGTTTGTTGTTTAATCTTGCTTTAAAAGATTCTGATATCTTATATTCTGATGAAGCTATAATAGACAATAATAACAAGAAATTTAATTTCTACAAACCCGATTATTCACCTGAGCTTATTTTATCAATGAATTATTTTCGTAATTTATTGTGCATTAAAACCAGCTTATTGAAAGAAATAAAAACAATAGACAGCGTTTGTTATGAAAATTTTCTCTATGAACTTGTTTTAAAAATCCTGCCAAAATGTAAAACCATCACGCATATTGATGAAGTGCTTTATCACGGTTATAGCCCAAAAAATAAAGTGAGCTACGAGGATTTTTATACGGACTTTGATCAAGTAGCGGGGCGCAAGTTGCTTGAAAATTATTGTCAAGACAATGCGATTGAAGTGCAGGTACTTGATGCGCGTTATCATGGTACTTACCGACTTAAATATGTTATTCAAGGCGAGCCGTTAATTAGTATTGTTATTCCTTTTAAAGATATGCCGGAATTGCTCGATGCGTGCATCACATCTATTTTAGAAAAATCTACGTATAAAAATTTTGAAATTATTGGCATTGATAATGGGTCGAAAAAAGAAACCACGCTAAAATTAATGCAAGCATTAAAACAAAAAGATTTGCGTGTACAGTTTCATTCGCTGGATATTCCTTTTAATTATTCGGTTTTGAATAACGAAGCGGTTAATCAGTTTGCAAAAGGCGAGCATATTATATTTCTTAATAATGACACGGAAGTGATTAAGCCTGAATGGATTGAGGCGATGCTTGAACATTCGCAACGTCCGCAAGTAGGTGTTGTCGGCGCGAAATTGCTCTACCCCGATCATTCTATTCAACATTGCGGTATGATCTTGGGCGGTTTAGTGTTGCATGCGCATCGGCAACTTCCAGACAACCAGCCCGGTTATTTTTATTTTCCTCATGTGGTGCGCAATTATCATGCGGTGACGTTTGCGTGCACGATGATGAAGACGGCTCTATTTAAAGAAGTGGGCGGTTTAAACGAAACATTAAAAATTGCGTGTAATGATGTGGATATTTGCGCTCGTGTCAGCGAGCTGGGCTATTATAATGTCTATACGCCTTATGCGGTTTTGTATCATTATGAAAGCAAAAGTCGTGGCATGGATGATACGCCAGAGAAAATTATGTTAGCTGACTGGGAGCGAGACATCGCTGCCAAATGTACGCCTGCGCTTTTCTTGCGAGATTCATTTTATAATAAACATTTAACGCGATATGATGATGATTTTTCAGAAGGAATTCGTGAAGATATCAAAGGTTTTGCATTGCTTTTTTTCCAAAGATTGCGTAGAAGATATCGTGAGTTAGGGTTTTCAGGGGTTGGGGCATTAATTGTTAAAAGATTGCGAAAATAGCTATGTCTAAAAAACCAGCAATACAGTTAACCCCAGTAATGCAACGTCTACAATTTTTTGATGCATGAGGATATATACATGACCGTTCGAACAATGATTTTCATCCCCACTTTCAATTGCGAAAAACAAATTCCTCGCGTTTTGTCGAAAATTGATAGCGCCATTCAACAATACATTGAAGAGGTGGTGATTGTTGACAATAGAAGCACGGATAATACGATCGAAGCGGCAATAGCGGGTTCTGCTGGAATTTCAAAGAAATTGACTATTCTTAAGAATAATCAAAATTATAATTTAGGCGGTTCAATTAAGCGGGCCTTTTTATATGCGATTGAAAATAAATATGATTATATGATCACGTTGCATGGCGATGATCAGGCTGATATCAGAGATTTTTTACCGTTATTACAAAGTGGTGAATATAAAAATGAAGATCTTGTTATCGGCGCACGATTTCATAAAAAATCAACGCTGCAAGGATATTCTGTCACACGCATTTTAGGCAATCGCGTGTTGAATGTCGTGTGCTCAGTTATTAATCGCCGGCGTGTCGATGATCTTATTGCTGGTATCAATTGCTTTAAAATTGATTTTTTTAAGAATAAATTTTTTCTCAATTTTCCTGATAATCTAACCTTTGACGCACATGTGCTACTTTATGCGTTTAATAAAAAAGCAAACGTCAAGTATGTGCCTATTACATGGCGAGAAGAAGATCAGGTGAGTAATGCAAAAGTTGTCTCTCAAGCATTGATTATACTTAAATTATTTTTTAGATATGCATTTACGGGCGATAAAATTTTTTCAGAAAGTATGAGTGGGCGACCGATAGGTTTTGAGTATACTTCAGAAGTGGTGTATCAAAAATGATTAAAAATTCTAGATGGATGTTGTTGATTGCAAGTTTGCTTTTGGTGCTGACGGCCAGTTTGCTTTGGTTTCGAATTTCACTCAATAGTGATTCTTTGTTTCTCGAAGGTGTTGCGCGTGATTTGTTTGATTTGGGTGGCCAATGGAGTGATTGGCGCATGAGCCCTGCGCCTGCTTATGTGCCGGATATGATGCTCTATTTTTTATCCTATAAAATTTTTCCACATACGATTGATCGTATATTTTTTGTTTCAGTCATGCAGGTATTTTTACTGGCTTTAGCCATTATTTGGGCGTCAAAACAAATTTATCCTCAAATAAGTATCAGAGCCTTGGCTTTGGAGATTGTGATACTTGCCTTTGTTACGCTAGTCTCTGCGCATTCGAATATGTGGCTTTATTTTTATTCAACGAATAATCATTTTGCATCATTGCTTTTTGCACTTATTTGCTCCGGTTTAGTGATTCGATATTATGCTAAACCTTCTATTATTGTTGCGATTTTATTGGTGTTTTTTGCTGCTATCGCAATAGCTTCAACCGTCATATTTATAGCTAGCTTTTTAGCGCCAGCGATCTTATTGGCAGTGCTCATGCTTATTGTTGCCGCGAATACGACTTTCCGGGAGCTAAAAATTAAAGTGGGGCGGGTGGTTGGTATTTTAGTGCTTCTTGTGAGTTCATTTTTTGCGTATCGAATCATCAATGCCATCATTACGTTTAATGAGCCCTTAAAACATCGAGTGCCGAGGACGATTCATAGTGCGAGCCTATCTTTTGAATTTTTTCTGCAAGGGTTTAAGAGCGCTTTTAATTTAAGCAATGGGTTTACATTTTTTTTGAGCAGTTTTATTGCAGTGGCGTTCATCTTTTTGTGCGTTCGGTTTTTGCGAGTGATTCGATTTCAAGGTAATGGAGTCAGTGTTTCTTCTTCTGCTCATTGGCGTTTGGCGTTGTCGTGCGTTTTTTTATGCGTAGTTCTTCCTGTGAACATTAGCGGCGTTATTCTATCTGGAGGATATGGAGATATTTCTGGGTATCGATATTTTACATTTCCATTGACGTTGATACTTATTCTTGCGGTGATTATGTTGGATAGCCGTGCTTTTTTTTCCTCTAAAAAATGGACATCTAGTTTTGTGTTTATCACGATTGTGTTGGTTTATTTTAGCATTCTCGTTTTTAAAACACATCATGTGAAGCAGCAGCCTCCTTCTGAAGCTATAGTGCGTTGTATTGTGGATCTAATAAAAAAAGATGTGCTGTTGCAAGAGGGCGTATCCGATTATTGGAATGCGCGAGGGGTGAGTGAGTTTTTACCTAATAAAAATGCAATAATCGTGGTTAATTCCAATAATTTAATGCCACGTTTTTGGATGTCGACCATTGGGCCTATGCATCGCTTCTCGACATATCATTATTATTACAATTTTGCTATTCTTCGTGAGACTAAAATGGATGCTAAAGATGAGTATACGCCAGATATTTTTGGAAAAACATTGCCAATGCCAAGTGCTGTTTACAAATGCTCAGATGCAAATGCAGAAATTTGGTATTATGGTAACAATCACTTAGACGCAGCACTTGAACCTGTATTTAAGCGCTTTATGCTTAATCATAAAAATAAATAAATCGGTAAAATTTATGTTAAATATTGTTATACCCATGGCCGGCGCGGGTAGTCGTTTTGTAGCGGCAGGTTATCAAGATCCCAAACCGTTAATTGCGGTGAATGGTATTGCGATGATTCAGCTGGTGATTAATAATCTTCGTCCACAGCAACCGCATCGCTTTATTTTTATTTGTCAGCAAGCGCATATCGATGCTTATGATTTACAGAAAAAACTTACGGACTGGTCTCCCGGCTGCCATATTATTGGGTTAAATGGAATAACACAGGGTGCTGCGTGTACAGTGCTTGCTGCAAAAAACCTGATTAATAATGATGATCAACTCATGATTGCGAATAGTGACCAATATATTGATATCGATGTGAATGAGTACCTTGCAGCAATTAATGGCGATAAAGTAGATGGTCTGATCATGACAATGCAAGCGAATGATCCCAAATGGTCATATGCAGGTATTGACGAAAACAAAAAAGTGACGCATGTCGTAGAAAAAAAAGTGATTTCCAATGAAGCGACCGTCGGGATTTACAATTTTAAAAAAGGGCGAGAATTTGTTGAGGCAGCAGAAATGATGATTGCCAACAATCTGCATGTCAACAATGAATTCTATGTCGCTCCTGCGTACAATCAACTGATTGCCAATGGCAAAAATATTCATATTTTTAATATTGGAAAAGAGGCAGACGGAATGTACGGGTTAGGAATTCCAGCGGATCTTGAATTATTTCTTGCTTTGCCTGTTCACAAAAAAGCAACAAAACTCATATGAGATTCTCATGAATATTTTGTCACATCGTGGTTATTGGAAGTCAAACGAAGAAAAAAATACCCAATTGGCCTTTGATCGTTCTTTTTCTCTAGGCTATGGCACTGAAACCGATATACGCGATTTCAATGGGGAGCTTGTAATATCGCATGATATTACGCAAGGCTCGGAAATGAGTCTGAGGGCTTTTTTGGCGCTGACAAGTTCGTGCCAAGCAAATATTCCTTTGACGCTTGCGCTGAATATCAAGGCCGATGGCCTAGCGCCTTTGCTGCGTCGTGCATTAGATGCGTATCCTGAGTTGGATTGCTTTGTATTTGATATGTCAGTGCCTGATACACGCAGTTATTTTGATGCAAAGATTCCTGTTTTTGCACGCATGAGCGAAGTTGAGCAGACACCGGCCTGGCTCGCGCGTTCGACAGGCGTTTGGCTAGATGCTTTTGAATCAGAGTGGTACAATGCCTCTATCATTAAAACATTGCTTGGTCAAAATAAGCGCGTTTGTATTGTCTCGCCAGAATTACATAAACGTCCTTATTTACCACTTTGGGAAAATTTGCGTTCTCTCGCTCATGAGCCTGCTTTGATGTTATGTACTGATTATCCGGAAGAAGCGACAGCATTCTTTCTAAAAAAATAAAAGATAGTAGGAAAGTATGACTATAAAAGCTATTTTATTCGATATGGATGGTGTTTTGATTGAAGCCAAAGAATGGCATTATGAAGCGCTCAATAAAGCATTGGATCATTTTAATATGCCTATTTCTCGGCAAGATCATTTGGAAGTATTTAATGGTTTGCCGACTCGAAAAAAACTCGAAATGTTGACGCGTGATTATGGATTGTTGCCAGAAAATCATGATTTAATTAATAAGCTCAAACAACAGTATACATTGGAAATTATACATCGGGAGTGCCGCCCACTCGTTATTCATGAAACCGCTTTAAATGATTTGAAATCACGTGGATATAAACTGGCGGTGTGTTCGAATTCGGTGCGTAATACCGTCGAAATCATGATGCACAAGTCTGCCTTGGCTCAATATTTAGATTACATGGTTTCGAATGAAGATGTGATCAATGGAAAACCCCATCCAGAAATGTATTTAAAAGCGATGCATTACTTTAATGTTCAACCCCATGAATGTCTTGTGGTGGAAGATAATGAAAATGGCATTAAAGCCGCGCGAGCCGCTGGCGCCCATGTGATGATCGTGAAAGAAGTTGATGAAGTTACGATTGAAAATATACTTGCTTATATTACAAAAATTGAGACGACAACATGAACCATGCGCATCTTGAAGACATGATAAAAGGTTGGTTTGTGGGTGGATTTTCACCGACGGCGTATCATACGCAAGCATGCGAAGTCGCGGTAAAAAATTATAAAGCAGGTGATTATGAAGCGACGCACTTCCATAAAATAGCGACAGAAACGACGTTGGTTTTTTCGGGCCGAGTTCGTATGGCGGGTCGAGAATGGTCAGCCGGTGATATCATTGTATTAGAGCCGGGTGAAAAAACAGATTTTGAGGCGCTGACAGAGGCGGTGACGGTGGTGGTGAAAGTCCCAGGCGCGCCGAATGATAAATACATCGAATAAAATGATTAAAAATAATCGATGGATGGTGGTGGTGGCGAGCTTGTTGCTTGCGCTGACAGCTTCTCTTTTGTGGTTTAAAATATCGCTCGATAGCGATTCTTTATTTTTAGAAAATTTGTCCCACGATTTATTTGATCTTGGTGGTCAATGGCGTGATTGGAAATTAACTCCTGCGCCAGCTTACTTTCCTGATATGTTGCTTTATTTTTCGGTTTATAAAATCTTACCGAATGCATCGTCACGTATATTTTTTGTCTCAGTCGCTCAAGTGTTGATGTTAACTTTGGCGGTAGTGTGGCTGTCAAAGCAAATTTATCCACGATTAAGCCATGCGGCTACGGCGATGTTAATATTGTTGCTGGTATTTACGACTTTGGTTGCGGCGCGTTCAAATATTTGGCTTTATTTTTATACGACAAATAATCATTTTGCAGCGCTGGTTGTGCCATTAATTTGTGTAGGGCTAATAATTCGTATTTATGCTGCGCCTTCATTTCACAGGATTTTGCTATTTATTCTGGCTGCGGCAATAGCGCAAGCATCGACCGCAGTCTATTTGATTAGTTTTTTCGCGCCAGCCGTTTTTCTAATGATATTGTTGTTTGCTTTTTGTTTTGTTTTTCGCCCATACCAAAAAGCGCAATTAAGAAAAATATTGCTAATACTTGGTATGTTGGTGGTATCTTTTTTGGTGGCTTTGTTCATTGAATCACTGTTAACGTTTAATAATCCTTCAGAAGGTCGAGCGCTTGCGACAGTGCCCAAAATTTATCTTTCTTTGTACGGGCTTGTGCAAGCGACTTACAATGCATTTCAATTAAATAATTTATCGACATTTCTTTTTAGCTGTTTGGTTGTGGCGTCATTTTATTATTTGATATTTAAATTATTTGCAATCATCAGGTGCAAAGAAGTGAATCAATATTGCAGGTGGGTTTTGTGTTGTGCATTATTATTGGTTGTCGTTCCATTTAATTTCGGAGGCGTCATTCTCTCCGGAGGCGTGAATGATTTTTTTGCATATCGGTATTTTTCTTTTCCCATTGCATTAATACTTATTTTGCCAATTATTTTGCTTGATCAACGTAAGTTTTTTGCAATAAAGTCATGGCCAAGAATTTTTTTATTAATGAGTTTTGTGTTGCTCATATTCAGCATTCCTGCGTTGAATAAAGATGCCTTTCGTGTTTTTAATAGAAATATTTTGTATATTATGACGACCCCGCCTTATGTTGCCAAATGTTTGATTGATATTGAAAAGCAGGGATTTGTTTTGCAGGAAGGTGTTGCCGATCGTTGGACGGCGAAAGGAGTAAGTGAGTTTTTGCCTAGAAAAAATTGGATATTATCGACTTTTAATGATTTGTATCCGAATTATTTTATGACAACGCTGGGTCCGATTAAGCATCCTGAGCATTACGGCTATTATTATAATTTTATTATTTTGCGTGATTATGGTGCTAAAAATTACTTCAATAAACATCTGCCCTTTATAAAAGAAAATCTACCAATGCCTGATCAGATATATGAATGTCCGAGCGGTAAGGCAGAAATTTGGCTCTATCGTGATAATGCATTAGATGCTGCCGTTAAGGCGACATTCCCTCGTTTTTTAGCGCTTAAAAAGCGGTATAAAAATTATCAGGTGCTTGAAGAAAGTCGGGCATTATGTCAAAAGAACCAGGAAAATTGCTAATCTAAGCAATGCAAAATAAAGCATTTTTGTAATCGATGCAGTATACAAATATTTAGCTAATCCGCTACACTGGTGTTCTGTGAATTTTGGATGTACCCCGATGTCTTTCTTAAAAAAAAACCAAATAGATCTAAAAATAGTCAATCCACTCATTGGAAACAAAATTGCACTTCCTGAATATGCAACTTCTGGATCCGCTGGCATGGATTTGCGCGCATGCATTGAGATGCCTTTGACCATTGCGGCAGGTGAAACTGTTTTAATACCCACCGGCATTGCCATCGATATGCGCGATCCCAACATGGCGGCGATTATTTTGCCGCGCTCGGGTTTGGGGCATAAACATGGTATTGTATTAGGCAATTTGGTGGGTTTGATTGATTCAGATTATCAAGGTGAAATTAAAATCTCTTGTTGGAATCGTAGCGCAGAGGGCTATACAATAGAAGTCGGCGAACGAATTGCGCAACTCGTTTTTATGCCAACACTTAACGTTTCATTTAACATAGTTGATGACTTTAATGCCACTGAACGCGGTGAAGGTGGGTTTGGTCATACAGGGGGTCAGTAAAAGTGTCAAAAATTACGCAAGCTATTTCGGCAACAATTTTCCGAGCTTATGATATTCGTGGTGTGGTTGGTGAAACCTTGAATACGGATATTATTTATGCCATCGGTCAAGCCATTGGGTCAGAAGTGTTGGCTCAAGGCGAAACCACCATAATCATTGCGCGCGATGGACGATTATCGGGCCCGACGCTCTCTAAAGCGTTAATAGAAGGAATATTGGCGACAGGCATGAATGTGATTAATATTGGCCGTGTGCCAACGCCTGTTTTGTATTATGCAACGCATGTTTTGGGGACGACTTCAGGTGCGATGTTAACCGGTAGCCATAACCCCATCGATCATAACGGCGTCAAAATGGTATTCAAAGGACGCGCAATTCACGGCGAAGAAATTTTAAAATTATATGAACGTATTCAAACAGGTAATTTTTCTGTAGGAACAGGTACATTGACGCACGAAGAAATGTTGCCGCGTTATGAAGCACGCATTCTTTCCGATGTAAAATTAAAAAAGAAATTAAAAGTTGTGGTCGATTGTGGTAACGGTGTTGCAGGGGTTATCGCACCAGAATTGATTAAGAAGTTAGGGTGTGAAGTTCACGAATTATTTTGTGAAGTCGACGGTAATTTTCCAAATCATCATCCAGACCCGAGTCAGGAAGAAAATTTATCCGATTTAATTCAAACCGTGATTCGCAAAAAAGCCGATATTGGTTTAGCGTTTGATGGCGATGGTGATCGCTTAGGCGTTGTCACCGCAGCGGGCGATGTGATTTGGCCGGATCGTCAATTAATTTTATTCGCGATTAACGTATTAAAAACAAACCCTGGTGCTAAGATTATTTATGATGTGAAATCGACGCGCTTTTTAGCAGAAGTGATTCAGCAGCATGGCGGTGAGCCGATCATGTATAAGACGGGTCATTCTTTTGTTAAGGCAAAAATAAAAGAAGAAAACGCCGCGTTAGGTGGTGAAATGAGCGGTCACGTATTTTTTAATGATCGTTGGTATGGCTTTGATGATGCGATTTATACCGCAGCGCGATTGCTAGAAATTATCGCCAATGATGGCCGCGATGTTGAAACAATCTTTTCAGAAATTCCCAATAGTATTAGTACGCCCGAATTAAAAATCCCGATGTCGGATGATAAGAAATTTGATTTTATTGATACGCTCATTCGCGTTGCAGATTTTGGGCCTACCGCAAAAGTGAATACCATCGATGGTTTGCGTATTGATTTCCCGAACGCTTGGGGCTTAGTGCGATGTTCCAATACAACTCCTTATTTAATTGTGCGATTTGAGGCCGATGATGAAGAGGCGCTTAGCATGGTAAAATGCAAGTTCCGCAAGCATTTGTTGGAATTAGAGGCGGATTTGAAGTTGCCGTTCTAGCTAAGAAAAGTACGTGAAATTACGTTTTATTGCATTTCACGTACTTTTCTTAGCAATTTAAAGTACGTGAAAATAAGAAATCATGTTTTGACGTACTTTTGCCAGAATGCCGTGTAGAGCAAACAAAAAACAAAAATAACATTTTTCCATCAATATATGCCATTTATAGAAACCTTACTTTAGTTTACTAATGTTATCTGATAAATTAGTAACATCGGTAAACTAAAGTAAGGTTTCTATAAATGGACGAACATCGCAATCCTTTTGCTCCCGGAGCTGGTGCTTCTCCGCCGGAGCTCGCCGGTCGAGATGATATCTTAAAACAAGCGTTATTGGTTCTCGCAAGAGTTAAGCGTGGGCTTGCGGCAAAAAGTCTTTTAGTGATTGGTTTGCGTGGCACAGGTAAAACGGTGCTATTGCATGAAATTTCAGAAGTTGCTGAAAAAGAAGGTCACTATGTCGTGATGATTGAGGCGCATGAAAAAAAACCATTGCCTGCTTTATTGTTACCAGAATTGAGGCGCATTCTTTTTGCTTTAGATTCAGGAGAATGGATCAGCGAAAAAGCGAAAAGAGCTTTGCGTGTGTTAAAAAGTTTTGTATCAAGCATTAAGTTAAAAGCTTATGACATAGAGCTTGGAATAGATGTTAATCCAGAGAGGGGTGCGGCTGACAGCGGTGATTTAGAATCAGATCTAGCACAAGTATTTATTGCATTAGGCGAAGCGGCGAAAGATCGACAGACAGCCGTTGCGATCATTATTGATGAGTTACAATATTTAAATGAAGAAGAGTTAAGTGCTTTGATTATGGCCATGCATAAGATGGCGCAGAAATCTTTACCTGTTGTTTTGGTTGGTGCTGGGTTGCCGCAGCTTGTGGCTAAAGCAGGTCAAGCTAAATCTTATGCAGAGCGATTATTTGAGTATCCAGAATTAGGCCCATTAAAAAAAGACGATGCTAAAACTGCATTACAAATACCTGTACAAAAAGCAGGGGTTGTTTTTACGGATGAAGCATTGGAGGAAATTATTCGTGTGACGGAAGGATATCCATATTTTCTTCAAGAGTGGGGATATCAAGCTTGGAATTTGGCAGATCACTCTCCGATTGATGTTGCTATTGCGAAGAATGCAACGGAAGTTTCTATTCCAAGGCTTGATCAAAATTTTTTTCGAGTACGTTTTGATCGATTAACTCCGCGAGAAAGAGATTATTTGCGTGCACAAGCTGAGTTAGGAGCAGATGCTCAGCGATCAGGAGACATTGCTGAAAAGTTGGGGCTTAATGTGCAAAGTGTTGCGCCACTTAGAAATGGTTTGATTAAAAAAGGGATGATTTATGCTCCTAATCATGGTGACACCGCATTTACAGTGCCTCTTTTTGAGGCATTTATGAAAAGAGCAATGCCAGATATGCCATTGGCGAAGAAAAAAAGAATTAAATGACGTGGATATTATTAGTAACTTAGAGAAAACCAAAGAAATGATTCGCCGAGCTTCGTTTTCTGTTTGTCTTTTGGCTGTCTCCAAAACAAAATCAACGTCACAAATCGAAGAAGCCATTCACGCGGGCCAATTCGCTTTTGGTGAAAATTACGTTCAAGAAGCAGCTGAGAAGATTCAAATACTCAATCAAAAATATTCAAACTTAGAATGGCATTATATTGGTCGAATTCAAAAAAATAAAATTAATCTTCTAGCAAACTATTTTGATTGGGTGCAAACCGTTGAAAATGAAGAGGTAGCGAAAAAATTAAATGCTGCTTGTGAAAAAATGAATAAAAAGCTCAATGTGTGTATTCAAGTGAATATTAGTGAAGAATCTCAAAAAGGCGGAATTTTTATTCATGAGGTGAATATGCTGGCAAGCTATATTTTCGAAGAATGTCCGAATTTGTATTTGAGAGGGCTAATGACGATTGGATTAGCAACAGAAGATAAAGTGCGCTTAAAGATGATGTTTTGCCAGTTAAAATCTTGTTATGATGGTTTGAAAAAACAATATGCGAGAGTGGATACATTATCCATGGGTATGAGCCATGATATGGCGTTAGCCATTGAATGCGGCTCGACGATGGTGCGAATTGGAACAGCAATTTTTGGAGAAAGGGAAAAATCATGAAAAAACAAGCGGGTATTGCTTTTGTTGGCTGTGGAAATTTATCGACAAGTTTAGTGCGTGGATTATTGGCGTCGGATTATCCAAAAGAAAAAATTTGGGTAACAAATCGTAGCGCTGAAAAAAATCAATTATTGCATACAACGTTAGGCGTGCATGCGACGGAAGATAATCATGAAGCAGTGAAACATGCAGAAGTGATTGTGTTGGGAGTGAAGCCACAACAAATGCAAGCGGTTGTGCAAGATATTGCATTGATTGTGCGAGAAAAAAAACCATTAGTGATTTCAGTGGCGATTGGCATTAGTACAAAAATGTTATCGAGTTGGTTGGGCGGTGATTGTGCCATTGTGCGTAGTATGCCGAACACACCCGCTTTGGTTGCCGCGGGGGCGAGCGGGCTTTATGCCAATCACTGCGTGACTGAGGTGCAAAAAGAGTTTGCGGAATCGGTGCATCGTGCGGTGGGGATGGCGATTTGGGTAGATAAAGAATCACTGATAGATGTTGTTGCGGCGTTGTCAGGTTCTGGTCCTGCGTACTTTTTCTATATGATTGAAGCGATGCAATCAGCAGCAGTTAAATTAGGGTTACCGGAAAGAGAAGCAAGCGTGCTTGCATTACAAACCGCATTAGGGGCAAGTAAGCTTGCGATTGAGAGCGAAGAGGGTGTGATCGCTTTGCGTCGGAAAGTTACTTCGCCAAAGGGGACAACTGAGCAAGCAATTAAAGTGTTTGATGAACGACAATTTCCCAGTATCATAGAAGAAGGAATGCGCGCTACCATTAACCGTGCGCAAGAGCTGGCGGAGTCGCTCGCGTAGGGGATGTGCCTTGTGCCCGCCCTTTTTTCGTCTGCAAAAAATATAGGAGAAATATAATGGGATCAGCCGTTCAACAAACACTCATGTTTATTGTGCAATTTATTTTTGGAATGTATTCATTTGTTATCGTATTGCGTTTGTGGTTACGCATGGCAGATGCAGATTACAACCATCCATTTGTTGCGAGCATTGCAAAATCTACCACGCCAGTGATCCGTAAATTACAAAAATTTTTACCGAATGTTGGTCACTTTGAAACGGCAAGTTTGGTATTGTTGCTGATCGTGACTTTGGTAAAATTGATTTTAGTGAGCTTCATTTCTGGATATATTCCTCACGTGGGTGGTTTATTAGCGTGGACATTAGCCAGTATGATAGAGGCGATTCTTGATACAGCATTTTATTTAATGATCATGATGGCAATTTTAAGTTGGATTCCGAATGCGCAACCAATGCTGTATGGTTTGTTAATACAAATTACAACGCCGATATTAATGCCAGTAAGACGCTGTGTGCCTTTATTGGGTGGTATGGATTTATCGCCCGTCGTGGTTTTAATTGTGATTCAAGTATTAGAAATGTTGATGGTACAACCGGTGATACGCGCGAGTCTGAGCGCGGCGTTTCACTAAAAAATATAAGGAAATAAAGTGATGAAAAAATTTTTATGTAAAGCAAGTCTGCTCATTTGCATGAGTGCGACTTGCTTCGCACTAGAGAGCCCCTTGGGTCTGCCTTATTCAAAAGATATCAAATCTCTAGTTAAGCGGGGTGATTTGCGTGTTGCCATTTATGCTGATAGCTCATTGTCGCCGTTCGTTATTATAAATGGCAAGCAATTAGAGGGATATAATGTCGATATGGCGCGGGCTATTGCAGCGGAACTGGGTGTTAAATTGCATATTGATCGCGCCACTTCTTACAATGATGCGGTGGCGTTAGTTGCAAAAGGTAAAGATGATATTGCTATCAGTAATGTAACTGCGACACCGCAGCGTGCGCTTTCAGTCTTTTTTACTGAGCCTTATTATTCTATGCCGCAAGGTTTAATTATTCAGAAAAATTTTGATGCTTCGAAATTAAATGCTAACACACGAGTCGTTTCAGAAGAATCATTACGCATTGGTGTCGAGGCTGAAAGTGCTTACGTTTATTATGTGAGTCTTGCCTTTCCGCATGCGACTGTAGTTGCATATGCGAACTTGAATCAAGGGCTGAAAGATCTCAATAATAATCAATGTGATGCGATTTTTGTTGATGATTTTTCGGGTGAGCAAGTCATTGCAGGAGAAAGTGCATTAACATTATTTCGCTTAGGAGATGTGCATATTGATCCCGTCACCATGGTGGTGAGTAGTGAAAAGCCCCAACTATTAAATTGGCTTAATCTCTATTTAAATAGTTTGGAAGGAAAAGTAACGCAGGCTACGTTGAAGCAAAAAGTACAGTTGCCTTAAGAGGTATTAGCGATGAAAAAATTTATAAGTACAGTATGTTTGTTTATGGGTATTAGCGTAACGGGATTGGCACAACAGACCTCGCTTGGATTGCCGCATGCCAAGGATATACAACAAATTGTACAGCGTGGTGAGTTGCGTGTGGCTATTTGTGCAGATAGCTCCGTGCCACCTTTTATTATTATGAATGGTAATCAGCTCAGTGGTTATGATGCTGATTTATCCCAAGTCATTGCGACACATTTAGGTGTCAAACTGCATATTGATCAAGCTTCCTCTTATGATGAAGCGGTTTCTTTTGTTGCTTCGGATAAAGATGATATTGCAGATAGCAATTTAACAGCGTCTTATGAGCGCGCTTTTTCTGTTTTCTTTACGAATCCCTATTATATTATGCCGCTTGTTTTGGTTGCTAAAAATAATTTTGATACGTCTAACTTTCAGATGGCACAAGAAGTCATCTCAACAAGTTCATCGCTGAATATTAGCGCATTGGCAAACAGCTCTAATCTATCGTATATTAAAGTTGCCTTTCCTCAAGCCATAGCAACTCCTTATACGGATTTGTCTGATGCCGTTCAGAGCGTCAAAAATAATGAGTATGATGCTATTTTGCTTGATAAATTTACGGCGCAACAGGCGATTTTCGGCGAAGGATCGTTGAGTATATTTAAGCTTGGACCAGCACACATGGACCCTCTTGCCATTGCGGTGAGTGTCAATAGACCGCAGTTATTAATGTGGCTGAACGCTTATCTTGCAAGTGCAGAAGGCCAGGCGGAACAGACAGCTTTAAAACGAAAAGTCCGACTTGAATAATTTTAATTAAAAAACTTGCTCGCAAGTGGCAAAAAAAAAGAGCTGTGCTATACTGAAATTGTGCCCGTTGTGAAAAACAGATTATGTGTTTTTTGACCGATATTTAAAAGACGGAATCTGGGATTGATCGCTGTTGTGCAAGCTCATCTTGTTATGAGAAGCCTGATGCGATAACTCGGAATCCAACCTGGGGAAACAGGGTCTTGAAAAACCTTATCTGACACAATGGGTCTTTATTTATGTCGCTTGCTGCCACAAAAAAATCTCTTCGACAATATTATCGTCAACTTCGCAACCAACTTTCTATTAAGCAAAAAAAATCTGCGGCTCAATCAGTGGCGCACTTATTTTTGAAAAATATTTTACCTCATAAAAAAAATAGAGGTTTTTTGAAACTCGTGTTGTCGTCATTGCGAGTACTCGAAGCAATCTATCTTCATTTTATTTTTTCAGATGGATTGCCGCGCTCCACTCGCAATGACGTCCCTTGCGGGACGTTTCGAAAGAGCTTTAATATCGCCGTTTATTTAGCGCATGATGGTGAAATCGATTTGCAATATTTAATTGAAAAATTATGGCAAACAGAATGCGCGGTTTTTCTTCCTGTCGTTCATGCTGATACGCAACAATTATGTTTTGTGCGTTATCGTGCCTCAACAACGATGAAAAAAAATCAATACGGCATTCAAGAGCCAGAAAATATGACTGAATTTATTTTGCCAGAAGCGTTGGATATTGTTCTCATGCCGCTTGTCGCATTTGATCATAATGGTGCGCGCTTAGGTATGGGCAAAGGCTATTACGATAAAAGCTTTGCGTTTTGTCGTTATCCACATATCAAACCCATGCTTGTGGGTGTCGCCTATCAGTGTCAATATTGTGAGATGTTACCTGTGGATGAATGGGATGTGCCTTTGGATGGCATCATGACAGAAAAAAAATTAATTTTATTGAATGAGAATTTATGAGTCATCAGTATTTAGCCTTTGATTTTGGGACGCGCTACATTGGTGTTGCCGTCGGTCAAGACGTGACACGAACCGCACAACCCCTCACGACCTTGAAACGACAAGGTCGAGCGATTGATTGGAATGCAATCAAAAAATTAATCGCGCATTGGAAACCTGCCGCCATTATTGTGGGTATTCCAACACATGATGCTGGTCCGAACCAGTGGATTACTGAAGCTGCTCACGTATTTGCGGAGCAATTGGCGCAGGAAACAACATGTGTCGTACATAAGATTGATGAACGATTAAGCACGATTGAGGCACGAGAGATTTTATTTGCAGCAGGTGGATATCGTTGTTTAGAAAAAGAAGCGGTTGATGCGATGGCGGCGAAAGTCATTTTAGAAACCTGGTTGCGCGATATTTGAAAAGTCTTTATACTCCGTAAAATTTTTTGCAGGCGGTCTTGTGGCGAAGCTTTTTGTACAGTCACTGAAAAACCAAGCTAATAGCATTG
>JAZKAS010000026.1:28274-60818 GCA_040389005.1 Pseudomonadota bacterium
TTGTGCTTACGCAGAGTGTTATTGTATTGCTGTTGGCGGTTGTGTTTTTTTTAATCTCTGGTCATCGCGCCTCGCTTGCCGTCATATGCGGTGGTTTGGTTAATATTTTGCCAGGCTACTTTTATGCAGCGCGTTTATTTGCAAATGTATCACCGCACGCCATTATGCGGATTATGGTTATTTTTTATGTCGGCGAAGTGCTGAAACTGATCATCAGCGTTGGGTTATTCATTATATTGCTCAGTGTTTTCAAGTTTCCGTTACTGCCGTACTTTTTGGGATATTTAGTCGCAGCACTAGCTTTTTGTGTCGCGCCTTTGTGGTTAATGAATCAAGCAAACAAGGGTTGTTAATACGGTATGAATCACGCGATGACAGCAGCACAATATATTGAACATCATTTGGTGCATTTGGCGTATAACGTCAAAACTGGCCAATGGCACGATGACGGTAGTTTTTGGGTATTGAATGTTGATTCACTCGTCATGGCATGGATTGTTGGTTTTGCGTTTTTGTTTTTGTTTCGACATGTTGCAGCGCGTGTAACCTCAGGAATTCCGGGTAAGTTACAGAATTTTGTTGAAAGTATGTTGGATTTCACGTCAGGGCTTGTTAAAGAATCTTTTCATGGTGAATGTGCGCTCATAGCACCGTTGGCATTGACGATTTTTTGCTGGGTGTTCTTGATGAACTTTATGGACTTATTGCCCGTCGATCTCGTGCCAAGAGTCTTGGGATTATTTGGTGTTGAGCATTTCAAAGTTGTACCAACGGCAGATCCGAATATGACTTTCGGAATATCTTTTGGTGTGTTTTTATTGATCGTTTTCTACAATTTCAAAATCAAAGGTCCCGTCGGCGTATTGAAAGAATCATTAACCTTCCCCTTTGGCCCCTGGTTATTTCCGATTAACCTTATGTTTCGGTTGGTAGAAGAGTTGGTTAAACCGTTTTCACTTTCGTTGCGATTGTTTGGAAACATGTTTGCCGGCGAATTGATTTTTATTTTAGTGGCTGCGATGTTACCGTGGTGGAGTCAATGGATCCCCGCCGGTGCATGGGCAATTTTCCACATATTGATTATTACGATTCAAGCGTTTATTTTGATGATGCTCACGATTGTGTATCTGACCATGGCGCATGAACAACACTGATTTTTTTGATAACAACTACTAACGGAGACACGGGAAATGATGATTGCTCAACTATTTGCACAGGTTCAAGGCTTAACGGCAATTGCCGCAGGTTTATTTATTGGCTTGGCTTCTTTGGGAACCGCGATTGGTTTCGGATTATTAGGTGGAAAATATTTGGAAGCGATTGGTCGTCAACCAGAATTAACACCGATGTTAACCATGCGTATGTTTTTGATGGCGGGTTTACTCGATGCGTTCGCGGCGATTTCTATCGTAATGGGCTTTATCGTCATGTTTGCTGATAACCCATTCTTGAAAGTCGTAAAAGAAGCAGTCGCGGCACAAACAGGCGCAAACTAATATAAAATTTGAAAGGGCGACCATAAGGGATTGCCCTTACGAAAATAGGTAAATGCATGAATATTAATTTAACCTTACTTGGGCAAATGATTACATTTGCGCTCTTCGTGTGGTTCACCATGAAATATGTGTGGCCGCCGATGATGAAAGCATTGGCAGAACGTCAAAAGAAAATAGCCGACGGTTTAGCCGCTGCAGAACAGAGTCAGCGTGATTTAGAATTAGCGGAATTGAAATCGCTTGAAATTATTCGTGAATCGAAAGAAGGCGCTTCACATATTATTGAAGCGGCGAATAAACGCGCGGAAGTGATTATCGAAGAAGCGAAAGAAGCGGCGCGAGTGGATGGTCAACGCATTGTTGCGCATGCACAAGATCAAGTGAACCAAGCGGTTGTGAAAGCGAAAGAAGAATTGCGTTCGCAAGTGGGTCAATTGGCTGTAGCGACAGCAGAAAAAATATTACGCCAAACGATTGATGCTTCAAAACATCAAGAACTAATCGCGCAAGCGGTTAAAACGATATAAGTGAGCAGTCATGAGTGAACCAAAAACACTTGCCCGACCTTACGCTGTTGCCGCGTATCATTTTGCGCAAGAATGTAATCAAGTGGCGGCATGGGAAACGATGTTGGCGAATATTCGCACGCTCGTGTTGACCGAACAAATGCAACACATATTGCATTCGCCCGCATTTGATACGACAAGTTTGCTGAAATTATTACAGTCTTTTAGTGAAAAATGTTTAGATGCTTCTGGTTTAAATTTTCTTAAGTTATTAATCGCCAATCATCGGCTTGTATTAGCGCCTATGATTTTTGAATTATTTGAAGCAATTAAATCAAAAGCAGAAAATGTCGTTTCTGTTGATGTGACGACGGCAGTTACACTCAATGCAACTGAGCAAACAACTTTAATTGAAACGATTGTTAAGCAGTTAAAACAGCAAGTTTTACCCGTGTTTCATGTTGATGACACACTGATTGCGGGCGCAGTGATTCGAGTCGGCGATGAGTATGTGCTCGATGGCTCAATGAAAACACAATTAACACGATTGAAAACACAATTTTAATATTATTATGTAGGGGCTGTGCCTTGTGCCTGCCCAAAGAAAAAAAGGTGGCCTTATGCAACAACTTAATCCTTCAGAAATCAGTTCTTTGATTCAAGCCAGTATTGAGAACTTTGATTTCAGTGCTGAAAAACGCAGTGAAGGTACGATTATCAGCGTACGCGATGGTATTTTACGTATTCACGGCTTGCGTGATGTTATGCAAGGGGAAATGATTGAATGCCCCGGTAACGTATTTGCGATGGCGTTGAATCTTGAGCAAGATTCTGTCGGCGCCGTAGTTTTAGGTGATTATTTGCATTTATCAGAAGGTAACATTGTTAAATGTACCGGACGAATTTTAGAAGTGCCTGTTGGTGATGCTTTGCTAGGTCGTGTTGTTGATGCCTTGGGTCGTCCAATTGATGGCAAAGGCGCAATTGAAACTGAATTTTCTTCTCCTATCGAAAAAGTAGCGCCCGGTGTTTTGTGGCGTCAATCGGTTGATCAACCGTTACAAACCGGATTGAAATGTATTGATGCGATGGTGCCCGTGGGTCGTGGTCAACGTGAATTGATTATTGGCGATCGACAAACTGGGAAAACAGCAGTAGCGGTTGATGCGATTATCAATCAAAAAGGTACCGGCGTTAAATGTATTTATGTGGCGATCGGCCAAAAAGCGGCATCGATTGCTGCTGTGGTTAGAAAATTAGAGGAACACGGCGCATTAGCACACACTATTATTGTCGCAGCTTCTGCCGCTGAATCTGCGGCGATGCAATTTGTTGCACCGTATTCTGGTTGTGCGATGGGTGAATTTTTCCGTGATCAAGGCGAAGATGCGCTTATTGTTTATGATGATTTAACTAAACAAGCGTGGGCTTATCGACAAATTTCTTTATTATTACGTCGACCACCGGGTCGTGAAGCGTATCCGGGTGACGTATTTTATTTGCATTCACGTTTACTAGAACGTGCTGCGCGCGTCAGTGCAGAATTTGTTGAGAAAGCAACCAACGGTCGTGTTACTGGTAAAACTGGTTCATTAACCGCGTTGCCCATCATTGAAACACAAGCGGGTGACGTTTCAGCGTTCGTACCGACCAACGTAATTTCTATTACCGACGGACAAATTTTCTTAGAAACAGATTTGTTCAATGCCGGTATTCGACCTGCGATTAACGCGGGTTTATCGGTATCGCGTGTCGGTGGTGCAGCACAAACAAAAATCATTAAAAAGCTTGCCGGTAATATTCGTTTAGCGCTTGCACAATATCGTGAATTAGCGGCGTTTTCACAATTCGCTTCTGATTTGGATGATGCGACACGTAAACAATTAGAACGTGGCCAACGCACCGCAGAAGTGATGAAGCAAAAACAATATAGTCCGTTATCTGTTGCAGAAATGGGCTTGGTGTTATATGCGGTACAAAAAGGATATTTTGATGATGTTGCGTTAGTAGAAGTGGTGCGTTTTGAACGCGCATTGGTGGCTTACTTCCGCAGCATGCATACCGATTTAATGAATCGCATTAATGCGACTTGCAATTATAACGATGAAATTGTTGAAGGCATGGATAATGTCATCAAACAATTTAAAGCAACGCAGACTTGGTAGAGTTAATGGCTTGTAATTTTGCGCAGTCGTCATTGCGAGCGCAGCGCGGCAATCCATCCTAAAAGATTAAGATAGATTGCTTCGAGTACTCGCAATGACGTCCTCGTAAGAATTGATTAACGTTAAGTGATAAGTGATAAATAATGGCAGCAGCAAAAGAGATTCGCAGAAAAATTAGCAGCATCAAAAGCACGCAAAAAATTACGCGTGCGATGGAACTGGTTGCTGCGAGTAAATTAAAAAAATGCCAACAGCGCATGAGTTTGTCAAAACCGTACGCGACAAAAATTCGTCAGATTATTAGCCATTTGGCGGATAGTAATGCTGAATATCGTCATCCGTTTTTACAAAAAAGTGAAAAACTGACGCGTGTTGGTTATATTGTAGTGAGTTCTGATCGTGGATTATGCGGTCCATTAAACTCTGCTCTATTTCGTTCTGTTTTGCTTGATATGAAAGAAAAAGAACAACAAGGCATTGAAGTCGATGTTTGCCCGATCGGCACAAAAGCGGTGCAACTATTTAAGCGTTTAAATTCACGCATTGTTGCGCAAGCGAGTCACTTAGGTGAGAAACCAGCGATGAGCGAACTGATTGGTGTGATTAAAACTTTACTCGATGAGTTTGCAGCAGGAAAAATTGACGCGCTTTATATTTGCGCGAATGATTTTGTTAACACCATGAAACAACAACCGTATATTGAAACGTTGTTGCCGGTGATTCCTGAAGAAAATTCTACATTGAAACATCATTGGGATTATATTTACGAACCCGAAGCAAAAACACTACTCGATTATTTGTTACGACGTTATGTCGAATCACAAGTGTATCAAGGTGTCGTTGAAAATGTGGCGTGTGAACAAGCGGCGCGAATGGTTGCGATGAAAAGCGCGACGGATAATGCCGGCGAAATCATTAATGATTTACAATTGGTTTATAATAAAGCGCGTCAAGCGGCGATTACTCAGGAGATTTCTGAAATCGTTGCGGGTGCGGATGCGGTCTAAATGTAGGGGCTGTGCCTTGTGCCTGCCCAATTAAAAGAGGAAAATAAAATGGCAATCGTCGGAACAATTCAAGCAATTATTGGTGCAGTCGTTGACGTCGCATTCCCACGCGGTCACGTGCCCAAAGTGTATAACGCACTTAAAGTGGAAGGCACGAACATCACTTTAGAGACTCAACAGCAAATCGGCGATGGCGTTGTCAGAACTATTGCCATGGGATCTACTGATGGCTTAAAGCGCGGCTTAAATGTTATCGATACTGAAAATCCAATTATCGTTCCCGTCGGCAAAAAAACCTTAGGCCGAATTATGGACGTATTGGGAAATCCAATTGATGAAGCCGGCCCGATTGGCGAAGAACCGACTGAGCGTTTACCGATCCATCGCGCGCCACCGCATTATTCAGATCAAGCGGTTGCAGAAGAATTATTAGAAACCGGAATTAAAGTCATCGATTTACTTTGTCCATTTGCCAAAGGTGGTAAAGTCGGTTTATTCGGCGGCGCCGGCGTTGGTAAAACTGTTAATATGATGGAATTGATTCGTAATATCGCCGTTGAACACAGCGGTTATTCCGTATTTGCTGGTGTCGGTGAACGAACACGTGAAGGTAATGACTTCTATCATGAAATGAAAGATTCAAACGTACTCGATAAAGTATCCCTAGTTTATGGGCAAATGAATGAGCCACCAGGTAACCGATTACGCGTTGCGCTCACCGGCTTAACGATTGCGGAAAATTTCCGAGATGAAGGCCGTGACGTATTGATGTTTATCGATAACATTTATCGTTATACATTGGCGGGAACAGAAGTATCTGCATTATTAGGTCGTATGCCATCAGCAGTAGGTTATCAACCGACACTCGCAGAAGAAATGGGAACCTTGCAAGAACGTATTACCTCAACTAAAACAGGTTCGATCACGTCTATTCAAGCCGTTTACGTACCAGCGGATGACTTAACTGATCCATCACCTGCCACCACTTTCGCGCATTTAGATGCGACCGTCGTATTGTCACGACAAATTGCAGAATTAGGTATTTATCCTGCGGTGGATCCATTGGATTCTAATAGCCGACAACTCGATCCACTATTAGTGGGACAAGAACATTATGACGTTGCGCGATCTGTACAAAACGTATTACAACGTTACAAAGAATTAAAAGATATTATTGCGATTTTGGGTATGGATGAATTATCGGCGGAAGATAAATTATCTGTATCACGTGCGCGTAAAATCCAAAAATTCTTATCGCAACCGTTTTTCGTGGCTGAAGTATTCACGGGTAGCCCAGGAAAATATGTTCCATTAAGCGAAACGATTCGTAGTTTTAAAGGCATTGTTGCTGGCGATTACGATCATTTGCCTGAACAAGCATTTTATATGGTTGGCTCAATTGATGAAGCCGTCGCAAAAGCGAAAGATTTATAATTTTTTGATATTATTTTGTGAACGTCCCGTAGGGGCGTCATTGCGAGCGCAGCCCGGCAATCCATTTTAATCTTAAAAAAAAGATGGATTGCTTCGAGTACTCGCAATGACGACAACGCAGGTTTTGAATGTAATTTGGTAGAGAATGATATATGTCTAAATTCCTAACGCTTGATATCGTCAGTGCAGAAGAAACCATTTTTAGTGGACAAGTTTCATTATTAGTTGCGACCGGCACGATGGGTGAATTAGGCATTATGCCCGGCCACAGCCCGTTATTAACAACGCTTAAGCCAGGAAAAATTCGCTTTAAAAATATCGCCGGTGAAGAATCGCTTTTTTATATTTCGGGTGGGTTATTAGAAGTTCAACCCACAGTTGTGACCATCATGGCAGATACCGTGATTCGTGCAGAAGATCTTGACGATGCCGCCGCGGCCGAAGCACAGCAAAAAGCCAAAGATACGTTAGCTAATATTGATAAAACCTCGACACTCACGAGCAAAGAAGCGCTCTTGATTGAAATTGAAGAGGCGACAGCAATGCGTCGTGTCATTCAAGAATTACAAAAGCTTAGACAGTAAGGCTGACTTTTCATTTTGGTTCAAATTTAAAAAAAGGGGCATGGTCTGTTGTATTTGCCCTTGAAAACATTGATCCGAACCAGTTTTTAAAAGTCATTTTAGTAATGGTATCGTCTTCGGTAAACACTTGAGGTGTAGGTGAACGCGAACTACTAGCGCTTAATGTCAAAGTGGCCGTAGATGCTGATGGAGATATGCTCGAATTTTTAGTTTTCTCATAAACATCGTCTTCAATAGAGTAGTCTTCAAGGCTATTCAGTTCAAACATACCGTTAATAAATTCAATCAGTTCCACATAGAAATTTTGATGGCGGTAATTATTCTGAATAAACAGTTTGAATGTTTTGGTCTCTTGTTTTAAGTGGCGCATAGCGTCTGTGTTAAGGGAATGTAATGCGCTTGGCGGGAAATCAATTAATTTTTTCATTGTTGATAAAGTGTGAATTAAAATCTCAAGAGATTCTTTTGTGTTTTTATTTTCGTAATGAAAGCGGTTAGTGCAAAAACAAACAAGTTCATTTGTCAAAACGATGTTAATCAGTTGCCCAATTATGTTTTCATTTTTTATGTTAGTGATTTCAAATAAACTATCAAGGAGTGAAGTTATTTCATAAATATCATGATGGTTATAATCAGTGAAAGTTTTTTTCGCCACGCGTAGAGGAGCTATGCTTATAATATTATATCGACCATTTTGATGATCATAAGACACCGTGATGCCTTCAAGGGATAAAAGAAATTCTTGGGTGCTTTTATAAAGCACCAGTGTTTGACTAGCGATATCTATCGCCAGCTTTAAAAAAGTAAGTAGCGAAAATGGCGATTCCGACGAAGATTCAGCGTTTATTGAATTATAAACAGCGGCCAAAGATTGTCGAACAGGTAATAATGATATTTTAGACGGCATGGTGACTTTTCTTATTCTATTTTATTTTTATTGCTTATGCGTCCAAAAGTATAGTTCATATTTCATGCAATTCAAGTTGGCGTATTAAAACGTTTTAATTATTCCAGGTTAGTATAGAATGGGGTTTTATCATTAATTTGGGGGCTGGTCATGAGTTGGAGTATGGCTTGCAGGGATGAGGAAGCATAAATGCAAAAGGTCATTCGAATTGCGACTCGAAAAAGTCCACTTGCCTTATGGCAAGCGAATTTTATTAAATCAGAGCTGCTCAAGCATCATCCTGAGTTAATCATTGAACTTATTCCAATGACAACCCAAGGCGACCAAGTGGTTGATCGCTCACTGTCCAAAATTGGTGGCAAAGGATTATTTGTCAAAGAATTAGAAAATGCATTGTTGAATAATGAAGCGGATATTGCCGTTCATTCCATGAAAGATGTGCCCATGCATTTGCCTGAAGGATTAATCATGAGTGCGATGACAGCGCGTGGTTCGGTTGAGGATGTGTTTGTCAGCGAAAAATTTCATAAAATTGAAGATTTGCCATCTGGTGCACGCGTCGGAACATCGAGTGCGCGTCGTAAAACCATTTTGCAGCGAGAATATCCGCATTTAGAAAGTGTTGATGTGCGCGGCAATGTACAAACACGATTAAAAAAATGCGAGACCGGTGAAGTTGATGCGCTAATCCTTGCTGCTGCCGGACTCGAACGTCTTGATTTGTCAGATAAAATAACGCAGCGGTTACCGCTTGATCTCTGGTTGCCTGCGCCTGGACAAGGCGCGATTGGCATAGAATCACGTGTTGATGATTATCAACTCAATCAGTATTTAAAAGCGATTAATGATCAAGATACGTGGACTGCGCTGACCGCTGAGCGAATGTTAAGTCGCGTACTTAATGGCGGATGCAGTGTGCCATTAGCGGCATATGCGGCATTAGAAAACGAAGTATTGTTTTTACGTGCATGGTGGGTTTCGCCAGACAATCAGCATTTTGCTTATGCAGAAGCACGAAAACATCATTCACATGCTGAAGCTTTAGGAGAGGAGGTTGCGAATGTTATTAAGCAATCAATGCATTCTCGTCACGCGTCCTGAGCCACAAGGTCACGAACTCTGCGCTTTGCTTAACAAACAAGGCGCGACGACTTATTATATTCCTACCTTGGAAATTCAACCTCGTGCCGTTCATTTAAGTTTATTTAAACCCGATATCGCAATTTTTATTAGTGTCAATGCGGTGAAACATTATCCCTTCAAAAATTTTCCAGCATCAACATGTTATTTTGCCGTGGGTGTAGCGACAGCAATGGCATTAATGGAGCGCGGTGTTATTGCGCAACAACCTGAGCATAGCGACAGTGAAGGTTTGTTGGATTTGTCTGATTTGCAAAATGTCATGGGAAAGAGTATTGCGATTTTTTGCGGTATGGGCGGTAGAATGTTGTTGCAAGAAACGCTAAAAAAACGTGGCGCGCATTGTCAGCGTTACGAAGTTTATGAGCGGCGATGTGCCATAAATCAAGCGCAACGATTGCAATCCTTGTTAAAAGAAGTAGCCTTTAATTATGTGATTTGTACCAGTAGTGAAAATTTGCTATGTTTAGAGCAACTTGCAGGCGATGAAATAACGATTTTGCAACAAATACCGCTGATTGTTATTAGCAAACGCATTGGGCTTGTTGCGACCGAACGTGGCTTTACACAAGTACTTGCGATGAAAAAATCGTTTGATAATATAAGTTTAGTGCAGCAATTGGTAGAATGGAGAAAAGCAATATGACGATGCCATTGATGGAAGAAAAAAAAGAAGAAGCCAAGATTATTCGTCCACGTTCGTGGTTGTGGTTGAATATCATGCTGATTGTGCTAATGTTTCTACTTGTAGGAGCGGGCGTTGGTTTTTATTATGCTAAAGTGCAACAAATGACGCAAACCATTGCGCAATTACATGTGCAAACTATGCAAGTAGAACAAGCGCATGTGGTTGAGGCAGCTGCTCTTAATGAATTACAAGCCACGCTTAAAGATCAGTCAAATCAACTCGAACAACAACAGCGTTCACTACAACATCTTTCGCTTTATCAGCAACAACGGCAATGGCAGCTTGATGAAATACGCTATCTCATTCATGTGGCCAATACGAGTTTGATATTCTCACGTGACGCTAAAGCCAGTTGCCAGTTATTGGGTCAAGTGCATACGATTATTTTGGTTATGCAAGATCCTTCTTTTGATATTCTTGATCAAGCTGTATTGAGTGATATTAAAGTACTTGCTGCGTTGACGCTTCAAGATGCTTCTCAATTATTTTTGCAAGTGACTACATTGGATCAAGCAATTGATGCGATGCCCTTATTAGGCTCCGGTTTTTCAAACGAAAATGAGCCTCCTGAAGATATTTCATCCGTAGTTCATACTTGGCGAGAGCGTTTAAAGCAAACATTGCATCAATTACAGTATGTTGTTGATGTGCGAAAAACATCGAATTCTTTGTCGCCGCTGATTGCGCAAGAACAAGGCGAATATATTAATCAATATTTACATATGCAACTTGGACAAGCGCAATGGGCGTTGCTGTATAATAATAACGAGATTTATCAAGCAAGTTTAGAGCAAGTGAATCTTTGGATAAACCGTTATTTTGTGATTCTCAATCCGAAAACACAGGACGTGCTTGCTGCGTTAAGTGCATTACAAGCTATAGATATTCGTTTTCCTGATGTGAATTTAGAGAAAACTCTAGCTGCATTAAAGGAAATATCACCATGAAATGGCTTTTTTTTATTATTATTTTTCTTGCTGCGATGGCGTTTGGTTTTGAAATGGTCCAAGATCCTGGTTATGCATTATTTGTGTATCATGGTTGGATGGTACAAATGCCGTTGTGGTTTGCATTATTGTTATTATTGCTGCTTTTGTTTTTTGTTTATTTTTTTACACGTCTATTGTGCGTTTTTATGTTTCTCAAACGTTCGATAAGATTTTGGTGGTTGGAGCGATGTTTTCATAAAAAAGAATTAAAAAACAAAATAAAATAAAATAAAGAGTAATTTTTTCTATTTTTTTACAAATTTATGTTATTTTTAATTGAAATTCATTAAAATTCTCTTGTTTATTCTGCATAACATTGCATACAATATAATCTCATATTGAAACTATGAACAATTAACGGAGAGAACTTTTCTATGAAACTTGAAAAATTAAAATTAGCGCTTGCAAAAGCAAAAGATGCAATCAAAGCACTTAAAGATGATATTCGTGCGCTTAAAGCAAAACACAAAGATGCGCTAAAGGCTGCAAAAGCAACTAAAGCTGCAAAAGCAAAGCCAGCCGCTAAAAAAGCTGTGAAGAAAGTAGCTAAAGCAAAACCTGCTAAGAAAGCAGTTAAAAAAGTAGCTAAAGCAAAACCTGCTAAAAAAGCGGTTAAAAAAGTAGCTAAAAAGACTGTGAAGAAAGCTGTAGTAGCACCTGCTGCTTAATGCAATTCTTGATCAGTAGAGGCGACCAGTGGGTCGCCTTTTTTTTGCTTATTAAAGCTTAATAATCTCAAGCTCAGGAAAATGCTCGACAATCGTGGTTATTACAGTTTCTTGAAATAGCAATTTTAAATTTGGCCCTGCATCCTGCGTGAAATAGACAGGAATACCCGCTTTACGTAGCGCCCAAATTTTTTCCCGATATTCACGTGTTTTATGTGTACAAAAATCAGTTTTAGGTTGGCTATCAAGCATGGTCGCATGCATTGCCAATGCATTTCGTTCGCTGATTTCGCCTAAGCTGATAAAATCATGTTGAGTAATGGCTTCTTTTATCTGATGAAGATCTTGCTCGACTTGAATTGGCCAATTTTTATAAGTGGGTGAAGTGTTAACGGTATTTAACATCGCTTGACGTGAACTGATGATTTTTTTATCTTTTTCAAAAATGAGTAAGCCAATACCAATGTTAGAAAGAAATTGGCTCGATCTTATTTTTAAGGGAGATGCGAAACTGTCACACCCATCTTCGCGCTCACCTTTTTGCCATTCAACAAACCCCGTCCATAAAGAACGGCACGCGCTGCCACTGCCCATGCGTGCTAAAATAGAGAGTGAAGACTGATCGAGCTTCCAACCAAATAATTGGTCAAACGCTAAAACCAGCGCTGCAAATCCAGAGGCAGAAGAAGCAAGCCCTGCGGCCGTTGGAATATTGTTTTCTGTTTTAATATCATAATGGTAGTTTTCAGAAAAACGAAAATAATTACAGAATTTGTTAAGGCGTTTTGAAAATTCGCTTTCTGAATCTAATAAAACGCCACTTAAATAATAACGGTCATGCTGCAAAGAATTAACCTGAATTGTCGTCGTAGTGCCTTTGCTGGGTAATGCAATAGATAGACTATTGGTCACGGGAAGATTGAGTTCGGTATTACGTTTCCCCCAATATTTAATAAGGGCAATATTAACTGGGGCAAAACAAGTTGCAAGTTCATATAGGGGAGATGTGTTTTTGCCAGATAATAGGTGTTGAATAATATCATTCGCTTTCACAGGTGACTCCTTCCGTAGATAGCGTTGCATCAATAAAACTCGGGTGTTTCCATTTAAAATCAGGGGCAACAAGTGCAAGCAAACAATCGCCTAATCCCGATCCGGAAATTTTACTGCCCATGACTTGCGGATGTTGATTCAACAATCCTAAAAGTTGTGCGCACGTTTCGTCAGACGTACCTAATAATTCTTGAGAATATTGATGCAAGCGCATCACTTTTCCAAGTAGTAGCCAATTTTTTTCTTTGATGGCTTTCCAAGCATCTTCGCTATATCGGCCCATTTCTTTAAAAAGCGCCGCATATTTTTCAGGATCCGTGCTGACACGCGCATCAACGCGACGAATTACTTCTGGAGTTGCAGTTTTATATCCGGCATATAATAAAGCGATATTAAATAGATGGTCTGATTTCTCAATTAAAAGCGGTTCCATGCGATAAGCAATCACGCCACCGAAAACGCTAGCTGCGACATCTGCGCCCGAGCCGCGACCTTGCACTGCTTGAATTGTCGCACGCGCATCTAAAAATAGTTCTTGATGGTCGAATTGATTGTAGGGGTGACCTCCGGTCGCCTTCTTTAAATATTGTTGTAGGCAAGCCAGTGTTGCCACAACAACTGCCGCAGACGAACCAAGACCTACTTTGCTGGAAAATTCAGATTTAATTTCTAATCTAAAACCATGTGTTAATTTTGATTGATACCGCTGAATAGCCGCTAATATAAACTGAAACGGCGATACAACTTTTAATTCATTAATCGTCGTATGATAGTTTCCTAATGCCGAATAAATTTCGATGCGATTATTCTCATGGGGAATTAATGTCACCGTTATGCGCTTATCCACTGCGCCAACAAGCGCGAGTTCATTACGTAATACTGCGTGCTCACCCATTAGCATGATGGAGCCGGGCGCTGAAAATTTATAATTTATCATGAGTATTTTTGTTTTTTATAAAAGGAATGAAGTTAAAAACATTGGGTAAAGGTAAATTTAAGAAAATTTTAGTTAAAACATAACCTATTATTGCTGAGGCTAAAACATCTAGCGGAAAATGCCAGCCGGTTGCAATGCGAGCTAACATGACAAAAGCAAGAGCGGCAATTAAAATGGTACGCAGCCAGAGTTTATGTTGAGCAAAAAAATAAGAAAGAGTAAAAAAGAAAATGGCGGCATTGCCTGCATGACCTGAAGGAAAAGATCTGTGTGCATTTGAGACGCCAGTATCATTGGGGTGCAACCAATAAAAAGTAGCTGGGTCATATTGTATGTAAGAACGCGCTTCATGAAAAAAATCTTTCATGTAATTAAATAAGACGTAATAGCAGATAATTAATAAGAGGACATTCAGAGTTTTTTCTCGCTTAAAAAGTAAAGTGATGATAATTAATAACGCTGGTAAAATATAACTTCTTGAATACGTGATATAGTTAATTTTTATCCATAGGTCGTCTGGCAATAATACGTGCAAAGTATTTAGCTTAAAAAAATAAAAATGATTGGCGCCTATGAGCCAAATACCGAGCGTTACGATTAAGGTTACAATAAAAAACCAATAGGTTTTTATGATAGGCATGTGTTTTTCCATTTTAAGCTCCTTGTAGAACAGCAATCGCGTTAAATTTTAGCAGATTATGATTGATAAACCACCTGTTTATCAATCATTTTTGTGCTATATTATGATTGATAAAAGACGAGGATATCAATCATGACGTGGAATTGGCAATTGCCCGGCTGGCCAAATTTTAGATGGGATGAGGGTAAGCTACAAGCGGTTGAAGTATCATTTAGAGAAAATGTTGGTTTCGTTATGGGTGCCACAAGCCATTTGAGTGCTGAAAATAAAGAAGCGCTTTTAGTTGAATTTATGTGTGTTGAAGCTTTGGATACCTCGGAAATAGAGGGAGAATTTTTAAATCGAGATAGCGTGCAATCTTCCATTCGTCGTGCATTAGGTTTGGCGGTTGAGTATGGGAAGCCTGCTAAACCTGCTGAAGTCGGTGTTGCAGAGATGATGGCGAATTTATATCAAACATCGACAGCGCCCTTAACAGAAACAGTGTTGTTTCATTGGCACAATTTATTGATGCAGGGAAGGAAAGAAATAAAAATTGGTGCTTATCGTGATCATGCGGAAACAATGCAAATTGTTTCTGGCCCTGATTATGCGCGTAAAATTCATTTTGAAGCTCCTCCTTCGGTGCAGGTATCATCTGAAATGAATGTTTTTTTAGAATGGCTTGTCAGAACAGCGCCAACAGGAGAAACACCTCTTCCTATTTTGACTCGTGCGGGCATTGCACATCTTTGGTTTGAGAGTATTCATCCTTTTGAAGATGGTAATGGGCGCATCGGTCGCGCAATTGCAGAAAAAATATTAAGCCAGCGCTTGCGTGATACGCCATGCATTACTAACTTGTCAAAAATATTATTGAAGCGTAAAAGCGCTTATTATGCAAATTTAAATGCTGCAAGTAAGACGCTTGATATTACCGATTGGTTGTACTGGTTTAGCTTAATGGTGATTGAGGCGCAGGGCTATGTGCAAAGGTATGTTCATTTTATTTTAGAAAAATCAACACTTTTAGAATTTGTACGTGGCAAATTAAATTTGAGACAAGAAAAAGTGGTGTATAGAATGTTGCGAGAAGGGCCTGATGGGTTTTTAGGCGGTTTGAGTGCGGCAAATTATATGAGCCTCACCGGGGCAACAACGGCAACAACGACACGTGATTTGGGTGAGTTGGTAAAATTAGAAATTTTAGAAAGAGTCGGTGAAAAAAAAGCAACGCGTTATCATTTGTGCATCGCAACGAAAGCTGCTGGATGAATCTCAGCTAATGCTGTTGCACCAGGCCAATCAACATTATTCGTCATTAAAATCATTCCCGCGTTATCACCTCGAATGCTACCCGCGCCACAAATTTTTGCCGCGCCACCTTTTTCTTCAATTGCTTCAATTATCGTTTGAATATGTTTGGGCACAACGCCGATTTCACACAGTAAACGATGGTTTTTTTTGATGGCATTCATTAGTTCAGAGTTATTTTGTTTTTGTAAAGCATCAATAAAAGCAAGCGTTGTTTTTTCAAACTCTTGCCAAAGTGATGATGGAAAATTTTGTTGTTTCACAAACGCAACACATTCGCCCGTCGTGCTTCCAGGTTTGCCAGAGTTAAAATATTGAAAGGGCAGTGATGGTATTTGAATAGGTTGTAAAGGTTGGTTTTTTCGGAAAAGATGTATGCCGCCGAATAAACTCAATTTTACATCTAATCCACTGGAATATCCGTGTTGTAAATTTTCTGCCATTAACGAGAGTTCAAATATTTTCTCTTGTGATAATTTTAAATCAAAAAGTGCATTAACGCCGGAGATCAAATTCACAATTAATGCGGCAGATGAACCCATGCCGCAGCCGAGGGGAATCTCAGAAAATAAAACAATATTGAACCCTTTGTAGGGACAATCCCTTGCGGTTGCTCTTTCTAATTGGGCCGGCACAAGACCTGCCCCTACAAAAGCTTGCGCGATGGCGAACCAACATAATTCAATCGGCGATGTTAACACTTGGTTAATGGCGATTTTATTTTGCGTAAACTCTTCGTATCGCTTTAATAAAATTTTATGCAAGGAAAAAATTTCTGATAATTTTAATGATGCGTTAATGTTTAAATCGGCATTATGAATCGTAGCAAAATCATCTGTGTGTTTTTGGTAATCTCCTTTAATGGTTTTATTGACAGCTAACGCGCAAGCGGGCGCACCGTAAACAACGGAATGCTCACCAGAGAGAATGAGTTTTCCAGGAGAAACACACGTAATCATGTCAGTAAATAAAGCCTTTGGCTGCAATCTTTGATTTTTTAAGTCTACCTTGAAAAGCTATTTGTGGGAAGCGAGCTTTATTTAAAATGCAAAATATGTACTATAATCAGTGTCATCAGTTTTTAAGTATGAGAATATAAATTGAAAGATTTAACGAAGAGTGATGGCGGGCAATTTGAGGTGATGTCAAGAGTTGATGCTATTATCTATTTTCTTTTGCATCAAAAGAGTAGTGATAGATCGTACGAAGAGGCTTTAAAAAATCTTCTTGATCTAGCGAATCATGGTGAGTTTTTAGATCCTAAAGTGATCCCTGCTCTTGCCGCTTTTTTATTGAATGACGATGCAAATGTGCGCATATATGCGACTCAAATCATTGGGCGCATGGCTTCCAACTTTGAAAATTGTAAGGCGATCGTAGATACGACGGCGATTTCTAGTTTAGTTACTTTGCTCTTGGATAGTGATTCAGATGTGATGGAATTTGCTTATGTGGCCTTGCTGGACTTACTGGACTTGCAAGATAGGCATTTAATTGTGCGCCAGCGTATCACTCAAGCGCTATTCGATCTAGTGCGCAATAGCGAAAAACGCGGCACAACTTCAAGAATTTGTGCCAGCAGTTCATGTATTGCTGAACTGTTAAATAATGTCATCAACACTCGGTATAGTGACGATGTTCTCACATGTCGATTGGCCGTTCGAGCCTTATGCTATCTAGCGGAGCGCGTAAAAAGTGACGATTTAATTATGGAGCTCAGGACATATTGTTTACATCATGATTCAATCATAAAGGAATATGCAACTAAAGTGCTTCATTTTCTAGGTTTCGACAGCGAAGAAATGGTAGAGATTGAAGTGGAGGGTTTAGCAGACGATAAGTTGGGCGATCTAGATGCTCGTAGTGAAGATGATATCTCGTTATTAACAGATGATATAGATCTTGCTGGTAATAATGGTGCGCCGCGCTCTTTTCAGAAGGCCGTCATGCGGGGGGCGCGAGAGCTTGGTGTGTTTGGTGATTCAGTGAATGTTGCTGCACAACCTCATGAAACAAAAAAAGCGTGTGGGCCTGGTCACCGCTAACCATAGTTTTCATATTGTGGCTGGCAATTACGCTGTTACTAGTTTCATTGTCAGGGCGCTATTAACCATGACTTAAAGAAAAAAGCAGCAATAACTGCTATAATGCGGGCCATATGTTTTTTGTGAGAGAGTGGCGCGCATGCCGAACAATTTATTAGGGGATCTCGGCAAGGATAGACTTTCTCTGTTTGTTCAGGAATGGCTTTCAGTCGTTGATGCTGGTCGTCTGAGAATGGCGGCTACTTCAAATTTGCTGCAGGGAGTTGGTCTATTTGCGGACCATCCACACAATATTATTCGGCAAACAATTAAAAAAGCAACGGCATCTGATTTAAAAAATTTTTTACGCCATCACATGAGTTCTAAATTTTCCAGCCCGATCTGTCAAGATGAATATGTTAAAAATAGAATAGTAGAAGTCTTAAAATCTCCAGATACCGATTTTGAGTATCAATTACTTGCAATTACTTGCAATTACTTTTCTGAGTGACGATCCGTTTACGCTTACACTTACACTCCCGAAAGATTTTAGTAACAAACCGGTGGATCCGTTAATTTGTTTGTTTTATGGCACCACTTTTTCTGACATAGAGTCAACGGAGTTCGCTAATCAATTTAAGCAGTGGCTCGATGAGCTTCAAGAGTATGTAACTAGCTTTATAGAGAAACGTAACAATGGAGGGCTGCTGACCTTTGATTCGCGAATCCTTGAGGATGCAGTGTTTGTGCTGAGTGCTATCGCTCATAAGTTAGAAAAAGAGCAGCTACACTCACTGGCATTGCAATTATTTAAACTCTTTAATGACGCAGCTATGTGTATTTCTATTTGTATTTCAAAGAATACGCTGTGTTTGTTGAGTAGGTTGGCGATGGGTTATCAGGATGAAGAAGTTTTAGTACTGATAAAACACTTAGTTTCGTCTATTCAAGTGATCAACTCGCAGAAGGAGGACTGGAGTGTTGTAATGGAAATTTTTTCTAAATTTCCATTCGCTTTTGAAGATGAAGAGTGCAAAACCTGGCTAGAAAATCATTTTTTCTTTAGGATGATTATTAAAGTAGGGGTGGAAGCATTCTGGCAAGTGTTTAACAATGCTCAGCGTGACGCATTAAAAAATAAAATATTAAACAATAATGGGTTTTCAGGCATTAAAAGTAACATAGACACGATTATGTTGTTATGGGATGTTTTTAATGACGCTGAGCGTGATGTAATAAAAAATGCAATTCCAATGGTATTAGGGCTGTTTGATAGTTCGACATTTGGAACAAGCGGTGCTGGGCCGTTATTGTGGCGCGCTCTTGATGAGACTCAGCGTGGCGTATTAAAAAACAAGATAGTGGCAGAACGGGGTTTGAAGCAGATGCCGATACTGGCGGCTGGTGCCGCAGAAGCAACGATATTGTTATGGCGCGACTTTGATTATGTTGAAGTGAGAGATGCTGCGCTATTGTTCATGTTAGGCCATCCTTATAAAGATGAGAGGGCTGTAAAAATAGCGCTATCGTCGTGGTGGAATCGTATAGATGATTATCAGCGTGATATGGTGAAAGAAGAGATGTTTGGCGTGATACATTTTCTTAACCTTGTTGGTCGTATAAAACCTTTAAAAATACTTACGTCGTTGTCGAACAATTTTAATGATACTCAGCTTGATACGATGAAAAATACGATATTGGAGGTTTTGCGTCGTGGTGATTGTAAAAGCTTTGCGAGCAGTGCTGTAGAGTTGGCTGTATTATTATGGCGGCATTTTTCGTCGAGAGAGCAAGAAATGATCATGAATGTTGCTTTGGACAGGTTTTGGATAGCACGGTATGGTCTTGAGCAAGATCACGTGACGCAAAATAGTATTCAGCAAGCGATTCTCTCGTCTGTGCCTATGTTGCATGATGAAGAGCTGGCCTCACTTCTTATTAGAAGGGTCATCAAATTTTTAAATAGCGATAATGCGGTTTTTCGCATGCAAGCGTTTGAGATTATGATGGCTATGATTTGTCATCATCCAAACCATGAATATCCGTTGGAAGCGCTTCAAAATTCAATATTAAAAAATTTTCTTGCGAATGCAATAGCAACGGTTTGGGTTGCTCAAGTATTCTGTATGCAAGCGCCAATTCCATAAAAGCAAGATTATGTAATATGTGAATCAGGCTCGTTCATAAATTCGCTTTCGCTTGAGATAGAGAGAATGCGGGGCTTGGCCAATAATAAAATAGCCACTGCGCCACAGCCTTAAGTCGCGCCCAAAAAACGCCCTTTTTTCGAGGGTTTGTTTTTTTCTGACTTGGGAGCGGGTTGATATAAGTTGTTCGAATTCGGTTCTAGCTGAGATGGTTGTTGTTGACTAGGGGCTAGCGCTGATCTGTTTAAACCGCTGCCGCTGTTAGTTTCGTTATCGGAGCGCTGTTGAGATTGATCGTCGGGTTGCTTGCTCGCCATCAGCTGATTTCAAGTGGTTAAGGACTTCTCCTGCCTTTCGCTTTACGCCCACACCTTCTGCGGAACATAGGCTTAAATTGTATTGCGCATCTGCATGACCTTGATCAGCAGCTAAACCGAGATATCTCATGGCTTCTTTTGCATTTTGATCCACATCCTCACCATCGAATAGACATGTATCTATCGCGAAATATAGGCTTAGATCGTATTGCGCGCCCACGTGACCTTGCTCAGCAGCTAAACGGAGGTGCCTAACGGCTTCTTTTGCATTTGGGTCTACGCCTTTACCTTCCAAGAGGCAGCGGCCTAGATTGTATTGCGCATTCGACAGCCCTTGCTCGGCAGCTGAATGAAGCCACTTGACAGCTTCTTCCATGTTTAACCCCACGCCCCAGCCTTTTGCGAAACATAAGCCTAGATGATATTGCGCACCCGCGCGGCCTTGCTCAGCAGCTGAATGGAGCCACTTGACAGCTTCTTTCATGTTTAGCCCTACGCCCCGGCCTCTCGCGAAACATAAGCTTAGATGATATTGCGCACCCGCGTGGCCCTGATCAGCAGCTAAACGGAAATATCTAACAGCTTCTTCTGTATTTGGGTCTACGTCCTTACCGTCTAAAAGGCAGCGGCCTAGATTGTATTGCGCATCTGTATGGTTTTGATCAGCAGCTAAGCGGAGATATCTAGCAGCTTCTTCTGCATTTGGGTCTACGCCTTTACCTTCCAAGAGGCAGCGGCCTAGGTTGTATTGCGCATCCGATAGCCCTTGCTCAGCAGCTAAACGGAGGTACCTAACACCTTCTTTCGCGTTTGGGTCTACACCCTTGCCCTCCAAGAGGCAGAGACCTAGATTGTTTTGCGCATCTGTATGGTTTTGATCAGCAGCTAAGCGGAGATATCTAGCAGCTTCTTCTGCATTTGGGTCTACGCCTTTATCTTCCAAGAGGCAGCAGCCTAGATTGTACTGCGCGCCTACGTGACCTTGATCAGCAGCCAAACGGAGATATCTAACGGCTTCTTTTGCATTTGGATCTACGCCCTTACCGTCTAAAAGGCAGCGGCCTAGAGCGTATTGTGCACCCACGTGACCTTGATCAGCAGCTAAACGGAAATATCTAACAGCTTCTTCTGTATTTGGGTCTACGCCCACACCGTCCAAAAAGTAGAGGCCTAGTTTGTGTTGCGCCTTTGCGAGATCTTGCTTGGCAGCCAAGAGATAGAGGCCGTTAGCGGCTGCTATTCGGTCTGCCGTCTGGCCAACGCCTGTGGAAAAGTTTGCTCCTGGCTGACATTGCTTTTCTGCACTAGTAGATTGTATACCTTGGTGATTAAACACAGGCGGTTCCTCATGTAATTTCGGCCATACCGCAGCATATCAACCCCCCCAAGGGGAGAAGGAGCTTCGTCGCTATTGTCATAAGCAATCTGTAGAAATCTCTAAAAATTATCCGGTAAAAAAGTGATTTTTTTGTAAAAATGCACTCACTCGTAAGTCGTGCCCCAAGAAACGCCTTTTTTTTCCGAGGGTTTGTTTTTTTTTGACTCGGGAGCGGGTTGATATAAGCTGTTCAAATTCGGCTCTAGCTGAGATGCTCGTTGTTGACTAGGAGCTAGTGCTGATTCGTTTAAACTGCTGCCGCTATTAGTTTCATTATCAGAGCGCTGTTGGAATTTATTGTCTTGTGCTTTCTCATCATAAACTGATTTCCAGTGGCTAGTGGTTTCTTCTATATTTCGCTTTATGCCGCGGTTTTCTAATTTTAAGAGACAATTTTTTGCCTTTTCGTGACCTTGCTCGGCAGCCAATTGGAAGTGTCGAATAGCTTCTGGCATGTTTTTCTTTACGCCCATCGCTTGTGCAAAACATAAACCTACATTGCACTGCGCATCTGCGTGGCCTTGCTGGGCGGCTAAATAGAAGTACTTAAAGGCTTCAGTCATATTTAGCCCTACGCCGCCCACGCCTTTCGCGAAGCATAAGCCTAGCTGGCATTGCGCACGCGCGTAGCCTTGATCAGCAGCCAAATGGAAGTACTTCAAGGCTTCTTTTATGTTTGGCTCTTCTACACCCTCACCATCCAAGAAGCAGAGGCCTAGCTGGTATTGTGCTCTCGGATGGTCTTGCTCGGCAGCCAATTTGAAGTATCTAACAGCTTCCTCCATGTTTGGCTCTTCTATACCCTCGCCATTAAAGAGGCACATAGCTAGCTGGAATTGTGCATTTGCTTCGCCTTGATCGGCAGCCGATTTGAAGCACCTAAAGGCTTCCTCCATGTTTTGTTCTACGCCCTGACCTTTCACGAGACAGAGGCCTAGATTGAGTTGCGCGTTTTCTATATTTCGCATTTCGTCATGGCGTCGTCCCATGAGACATCCTATATTGTGCATCGCATCTTTGTGGCCTTGATTAGCGGCTAAAAGGAAGTAGGAATAGGCTTTGTCCTTCATGATTTGCTCTACGCCCACGCCTTTCGCGAAACATAAGCCTAGAATATTTTGCGCATCTGTGTGGCCTTGCTCAGCAGCTAAATGGAGATACTTAACGGCTTCTTCTGCATTTTTTGCATCTTGCTCCACGCCCTCATCTTTCAAAAAGCAGAGGCCTAGGTTGTATTGCGCGCCCGCGTGACCTTGCTCGGCAGCTAAACGAAAGCACCTAGCGGCTTCTGTTTTGTCCATCTCCTGGCCGACGCCTGTGTAAAAGCTTACTCCTTGCTGATATTGGCTTTTTGCACTGGTAGATTCTGCACTATTAGATTGTATGCCTTGGGGATTAAACACAGGCGGCTCCTCATGTAATTCTTTATCATAAAATTTTTATTAGATAACGAATAGGATAGTATTTATTTATTAAAGCCACATTAATAGTGACTTGTAAAATTAGGTATTTTTTGCCGATCAGAGCGAAGAGCGATTGGTCGTGAATTGTTTTAATGGGCAACCACTATTCCTTTAAAATACGTATTATTTTTTTAGAGTTTTAAAAAAGATTCATAGATTCGTTTATGGTTTTCAATGCCCGCTAATCGAAACATACCTGTTTGTTGTTTAGGTAGTGCGAGCGATGAGCCATCTTCTGGTAAATGATAAGCGGAATATGCTTTTGCATATTGTTCGTAATTAAGCGCTGAGCGATCTTGTAACATTTCTTGATGTTGTGCCGTGAAAAGATGTTGTTGATAATTTTTGACAAACACACCGCTAAAATATTCTGCAACGCAGCCAGAGCCATACGAAAATAATCCTACGCGTTGGCCGCTTAAATCTTCTTGGGTGTTATCGAGTAAAGAAGCGAGTGCGACATAAAGAGATCCTGTATATGTATTACCAATAATACGGCTATAGTGCAATCCAGTTAACAATTGTTGTGCAGCTTCTTCATCGTTAATATTTTTATCATTTAATTTGGATAATAATTTATGTGCTTTTTCAGCGAGTTTGGCAACAGGCGTGTGATAACAAAATTGTGAATAGTTTGAAAAATCGCGTTTTGCTTTTGTATGATACATTTGCCAACATTTTTCTAAACATTGCAAATACATGCGACTCGAATATAAACCTTCAACCAAAGCTTCATCACGATAATTCGGTCGCCAAAAATCCATAATATCTTGTGTGTAAAATCCGCTTTCGCTTGAGATAGAAAGAATGCGTGGATTGGCCGATAATAAAATGGCCACCGCGCCACAGCCTTGTGACGATTCACCATCAGTGCCTAAGCCGTAACGTGCAACATCGGACGCGAGCACCAGAATTTTTTGTGAAGGATCGCGCGCAATCAGTGCTAATCCCATTTGAATGCCGGCGGTTGCGCCGTAACACGCTTGTTTAATTTCAATTGCGCGACACGTGGGGGATAATTGTAATAATCCGTGAATATAGGTTGCAGCGGATTTCGATTGATCCACACCCGATTCAGTGCCGAAAAAAACATGCGTAATACTATCGCGGTTTTCATCGTTGATAATCCGTGCTGCGGCATTCGCGGCGAGTGTAATTACATCTTCATCAATTGCGGGAACGCTCATTTGATATTGGCCGAGTGCGTTATAATATTTATCTGTTGGCAAGTTTCGATGTGTGGCAATGTCTGCTAAATCAATATATTGATTCGATGTAAATAAACTAATGGCCTCAATTCCAATATTCATTTTATTTTCCTCTTTCAATCGCGATGTGACTTTGCATGAGTTCGCCAGGATTAGCAATCGCGCCTAATAACGATAACTCACCACATAGAACCGTTGCTGCGGCGATGATCGCAAGTTTGCGTGAATTTTTTCCGGGTTCTGCATTTTCTGTCAGCTTCATCAATGCTAAATTTTCTTGCACGAAATCTAAACCTTTGCCATTGCCGACGGTGCCGACGATAATATTGGGAATCGTGACCGAAAAATACAGCGCGTCATTTTGCATTTCACAATGTACGATACATTGCGAGCCTTCAACAATATTCGCGGCATCTTGGCCGGTGGCTAAATAAAAAGCGAGTAACATATTCGCCGCATGGGCATTGGCACTGCGTAAACTTCCCGCGGCAATTGAGCCTAATAAATTTTTCTTAATATGTACATCAACGATTTTTTCTGGTGCGATTTTGAAATCTACCCTCGACCAGATCAAAGACAAGGAATAATGAGTTCGGCAATCACCGATTTTCCGCGACCTAAAATACCATTAATGGCAGACACTTTTTTATCCGTGCACAGGTTGCCAGAAATCGCGACGTATTTTAATTCGCTATGTTGCTCTAAAATCCACGATTGAATATGTTCGCTGGCAAGCGTTACCATGTTATGACCGGAAGCGTCACCTGTCGTGAATTCTAAACGTAAATAAATTAAATTACCGATTTGTTCAGGGTGAATGTGAATGAGTTTGGCAAAGCGACTGGTTTTTGCGACCACATCATTGAGTTTGTCTATGTTATTTAAAATAGAATGAATTGCTTGTTGTGCTTCAATAATAGTAGAAGCTTCTAGTGTAATTGAACGCGTCATACGCTCGTTGGTAACGATCGCGCAAATACCTTGCCCGCAATATGAGGCGATGCGTGCGCCACGATCCACCGATGCCCACAATGGCGTTTCATAAGTGGCCAATGGCACATGCACGTGATCGGTCAATTCTGGACCAAAAATCGGCATTGGGCCAACAGTTTGCATTGGGATAAGGGCGTGTTGCATAAAGTTCTACTCTTCAATTTGAACCTGTGAAGGATACTAGAATTTGAAGAAATGGGCTACTGTTAGCTAAATAGGGTTATATAGTATTGAAAATTTTGTGTAGCGCAATATCTAAAGCCTGTTTTAACCACGGCGTGAATTGCGTAGATTTTTCACGTAACGCTGTTTTTAAATCTTGAATCGTTATCCAACGATAATCTTGAATTTCTTCAGGATGCGGTGTGATAATTTCGTTTTGTAGTGCGCCGATAAACACATGATCAACTTCATTTTCTGTCAGGCCATTTTCAAACGGCGCGATATAATGAAAAACGCCAACTTCTTTTAATTGAGATTGAATACCCATTTCTTCAAAGAGTCGTCGTGTCGCTGCTTCTAAGGTGGTTTCGCCCGGGCGTGGATGTCCGCAGCAGGTATTGGTCCATAAACCACCGCAATGATATTTTTCATGATGGCGTTGCTGCAATAATATTTCAATTTCGTCATTGATATTTTTTCGATAAATAAACACAGAAAACGCGCGATGGCATTGCGCCAGCTCGTGCGCTTTGAGTTTTTCTTGTTGCCCCAGAGGGTTGTCGTTTTTATCGACAAGGATGACGTGTTCTATCATGATGGTCCAGATCCAATAAAATAACAGTCTAACACAACACCCCCCTATATTTCGTCATGATGTGATTAAACAGGGCGGGGTTTTCAAGCATATGTATGGAAAAAGTGACAAATTAACAAGAAATCACCTTGTATAAATTGATGTTTTGACATAAAACAGAAAGATACTTCTGTAAGTAATATGAGATTAACCTAAATGAGCAAATCTTACACGGCCGATATCATTATTGTTGGTGCTGGCATTGCTGGCCTCACTTTAGCCTCTTTATTGGCGAAACATACCGCTTATCGTATTGTCGTGGTTGAGCGTTCGGATTTAGAGCCTCAAGTGCATACGGGAATAGCGCCGCGAGTCAGTGCCGTTAATCCTCTCAGTGTCAAAGTGTGGGAGCATATTCAAATTTGGCAAGCGGAATCTTTGCAAGCCAGTCCGTATAAACATATGCGCGTGTGGGATCATTGTGGGGGCACGCTTTCGTTTGATGCCGATTTTCAATCGGATGAGGTATTAGGCTATGTTGTTCAAAATCATTTGTTGCAAGCAATGTTGCTCGCTAAAATTCAAACGAATAGCCATGTGCGTTTGTTAACGAATCAACAATGCATTGAGCTTTCTCAAAATTCGGACGGGGTTCGCTTAGAGTTACACGATGGCTCTATTCAAGCGCAATATTTAATTGGTTGCGATGGTGCGCAATCGTGGGTGCGGGAACAAGCTGGGTTTGCCATAACGAAATGGGAATATGAACACACCGCGATTATTGCGCATGTCACCACGGAATGTGAACACCATCAAACTGCGCGTCAAAAATTTACTACGGAAGGGCCGCTTGCGTTTTTGCCGTTATTAGATGCGCATCAATCGTCTATTGTGTGGTCGGTGCCTGCCGAACGCGCAAAAGCGTTGATGGCTTTATCGGATGAAGAATTTCTAAAAGAATTAGAATTTACGTCAGAAGCAGTGTTGGGCAAAATAACTCAAACGTCGGCGCGCTTTGCATTTCCTTTGGAAATGCGCCATGCGAAGCAATACGTAAAAGAGCGTATTATTATTTGTGCTGATGCCGCACACACCGTGCATCCGATGGCGGGACAGGGTTTAAATTTGGCGGTGCAAGATGTGTTAGCGCTTGCTAATGTATTTATCGCCATTCAACTCGATGCCAATCTCACTAAACAATTACGTCAATATGAGCGTGCGCGTAAAGCTGAAAACTGGCAAATGATTTTGGTTTTAGAAGCGATCAAGCGTCTTTATCAAATCAAAACGCCGTTGTTACAAGGATTTATTCAAACTGGCGTTAAGTGGATTGATAAGACGAATCCGCTGAAGAATTTATTTTTAAAAATCGCCAGTGGTGATCGATCACGTTTGCCTGCGTGGATGACGGAAAAAAGTTGAATCTCGTTGCAAGTTATTCTAGGATAAATAAGGATTAGGAAAATCTGTGCAACAATGGAGAGTTTATGAAAACAGGGACAGTGAAATGGTTCAATAATACCAAAGGATTTGGATTCATTACACCTGACGAAGGTGGTCAAGATCTTTTTGTACATTATTCCGATGTGCAAATGGATGGGTATCGCAATCTCGCTCAAGATCAAAAAGTGACGTATGTTTACAATGATGGCCCCAAAGGTCCAGCGGCGGGGCAGGTGGTGGTGACTCAAGATGCGCCAAATACGATTGCGGCTCCTGTCGAAGTATTAGAAGAGGCGATGGCTTAGCCCCTTCAAAATAAGGGACGCTTTAGATCAGTACTCAAAGCGTCCCTTATTTTTTTGAGTCAGTATTTAGCTTAAATCATGATAGAATAAGCTAAATTTAAGGGCCCAGTATTTATCATGAACAAGTATTTTTCTGCAGTTATGGTGTTTTTCGTGTCATTCATTCTCATTACGCCGGTTGTTGAGGCGGCAGAATCAACGGAAAAAGAGGTTACCGCGTACATTATCAAAGAAGTTAACGCCTATCGTGCTTCGCTTAAACTTAAACCCGTTCAAACGAATGATGAAACCTGCAATTTTGCTAAAATTCGCGCAGCAGAAATTGCAACAAACTTCAGTCATGATGGATTTAATCGTCGAGTAAAAGCAGGCGCGCTACCGTATAAGCGTTGGCACGTGATTACAGAAAACATTGCGATGACGTCTGATTACAGAGAAGTTGAAAAATTATGGGAACATTCGCCGGGTCATGCGAAAAATATGCGTGATGATACGACTTATGTTTGTGTTGTGCGAAATGGAAAGTATTTTGCGTATTTGGGGATGACGCCTTGAGAATTTCGGATATTTGAGGGTCACTTCCTCGATTATCCAGATAATCAGCGGAGACATCGCTGATTATTTGATTTTTGCGATAAAGGATGAATTTTAGTTAGTAAAAATCTATCAGATTGCAATAATTTCAAAGCTATATAGCAATTGAACGGAGGTGTAGGGGCCGTGCCTTGTGCCTGCCCATCCTAATTTCCACCTTAAGCTAAGGAAAATCATTTGAAAACAAGGAATCTTTTTCCCAGGTATAAGGATTATTTTTTGTATAGTCGCGTATTTTTTGTAAAGATAGTTCATTGCGAATAATATGTTCGTGGTAGTTGCGCTGCCATAATTTTCCCTCGAAAGGCGTCCAATGATGATTTTTTACACCATGAATGTAGTGATGTGTTGTAATAGATTTAAATATTCTGATAATTGCACTGAGAGTGGTATTATAGGGTGAACGAATTTCTCCAGTTGCTCTATTTGCATGGGCGTGGTGTAAAAATTGATCTTTACTCTGTTCCCTGATTATTACAATTCCATGAAAATGATTGGGCATAATGATATATTCGTCCAATAATATTTCATTGAAACGAATAGCTAAGTTTCTCCATTGTTCATTTATCATTTTTCCAGCTTCATTGAAAATCATGACATTATTGATGATATGGCCAAATAAACACGCGCGTTTCTGAATGCAAATCGTAATAAAGTAAGCTCCATTTTGTGAATAATTATAATTTTTTAGTCGAATGGACCGTCGATGATGGATATCTGGGTTAAATTTCATGAGAAGGTTCCCTTTGAAGTTGTTGTTAAATGTGCAATTACAAGTTGTGAGTCAGGATTAGGATGGGTAGGCACAAGGCACGACCCCTACAGCTTCGTTCAATTATCTAATAGCATTTAGATTTTTTTGACCTGGTAGATTTTCTTGTAAATGGAGATATACGGGTGGGTAGACGAAGAGTGCTATGTTAACTTATTTTTTTCATCGTTCAAGAATATCTCAATTTCTTTTTTGAGATCGCCAGCTTTGCTTTTTGCTAAATAATAAAAAGAAAGAGCTGCATTGGTGTGATCGCCATCAAATTTTTCTATTGTATATTGTTGAAAAGGATTGCTGTCCGAAATTAACCCGGTGGCGACACCGTACTTGGCTACAAGCACGCTACGAGCATTGGATATGCAATTTTCAAATCCTTCAATTTTCTCTAGAATTGTTGTTGGTGCGTCTAGTTTATGTGTGAGTAAATATTTTAAACGGCTAAGCTGGAGCGTACTATCCTTATTCTCAGTTGATTTTTGAGAACCAAGTTCACCGTTAGTTTTTAAGTGGGCAATGATTTTCTGAATAGGAGTAAGTTCTAGTTTAAAATATTCTATAAGTGAATATATTTCTTTAATTGTTTTTTCTCTCTCTTGTTGCTGGTTAGCTTCTTTATTTCTGTTAAACACTAAGTAATCTTGAAGCAATTTTCCAAAATAACCCATGACCCCACCAGCAAACCATTGCCAATTATTAGCTAGAAATTGTAATGCTGTGTTTATTGGTGGCGACATTTATTTTACTCCTTGGGTAAAGCACACCCACCCAAAAATCAGATACAAAATTCCTGTAATGACTGCAGCGGTAATCGCATACGGCAACTGTGTTTTTACATGATCGATGGGGTCATTGCCAGAACCTAATGCGGTGATTAACGTGGTGTCGGCAATCGGTGAGCAATGGTTGCCAAATACGCCGCCGCCGAGTGATGCGGCAATGGCCATGTACAATAAATCAGGATGATTCGGCCCTAGTGCTTGTGCAAGTGGAATGGCAATCGGTAGCATAATGGCGAAAGTTCCCCAAGCCGTTCCCATGGCAAACGCCATCAAGCAGGCGACAAAAAATATCACCGCAGGAAGTATAACGGGATGCAACCAAAGTTGCGTGATTTGTGCAACATAAAATCCCGTGCCTAAAGTGCGGCAAACTTTTCCAATCGCAAAGGCGAGCATCATCAATAAAGCAAGCGTAATTAAATCGCTAATACCTTTTAAAATCATGTTTACAATTTCAGTAAAAGTGAAGATACGTTGTGAAAGATAAAGTAATGTGCCAACAAAAAGTGCGCTAGAAATAGCATATAAAACGGCGGTAGCGCCATTGCCATGAGTGAGCGCTGAAAAGCATTGTTGTGATAACGTATCAGTTGCAATAACGGCATTCCAGCCAGTTGCAATTAAACCGACAGGCATCATCAACACTAAAATAATAATCGGCAATAACATATTGATCGCGCGAGGTTTTATATTCGGTTTTAATTCTGTAGAGCCTTCATCGTAATTGCCAAAAGGAACAGCGCCTGGGCGTAATAATGCTCCCGTATTTTTTGCGCGTTCTTCTGCTGTTTTCATCGGGCCGAAGTTTTTCCCGCTTAAAATAATAAATACCACTAACAACAACGCGATCATCGGATAAAATCCATAAATCCACGAATGAATAAAAATGTCCGACGCATTTGTAAATTTTTGTGCGTTTAATAATCCGATAACATACGCGCCCCAGGCATTTAAGGGGATTAACATGCAAACGGGGGCAGAACAAGAATGCGCAATATACGCTAATTTCTCACGCGGGATTTTTAATTTATCAAACACCGGGCGAAAAACCGTTCCAACTGTTAACGTGTTAATGGTAGATTCAATAAAAATACTTGTGCCGGTAATAAACGCGAGCATCTCAATAATTTTGCGAGAATTCAAACCACGTTGAACGAGTTTTTCGGTAAATCGCGCCATCCATTCAATAAACCCTTTTACACCGCCAGATTTTTGAATAAATAACATTAGCCCGCCCATGAGCGCGGTGAACATAATTGTGCGTGTGTTATCGGCATCGGCAAACACATTAACAAACGCTTCAATAGTTGTGGTTGTCGCTTGTAAAGGATGAAAGTGCGCGATGATTAAATATCCGCTCCAAATACCACATGTTAGGGCGATATACACTTGGCGGGTGTAAATCGCCAAAAAAATAGAAAGTAGTGGTGGGAGAATAGAAAGGAAGCCGTAAGTTATTAGCATTATCGTTTACCATCAAAAATAATGTCGCTATGCTAATAGATTTAGCGATAGTTCTGAAGCGAATTATTTTGCTGTTATTTTCTCAAGAAAAAGAATCAGTATTCTTTTTCTTGAGAAATTGTTATTGCTAATAAAGAACAACGCTATTCTTGGGTTACAGAAATCGTTGCGCAGAGTTTGGGATGATCGCCGCCGTTAGGGGCATCAATCTCAACAGCCATCTGGCCAGCAGGATTAAAATGATCGGAAGAGTTAGTAGCATCAAGGCACGCAACGCCCGTGCAAGTATTGTTATTGCTGCAAGTTATGTTGCTAACAGTCGCATTGCCAGAGGCCGTGTCGGTGACGTGCGCCAGAGTGGCAGTGAAAGGCGCGCTGCAAGTGGAGTTACTTTTATCACAACTGCCGTTAGAAAATACAATAGTAGTTGAGCCTTTCTCTTCATGTAGAGTTACTGCTGCACTGTAAGCCGCTGAGTGTTCATGTTTACCGTTGCCAAAAGGAGTGGTTGTGCCGTAGATGACTGTTGATGAGTCGCAAGGCTCTGTCGGTGGAGCAGTAACAAGGATGTCATTTTTATTTGGATCTGTCGTGTAAGAGTACTCGGGATACTGGTAGCCAGTTGGAGCCGGCATCGCTGCATCGCTGGGAAGCGCATACCAAGAAAATAATGATAAATTGGTTTTTGACTGAATGCATTCATAGTATAGATTGCCAGCACTATCAGCAATAGTTTGTGGGCTCGTGGTGGTATATAGGTTTGTTGTTGACACTGAAGGCGCACAAAATGCTGTTGCGCTGAAAAGGCCGCACAGCAATATAGATGCAGTGACTAAGTGTTTTTTTGCCATTTACGTATCTCCTGATTTGAGTGATATATTATGATCATAAGCTTTTTCGTAGTGCAAGCGCTAGTTGATCCTAGTGTTTTTAAAGAATTTTTATGTTAGCTTAATTATTAAATAACATTTTAAAAAGTGAGACCTGCATGAAGAAAGTTAACTTGATTATTTTAGCAACATTATTAAGTGCTGGTATTGCGTCAACGAGCTTTGCTGAACAATGGACGGTGACGTATAGGGATTACCAAGAACTTACACCTGATGCTTGCCCTGCCAGTATTGTTATGCTGTTAAACAGTAAAGAGCGTTTGAAGTTGACATATGATACATCGGATTATAATTCAGTGCAGTTGATAGGTTCGCCTACGGCTGGTGTATCGGTGGCGGATCAAATTTTTCTAGGTAATGAAGGCATCAAAAGAAAATATGCATATATGTCTACAGAAGATACGTTTTTACAAATAGCGAATAATAGTTACGTATTGCATCAATTATGGTTAGAGAGCCCAACTAAACAAGGTCCTTGGCAGTCTGCTTTTTATGTCAATGGTGATTGTTTAGTGATGGATAGA
>JAZKAS010000027.1:0-12704 GCA_040389005.1 Pseudomonadota bacterium
TCGCGGCGCAGTTTCTGGTGGGCGCCGCCGCCGCGCTGGCGCTGCTGCGCCTGCTGGCGGAGGGCTTGCGCCGCGCCATAAAAGCCCTGCCGCGTCCCAAATCGCCGCTGGTGCGGCTGGCCTTCGCCAACTTCGACACCGATGTCGCCGCCACTCTGTATAATCTGGCCGTCTAGTTCAATTTGTAAGGGCATGTCAGCGACATGCCCTTTGTGCCGCTATAAATTAATAAATGATTAATATAAAGCGCATTTGCACAAAGAGGGTTATTTTCTATTTGCCCTTCGTAAGGAATTTTTACAAGCAAATTAAATAATTTCATACAACCAGAAACTACGGTATTCAGTTGTGATCGATCATAATCATAATGCGCTTGTTTTAAAATGGCATTCATTTCACGCCAAATCGTTTTTTGTTCTTCATTAGCTTTTTCTAAATTTCCCTTATTAATACAAGCATTGAGGCCGTCATTAGCGCCATCGGCTTGCTCAAATAATTTGACGCGTTCACAAGAAAATGCCCACACGCGTTTTAAAAATCTGAAACAACCTTCAAAACCACTATCAGACCATTCCAATGATTGTTCTGGAGGAGCAGTGAAAATAACAAATACGCGCACACTATCTGCGCCGTAACGTTGTAATAATTCTTGAGGGTCGACGGTATTGCCTTTTGATTTCGACATTTTCGCGCCGTCTTTAAGCACCATGCCTTGCGTTAATAGTTTTTCAAAAGGTTCTGGTGAATTCATAAACCCTAGATCACGCAATACTTTATGGATAAATCGCGCATACAGTAAATGCATCACGGCGTGTTCAATGCCGCCGACATAGTGATCGACCGGCGTCCAATATTTTGCGCGATCATCTAAGATACTATTATTTTGATCAGGACAGGCCATACGCGCGTAATACCAAGAGGATTCCATAAAGGTATCGAATGTATCGGTTTCACGTTTTGCACAGGCCTTACAATTTGGGCAAATGGTTTTATAAAATTCAGGAAGATTTGCAAGTGTGACAATACCTTCGGAAAAATCAACATTTTCCGGTAAGCGGACGGGCAAATCTTCTTCAGGCACGGCCACAGGCCCGCAGGTTTCGCAATGAATAATCGGAATTGGTGCGCCCCAGTAACGCTGTCGCGAAATACCCCAATCGTGTAAACGATAACGCGTAATTTTTTCACCGATTTCATCGGTAAAAGGCTCAGCTTCTTTAAAAGGCAGATCATAAATTTTCGCAAATTCACCATCGCGCTCATCTTGTGTCGGCACGGCCATGACGGCGCCGGTGCCATAATTATTGAGCACATAATTCGCGACCCAAATCGGCAAGTGCTCTCCTGTAATCGGGTGAATGGCGATTAAGCCTGTATTCATGCCACATTTTTCTTGCGTCGCTAGTTCAGCTTCTGCAGTTGCGCCGGTATCGAGCATTTTAAGAAAATCTGCCAGCGCATTGTTTTTAGCAGCAGCGGCAATGGCTAATGGATGTTTTGTTGCGATGGTGATATAGGTGACGCCCATCAAGGTTTCGGGTCGTGTGGTAAAGATTGTCAGTGGGTCATGATCGAGTACTGAGAATTGAATATTCGTTCCCACAGATTTTCCAATCCAATTTTTTTGCATAAGCTTGACTTGATCGGGCCAATCTTTGAGATCCTCTAAACTCGTTAATAATTCTTCTGCATAATCAGTAATTTTTAAAAACCACTGTGAAATTTCGCGCCGTTCTACAGGTGCTCCTGAGCGCCAACCCTTGCCGTCAACGACTTGTTCATTCGCAAGCACAGTTTGATCGACCGGATCCCAATTAACTTGCGACATTTTTTTATAGGCCAAGCCTTTTTTAAATAGCTGAATGAATAGCCACTGTTCCCAGCGATAATATTCAGGATCGCAGGTGGTAATTTCGCGTGACCAATCATACGCATATCCCAATGCTTTAAGTTGATTACGCATATGCTCGATATTGCTATAGGTCCAGTTTTTGGGCGCAGTCTTATTTTTCAGTGCTGCATTTTCAGCGGGTAATCCAAACGCATCCCAACCAATCGGTTGCATGACGTTTTTGCCTTGCATGCGCTGATAACGTGCAATCACATCGGCGAGTGTATAATTTCTGACATGTCCGACATGTAAATGACCACTGGGGTAGGGGATCATCGCCAGGCAAAAAAACTTCTCTTTGCTGAAGTCTTCTTGTGCCTCAAAAGTACCGTTTTCCTCCCAATACTTTTGGACTTCTTGTTCGATAATTTGTGGTTGATACGAGACTGTCATAGCGCACCTGGCAAGCAAATTGGGGTGAGAAGCATACCGCTAAACGTGCATGGGGACAATAGCGATTGGAAACACTAGAGTTCAATCGCTCTTAACAAGAGTCATCTTTTTAGTGAATGTGTTACTTTATTGGCCTGTGTGCTTTGGCTAAATAGCGCGTCAAATTCTGTAAATATCGCTTGCCTTGTCTCCGAATCCAGATGAGGTTCAGTCGTGAGTTGAAGATTATGGCAAAATGTTTGCAATATTGCCGCCTCTTCTCTCTTATCTGTAGAAAAGGAATTGCTACTTGATTTGCTGTAAAAGCTACCATTTTTTTCTGGCTTCGCGCTAATAGTTAGCAGGGTTGCCACGTAAAATTGAAGAGTTACAATTGCCCGGATATAGTCACTATTTTTGTATTTATCAATATCCGTTTCGGCACGCCGAATCACTGCCAAGATTTTTTTTAGTCGCTCAACCGATGCTCGCCCTTCTTGCGTAGATAAATCTGCGCTATGGTTAACAACATCTTCAACCGCAGCTGGAAAAATGCTGAAATTAAGTAAGGTATTTTCGAGCTTTTTATAGCCTTTTTTACTGGCGATATTGAGTAGCTTGTTATGGCATAAACTTTTAATAGCATTATTAGCCATGAAAATTTCTTTTTGAGCAATAGATTCCATTAATGGTATGGATCTTGGGTCATTTTCAAAGCTGTGTGTGTTGGATATATAGCTGGCGAGACGGTTGTCTCTTTCGCCAGTGCTAGGAGTATTAGTAGGTTTTTTTGCTTCAGAATTTTTCATCAAAGCATCAGTTTTTTTGATTATCCAAGTAGTTACTAACTCTATATGCGTTTCATTGATAACATCATTATCGACTAATGTTTTAGCAAGAGAGCAAAACTCATTTGAAGATAATACTTTTACTACAATTTTTTCTCGAGCATTTGGGTCTAGTTTTTCAGCAGCAGCGAGATATTCTAGTATGTTAACATTCGCATCTAATGCGTCAACAGACGGCATTGGACCTTCTTCTGTAACGCTCCAACCCGCGCTTTTTTGAAATTCTATTTGGCATTCAACATCTGTGACCTGAGAATAAAAGTCTTTATAGCACTGTTGATAAGGAAAGCTGGCTACAATTGTTTTCGCGCATGACCATTGTTGTGCATAGATGGCTGCTTCAAGTACTTGCTGAATCCAAAACGAAATAACATTAGGATTATTTTTTTCTTCTTCAGTTAACTGTTGAACGCAATACTCAAGGACTTTCCATGCTTTGGGTTGTTGTTCAAAAGCTTTTTTTCTAATGCTATTCCAAAGTTTATGAGTAAAAGATTTTTGCTCTAGACCTGCTTGAATAAGTTTCGGCGAGTCATATTGGATTGCGTGCTGTAAAAGATCTTTTTCACTTTGCTCTTGACCTTTAAAATAATTGAGTGCCTTAATTACTTTAACAACATATTCCGTATCACCTGTTTCAGCTTTTTCTTTTGCTAACGACAGCGCTGTATTAAAATTTATTTCTCCATCTTCGCTAACGTTCCATCCTGATTTTTCAAATAAAGCTTGTTGACAGCGTGTATTTGAAATTCCGTTGATAAATTCTCCATATTGATCATGATAAGGCAAGGCGACAATAAATTCTTCGAGACGATTCCATGTGCCATTACGCATTAAAGTAGTGAGCACCGGTCTCCAATACTGATTAAAATGGTCATTGTTTTTGTAATCAGAGTTATTGAATTCAATGGTTTTAGCGCGTGCTAATAAGATATCGAGCACTTTATTATTATATTCATCGGCATGATCAGCAATAAATTTTTCTATGTTACTGCTATTAGGATCAGCTTCAAATTTATTCAGCAATGTTTGAAAACAGACTGACAAAAACTCTTCATGACGGTCATAATCTGTGACTTCCTTGTCTACTGTTTCATAGATAGAAAGCCATCCATCTTGACTCAAGAGATTTTTCTCAGAGCACAATTTTACAAGAGCCAGGATTTTTGTTTTAGCAACAAAAGTTGAAAATGAAACTGTATTTGAGATATTAATACGCGATATGCCTTCGATTAGGGTATCTACTTCTTGTTTGAGGCTGGAATATTGCGTTATATTGGCTTTTAAATTTTCATAAAGCTGTTCAAGTTGATATTGAGTGAGAGTCACATTCTCTAAAGTAATCGTTTTATCGAGGAGGCATTCTGCTAAAGCTTTAGAAAATAGTTTGATATTTATTCCTGAAAAATCAATTTCTGCAAAAATAAAAGGGGTTGAAGAGGTTTCATCAGAACCTTGCTTTAAGTATTTTAAAAGTTCATTGCTATCGGTAATGGGTTTCTTCAGAGCTTGAAGCTTGGTAATAAGATTTTCTTCTGTGTTTTGAGTGCTAACTGCTATGTTGTGAGTTAGTGGATCAACTGAGCTTTGAGCAACAATTGATAGGTTGGGCTCTGTATGCGAATTAACATGAGAAGATTTCGTCACATAGTTGACAATAGTTTGGAGACTAAACACGCTGCACGACCTTTTTTTATTTTTCTGCAGTATAATTTATAATCAAAAAAATATCATGCCAAATTTTATGATTTTAAACTCGCAGAGCGTTTTTCTCTGATTTTCCCGATGATTAAGCTGCCTAGGCAAATTAATAGAAAAAGATTGCTGCCATACATTAACCACGGAGTTTCACCGGTATAGCGAGAGATTTCTCCCTCCAACACGCCGCTTTGATAAGCCGGTAATTGCTTAATAATTTTCCCATAAGGATTAATAATTGCCGTGATGCCGTTATTAGTCACGCTTAAAACGTAGCGGCCCGTTTCCATCGCGCGCATTTGTGCCATTTGCAGATGTTGTACTGCGGCGATCGAGTGGCCAAACCAAGCATCATCACTGAGAGTAAGAATCAGGCCGGCTCTGCTGGCAGATTTACGAACTTCTTCTGGAAAAATACTTTCGTAACAGATAAAAGTAGCGAGCTGAGTATTTTTATAAGTTATAGGGCTTTGAGTGTACGAGCCTGCTTTAAAATTTGACATAGGAATTTCTAGCCAATACAGCAAAGGTTTGCTTATTTTCTGCATAGGAAAGTATTCACCGAAGGGGACAAGATGTCGTTTAAAATACATACCTTGTGCATCACCCACCGCAACGGCCGCATTGTAATCATCTATAATGTTGATGCTTTCGTAGGGAATTCCCGCGATGAGCCCCGCATGATGTTGTGCGCTTAACTGTTTTAACTGCATCAGTTTATCATTGGCATTCGGGAGCGGGATAGTGATCGCGGCCTCAGGCCAAACGACTAAACGGTTTTCCCAATGGCCTTCGCTCAAATTGAGATAGTGTTGAAAGGATCTATCTGCTTCTCCCGGTTGCCATTTCAAAGACGGTGTTATGTTGCCTTGCACTAAACTGACGTCAATCGGTGCGCCTGCAGCATGTGTCCAGTGAAAAGTAGAAAGCGCTGTGCAAGCAACGAGTAACGCTACAAAGTAAGCGAGCGTATTGCGACGAAAACAAGCTTCGGTGTAGCGGTAATACATAATGGCGCCGGCCATTTGTGCGATCACAAAGCTGATCATATAAACACCTGCGATGGGCGCGATGCTATTCAGTGGCCAATACGTTTGACTACTACCCGCCAGTAACCAAGGAAAGCCGGTAAACGCCCAGCTACGCACCCATTCGAAGAGTGTCCAGAGCGCAGGAAAAACTAACCACCACTTAAAGCTTGTGTTGTGAGGATAAAAACGATTCAGCGTTAAACCGACCAAAGCAGGAAAAAGTGCGAGCACAGCAACAAAGAAGGCGGTCAATAAAACCGCAAATAGCGCGGGGGTATCACCAAACGTGTGAATACTGACATAGACCCAAGAAATGCCCGCGCCGAAAAACCCCAGGCCATAACAAAAGCCACGGCGAAAAGCTTGTTTGGGCGTGGAATGTATAAAAACCCACAATAAACCGGTCAAGCTGACAAGCATGAGCGGATAAAGATGAAAGGGTGCAAAAGCGAGTACGCCTATGATGCCTGCGAATAAACTTAGGCAAGCAGGGATTGAAAAAAATTGTTTAATGCTCATGGGTTTTTCGCTTGAGAAAGTATAGTGTCTTTATATCAGATTTTATTGGCTTCTAATACTCAGTAATTTAGGTATAATCAGCCGTTCATTATTAAGGAGTTATTCCATGTCAATTCGTAATTTATCACTTGCTGCGTTTTCTTTGCTCATTCCTGGTTTTGTTTTTGCAGAAGGTGAAGCTGCTCCTGCGGCTCAGGGCGGCGGTTTTGGTCCGATTATTTTTCTAGTCGCTATTTTAGCGTTTATGTATTTCTTGGTTTGGCGTCCACAACAGAAAAAAGCAAAAGATCATCGCGCATTAGTAGCAGGTGTTGCTGTTGATGATGAAGTATTGCTCAGTTCTGGAATTGTCGGCAAAGTGTCTGCTGTTTATGACCAATATGTCGCTGTCAATGTGGGCAATGACGTGACTGTAACGGTTCAGCGTGTTGCTGTAGCGGCTGTTTTGCCTAAAGGAACGTTGAGTACTTTGAAAACTTCTAAAGCTTAATCTGAATGTAGGGTGGATTAGGCGTATTCGCTGTAATCCACCAGGCATTATGTTGGCTTAGAAAATGGTGGATTACGATGAGTGCTTCTAATCCGTCCTAACAGGAAACAAGATTTATCAGGGAAAATTCATGCAGAACCGCTATCCATTATGGAAATATATTCTTATTTTAGCATTGTTAGCTTTTGGCATTATTTTTGCCCTGCCGAATCTTTATGCAGATTTGCCTGCGCTGCAAGTTTCCTCGACCCAAGAAACGGTTGACGTCGATGAAGTCTTGAAAACAAAATTGACGACTGCATTACAAGCAGCAAATCTTATGCCAACATCGGAACAATTGACTCAAAATCATAATTTAATTTTGACGTTTTCGAATACAGATCAACAAGCCGCTGCACAAGAGGTCGCAAAATCAGCATTGGGTGATGATTCGCCTTATATCGTTGCACTTTATTTAATGCCCACAACACCAAAATGGTTGACCGATTTTGGCGCAAAACCGATGCGCTTGGGATTAGATTTAAGAGGCGGCGTGCATTTTCTTTTAGCGGTGGATATCGATGCTGTATTTGAACGCATGGCGGGATCGGATGTTAAAAATATGGCGTTAAGTTTACGCGGCCAACACATTCGTTATTCAGGATTATTACCGACGCATATAGATGGCGCACAAGGGGTGACTTTACAATTTCGTAATACCGATGATCGTACACAAGCGTATAAGTTCGTGACGAAAGATTATCCCAATTATCAATGGACCGTGCGGGATGATGCTGGTCGCTTTGTATTGCAAGGTGTGATGGGGCAAACGCAATATCAAGAAATTCGTCAAAATACGTTGGATCAATCTATGACGATTTTACGTAATCGCGTCAATGAATTAGGTATTTCAGAAGCTGTCGTGACGCAACAAGGTGCCGATCAAATTGCGATTGATTTACCGGGTATTCAAGATCCTGCGCAAGCGCAAAATATCATTGGTAAAACCGCGACATTAGAGTTTCATTTAGTGGACACCGCAAACGATGCGCAACAAGCCGCTGTCACCGGTGTTGTGCCTACGGGCGATGTATTAGCGTTTAATGATCGCCATCAACCGTTTTTATTAAAAGACGATATTATTTTAGAAGGTGCGGCGATTTCTAATGCAACGGCGAATTATGGTGATCAAGGTGCGGAAGTTGGTATTCAACTTTCTGGAAGTGCCGCTGTGTCTCGTTTTAATAAAGTGACCGCAGAGAATATAGGGAAATTATTGGCAACGTTATATGTGGAAACGCGCCCGATAGAACATAAAGTCGATGGTAAAACCGTTACAACCTATAAAACTGAAAAACGCGTCATTAATGCAGCGACGATTAATTCTGCTTTGGGCAATAGTTTTAGAATTACAGGCATGAGTGATATCGAAGCAGCGAGTAATTTAGCGCTATTATTGCGAGCAGGAGCATTGCCGGTTCCTATCCATATTATTCAAGAACGAACCATTGGGCCAAGTTTGGGTCAACAAAATATTGACAAAGGATTGTTATCCGTTGAAATTGGTTTTGGCATTGTTGTTTTGTTTATGACCTTGTATTACCGTGTGTTTGGTTTAATTGCCAATGTCGCGCTCGGCATGAATTTATTGTTGATTGTCGCTATCATGTCGCTTCTTGGTTCGGTATTAACGTTGCCAGGAATCGCGGGGATGGTGTTAACCGTCGGGATGGCGGTGGATGCAAACGTGCTTATCTTTGAGCGAATACGTGAAGAATTACGCTTAGGTACAAGCACACAAGCTGCTATTTTTGTAGGCTATGAAAAAGCGTTTATTACGATTGTTGACGCGAACGTGACAACCTTAATTGTCGCGATTGTTTTATTTAGTTTAGGCAGCGGTGCGGTCAAAGGATTTGCTATTACCTTAACGATTGGTTTAATTACCTCAATGATCACCGCGATTTTAGGAACGCGCGCATTGGTGAATGGTTTATTTGGTCGGCGTGTGATGAAACAGTTGCCGTTGGGTATTAACGTTTCAACCGTTAAGAAAAGCGTTGTTCATCGTGAACCAGCTAATTCATAATCTGAAACAAATATCTTTAAAATTTAAGTAGTAATGACAATAACGACGGAGATCCTTCTCCCCTCGGGGGAGATTTAAGGGAAAATTATTTAACGCTTTTTTTTCAGTGAAAGAAAGTGCCAACAGGCGGATGAGGGGTAATAAGAGAATGGAATTTTTCAAACAAGGTACAAAAATTGATTTTATGAAGCAACGCAAAATTGCGTATGTTTTTTCATTAATTATTTTTATTGCATCCATTATCTCGTTATGTGTGAATCATCTAAATTTGGGTTTAGATTTTACAGGTGGCGTGCAAGTGGAATTGCATTATACCAATACGGTCAATCTTTCTGATGTGCGTACTCAATTAGCTCAGGCAGGTTTATCAGAAGCGAGTGTGATTCGTTACGGTTCGTCCCGCGATGCGCAAGTGACGTTATCGTTAACGCATTTTAATGCCAAACAAACCAGCGAAACTTCTTTCTTGCAACAGCAAGTGAATGAGCAATTTGCAAAAATATTACCAGAGGCTACTATTACGCGTGTTGATTACGTCGGGCCGCAAGTGGGTAAACAATTAGCACAACAAGGCGTTCTTGCGGTGATTGTTTCATTAATCGGTACGATGATTTATATCGCATTACGATTTGAGCTCCGTTTTGCAGTGAGCTCTGCGATTGCGTTGGTTCATGATCCTATTTTAATTTTAGGTATATTTTCTTTTTTTCATATTGATTTTGATTTAATTGGGCTTGCAGCGGTATTAACGGTGATTGGTTATTCGCTGAATGACACTGTGGTTATTTTCGACCGTGTACGTGAAAATTTCCGTAAATTGAAAAAAGCAATTCCGAATGAGGTCATGAATCTTTCGATCAATCAAACGCTATCTCGAACCATTATGACTTCAGGATTAACACTTTCTGTAGTAGTAGTGTTATTTTTCTTTGGGGGTGCAATGTTAAAAGGATTTTCATTAGCGCTTATCATCGGGATTGTGATTGGTACGTATTCCTCTATCTACGTTGCAGGCGCATTGGCCATTGCAATGGGATTAGAGAAAAAACATTTGATGGCGCCACCCAAAGTAGTGGCTGAATCGCACCCATAATTGAATTGAAGAGGGCGACTGCCGGATCGCCCCTGCAACCCAGCCTCGATTTTTTATTCTAAAATTAGGACATAGATTTTCACAAAAATCATTTCCAACTGTCAGGCAATACTGGCGCAATCGTCTGCATTAATCCCTTAAGAATTTTAGGAGTGGTTGCAACAACATTGCCGCTTTCCATATAAGTTTCACCGCCTGAAAAGTCACTTAATAATCCACCGGCTTCAAATACTAGAACCGTTCCTGCGGCGATGTCCCAAGGACGTAAACCATGTGCCCAATAACCGTCTAATCGACCCGCCGCCACATAGGCCAAATCAAGTGCTGCTGATCCTGCATGGCGCATTCTTGCGCACGCTGGCATACAGGCGCCAAAAACATTTAAATATTCTTGGTAACGATGAGGATCATTGCCATGAGGAATATTAGAAGCAATCACCGCATCCGCTAACTGGCGCTGTGCAGACACTCGAATACGCTTGTTATTTAAATAAGCGCCGCGACCACGTGTGGCGGTGAATATTTCTTGACGAATTGGGTCAAAAATTACGCCGTGTTCGATTTTTCCCTTAATAGATAATCCAATGGAAATACAAAAATGCGGTATACCATGAATAAAATTAAACGTGCCATCGATAGGGTCGATAATCCACTGATGGTCGCTATGAGGGTTCATTTGACCCGATTCTTCTGCCAAAATGCCGTGATTAGGATAAGCCGTTTTGATGGTGCGAATAATGATTTCTTCAGCAGCTAGATCAACTTCAGACACGAAGTCTTGCTTAGCTTTTTCTTCTACTTTCACTAAGTCTAGACGATCAAAGTGTCGAATGATAATTTTGCCTGCTGAAACAGCTGCTTCGGTTGCGATGTTAATAAAAGGATGCTGATGCATGCGAGGCTCTTTATAGAATTGTATCAAGGATGAATCATTTTACCGTTAAAAACTTAATTGACAATGTTTTTATACAAGTAATATTCGTTATACTATGGGGTCTCAATTAACATTTAGGGAAAAAGAAAATGAAATATTCAAAATTATTACTTGGTTTTTTAGCGGTTTCTGCTCTTGCAACAGGAAATGCTGAATCTGATTCTTATACTCCTCCTTGTACTTTGGGAGCGATGTGCTATTTGACTCCGGGTCAAGTGTCCTATTTTGAATATCAGCAAGCGGGTGATTATGTATGCGCATTATCGGTTCCATCGCATACCGCCTCAAGTGCGACTGCTGATCTTCATATGGGTAGTGCTGCAAAATTTAAACCTGTAGTTGTTACAAGTGGCACGCCTGTACGATTGCACGCAGAGATAAACGCGCAGAAGGGTAGTACAGGTCAGCTTAAATTTGAATTGCAAGCTGGGCAAAGTAGTTATCAAGCGAATGAAGTCGGTGTTCAGTGCGCGCTTCTAGCCAATAAAACTTCTTAGAGGTTTTGTTTGATTCCCGCAGTTAATTCTGCGGGATGTTATTGCAAAAAGAAAAAGGAACTTTTGTTGTGCGTTTACGTTTAAGTGTTTTATCGTCGTTATTGTTGGCTTCTTTGTCAGCACAGGCTGATCCAGGCCGAATTCAAGTTTCTGCGATGCAATCGAATACGAGTATTTTTGGCGCTGATGGTATGTTGCCATTGTTGGGCAATAATCAACAGTTTTTTTATGGCGATCTCATGGGAGATTACGGCACAGATGATACCTATTTGATGAGCCCAGGCTTAGGTTATCGCGCTGTGGTGAATAATCAGATTTGGGGTGGATATGTTTTTAGCGATTACGAGCGCACGAGTTTGGGTGGCAATTTTTGGGTGATCAGCCCGGGTGTTGAATGGATGAGCTCGAATTGGGATGCGCATCTCAATGGTTATTTTCCTACTCAAAGCCAGCAACAAAATGGCAGTAGAGCGTATGCGGATACCTTCGGTATTTATCAGTATGGCAATCCTCACGATTATCAATATGATGATGCTTATCTTACGCCGTATGCGGTGATTGGTAATGGTGTTGATACTGAAGTGGGTTATTCTTTTGCGCAAGAAGATCATTTGCGTTCGCGCGTTTCTTTAGGCGGCTATTATTATCATCCGCAAGAAGCGTATGATGTCAGTAATATTACCGGTATTACAGCGAGTTTTACGAAATCATTGTCAAAAAACTTTTCTGCTTCTTTGCTGAATAGTTACGATAATTTTAATCATTATATTTTGGGCGTGAGTTTGACTCTTGAATTTGGTGGAGATTCTAATGAATTTTCAACCGATGTTTCCGATCGTCTTTTAGATCCTGTCGAGCGCCATATTGGTATTATTGGTACAGGCGCAGGGACTTATGATCAACAAAATTATCAAGTCACCGGTTACGGTACGGAATATTATCCCGTGCTCTATACCGAGCCACATGGCACAGGCGATGGCTCGGCAAAAAATCCTGCAGGACTGACAAGCGATAACTTGGCGTTATTTAATGAAATGTTTCCTGGGGGTTCAATGATTTTTGTTCAAGGCGGTGGTAATGCTAATTATTATTTGACTGACCCGTTGGTGATTAATGATGGGCAAAATATTTATGGTCGAACAGAAGATTATAAGGCGCCTGCAGTGAGAGATAAACAACCGCAAATTATAGCGGCCTCAGGCAGTGATGGTTTGGATATTACGGATGCAACCAGTACGATTTCAGATGTGTCGATTCTTGGTC
>JAZKAS010000027.1:12774-37520 GCA_040389005.1 Pseudomonadota bacterium
GATGTCACACTTTCTAATGTGAATATTTCAAAATTCGCAGGCGGCGGTGCCTACGGTGTATATGTATATAATACCGCTGATCTTCTCAAATTGACGATTCTGAATTCCAGCTTTGATGGTAATTATAATGGTGTTTATGCAGAAAATGTTGGTAGTGGTGATTTAATCGTCAGCATGGCGCATTCGACAGCCAATTATGTAACAAACGATGGGTTAATTTTTCTAAATAACACGAGTAGTGGCACAGGAAATGCAACGCTTACGGTGAAGGATTCGCAGTTCTTGAATACCGGAACATCTAGTGGAAACGATGGTATTTTTATTGCAAATGGATCAGATGGGCGCTTAACGGCAACAATAGAAAATAGCGAATTGTCCGGTAATCGTAGTAATGGTTTAGAGATTGCGAATAATACCAATGCAGGAGGAGGCGAAGGTTCGGGAACTGGTTTTGGCGTGCTGACAGTGACGGTTAATAATTCGACTATAAATAATAATGGCTACTATCTTGATGGTCCTGGTCCTGGAGTTGGCGTGACAAATTATGGCCGAGGGATCACGAATGTTAATATTTATAACTCAACTATTAGTAATAACAATGTTAATGGTGTTTCTGTAGAAAATACTCCATCTGAATATAATACCCAAAGTATGATGGATGTTAATGTGATTGATACGACTTTTAGAGGAAATGGCGGGGTAGATATTTATGGATCCGCTTATACAGGCACTTCAACACTAATTGCTTATACCAATCCTCATCCTTACGGTTATACCTCCACCAATCAAAGCGGTGGCGATAATATTACATGGATTTCTGAATAAGAAATAATTATGATTGTACGAAAACATTCGAGGAGTTTTCGTGCAAAATCCACTTTTTTCAACATTACATTTACCGTTATTTCAGCAAATCCAACCAGAGCATGCTTTGCCTGCGATAACGCAACTCGTGCAAGAGAGTCAGCAGAATATTGATCGGTTAACAGAATCAACAGATGCGCCGACATGGCAAAATGTATTAGAACCGTTAGAAGCGATTTCGGCAAAACTTCATAACGTTTGGTCGCCTATTGGGCATCTCAATGCGGTTACTAATACGCCAGAATGGCGTGATGCTTATAATGCGTGTTTGCCTGCACTCACAGAATTTTCTACAGCACTGGGACAAAACCGTAGTTTATACGAGAAAATTAAAGCCTTGCATGAATCGGATTATTTTCAGACACTCAATGCCACGCAAAAAAAGATTGTACAAGATGAGCTGCGCAGTTTTCGTTTGGCCGGCGTTGCCTTGGATGGCCAAGAAAAAATGCGTTATGCCGCCATTCAACAGCGACTCAGTGAGTTAACAACCAAATTTGAAGAAAATATTTTGGATGCAACACAGCATTGGTTTTATCACACTAAAAATAAAGAAGATTTAACAGGTTTGCCAGAACATATTATGCAATTTTCAGAAGCTAAAGCCGCTGAGAAAAAACTGACAGGTTATGTCTTAACCCTCGATGCACCGATTTACATTGCTGCAATGAAATATGCTGAAAATCGTCATTTGCGTGAACAAATGTATATTGCCTATAGCACGCGCGCATCAGATCAAGGGCCAGATGCAGGTCGATTCGACAATACATCGGTGATGTTAGAGTTATTAGAGTTGCGAGAAGAAAAATCAAAACTACTGGGTTATGATAACTATGCTGAATATTCGCTTGTGACCAAAATGGCAGATTCTGTGAATCAAGTGCTCGATTTTTTAAAAGATTTAGCTCAAAAAACGAAACCATTTGCAGAAAAAGAAATTGTCGAGCTTAAGCAATTTGCAAAAGAACATTTAAGTTTATCTGAATTGAGCGCGTGGGATATTGGATTTGTGTCTGAAAAATTGCAACAAGAAAAATATTCTATTAATGAAGAAATGTTGCGCCCTTATTTCCCAATCAATAAGGTTTTATCGGGCATGTTTAAAATCATTGAAAAAATTTATGGCATGCACGTGGTAGAATTGAAAAATATAGAAACGTGGCATTCGGATGTGCGCTTTTTTGAAATAAAAGATGAGTCTGGCAAAGTGCGCGGACAATTTTATTTAGATATGTATGCGCGTGATAAAAAACGTGGTGGTGCGTGGATGGATGATTGTCGCTCACGCCGCATTGAAAATGGAAGCATAACTACTCCGGTAGCCTATCTGATCGGCAATTTTACGCCCGCTTCAAAAGATCAGCCAGCGTTATTAACGCATGATGAAGTGGTCACGTTATTTCACGAATTTGGCCACGGTTTGCATCACATGATGACACAAATAAATTATGGACAGGTGTCTGGAATTAGCGGTGTTGAATGGGACGCGGTGGAATTGCCGAGTCAGTTTATGGAGAACTTTTGTTGGCAGCATGAAACGATTCCATTAATTTCAGAACATTTTGAAACAAAAAAACCTTTACCAGAAAATTTATTTCAATCAATGCTTGCAGCGAAGAATTTTCAATCCGCGATGCAAATGTTGCGTCAATTAGAATTTTCGATTTTTGATTTATTGCTTTATAGTGAATCTGCGCCGAAAAATGCACAAGCGTTACAGGCCCAGCTCGATCATGTCAGAAAAGAAGTGGCTGTTATTATTCCGCCAGAGTTTAATCGTTTTCAACATAGCTTTTCACATATTTTCGCCGGAGGCTATTCAGCGGGATATTACAGTTACAAATGGGCAGAAGTGTTATCGAGCGATGCCTTTTCAAAGTTTGAAGAAAATGGCGTATTAGATAGAAAGACTGGCCAAGAATTTTTGCAAGCCATTTTAGAGCGTGGTGGTTCACAACCAGCGATGGAATTGTTTGTAGAGTTTCGAGGGCGTGAACCCAATGCAGAAGCATTGTTACGGCATAGCGGCTTAGAATAAAAATGGTGTTGAAAGCCATAAATGGAGTTTTTTCTAAACCCTTGTTGTCGTCATTACGAGTACTCGAAGCAATCCATCCTAGTCCTATTTTCAGGATGGATTGCCGCGCTGCGTTCGCAATGACGTCCCCTGCGGGACGTTTAGAAAGAGTTCTAATATATGCCATATGCTTGCCATATATTTTTAAAGGGTTATAATATGTTACAGAATACTCAAAAAATCACCGTTTCTTTGCCTAAAGCCTTATTAGAAAATGCTCAAACCATTACTGGCTTGGGAATTATAGAAACGATTAAGCAAGGTTTAGAGCGTTTAACTCGGGCGCAGGATGAAGCATGAACAACATCCGTATCGTTCTCGTTAACACTTCTCATCCTGGCAACATCGGTGCCGCTGCGCGTGCGATGAAAACCATGGGATTATCATCACTTTATCTCGTGCAGCCAAAACTTTTCCCCCATGCAGATGCCACGGCGATGGCCGCAGGAGCGGATGATATTTTATTTCGTGCAGTTGTTGTAGAAACGTTGGAAGAAGCGATTGCCGATTGTGAATTGGTATTAGCAACCAGTGCCCGATCACGCGCACGCCCGTGGCCGATGTTATCACCGCGTGAAATGGGTGAGAAAATTGCTTTAGAAAAGCAACATAATGTTGCCTTAGTGTTTGGCAGAGAAAGTAGTGGTTTGACAAATGAAGAATTACAATTAGCGCATTATCATGTGCAAATTCCCTCATGTGAAGATTTTAGTTCGTTGAATGTCGCACAAGCGGTACAAGTATTGTGTTATGAAGTTCGAATGGCATGTATGAATAAAAGCGTTAATACCGGTGAAAATTTTATTTATCCGAGTATAAAAAATCTAGAAGATTTTTATCAACATTTTGAAAAATTATTAATAGGTATCGAGTTCATTGACGCCGAAAAGCCGATGCATCAAATGCAAAAGTTACGACGCTTATTTGCAAAAGCACGGCTAGAAACTTCCGAGTTGCAATTGCTTCGCGGTATTCTTGCCGAGCTGCAAAAGTCCATTAATTGATTATGGTTGTTTTTTTTGCTATTTATTTGAAAATACTGAAATAGCAACTATAATTTAAGTAATTTTATTAAGGTGTTGTTTTATGTTGTCGCATGGTTTTTTTGAATCTTTTACGGTGTTTCAAGCGGCAGAAATATTTAGCTTTTCTGATTCGAAAGAATTAGCGGTGGAAATTTGCAAGGTATTTGACAGAGAAATATCTAAGGATGCACGCAGGGGAAAAAGAAGTGCAGCTGCTAAAGAGTTATTTCAGAGAGGGGATTCGAAAAGTATTGCTTGCCAGCAACGCGTATTGCTAAGCAATGAAATTCAAACAAAAGAACATTTTGATAATTATGATCTCATAAAAGAAAAAATCCTAGATCGCGCTAATAGATCTGAGTCTTTCATCTATAAAATAAGTGCACTGTTCTTTTTTATTCGATTGGAAAATTTACCTTTATCGTCTGATAAAATCAATTTAATAAACAACCGTCTTGAGCACGGTGTTGCGCCTGCTTTATACCGTTATTATAATGGTGATGAAATTAAGCAGCGTGAAATTATCGATAGGCTCATCACTCAGTTAAAAGCGAGCGCACTATATAGTGATATATTTTGTTCTTGCGTAGAATCGCTGGCATTATGTTTTCAACTCATGCCTCAATCCAGTTTAGATATACGCGACCAACATATTAAAGAAATTTTTAATGACTTTGTTACTAAGCTTCAATCGCTTTCCTTCTCAAATTTATCTATCTTTACCGCTTCTACAGATCCCTTTAAAAAATTCCGCCTATTTGATAATATTGAAAGGCATAATTTTTTCAGCGCAGTAATAGCATTATCTTCTTGCCTTTCTCTTGTAAATAATGTGAATCGTGAGAAAATATTGACAAAAAAATGTATTGAGTTATTGAGCCAAGCACTTATTAATTTTTTCCCTGCTTCATTAGAGGCATTAAATATTGATGGGTTATTACAGCGCGCTTATGAGGCTTTTGCTGCATGGTTATCATGCGATAAAGATATCAGCGAAAGCATGGCTCGCGAAATTCTAAATATTTATCAAGAAAATATTGAAGAAAATGTTGAAGAAAATATTGAAGAAAAAAGAGAATATATAACCTGCTTTTCAAAAGTTGATAAGCTTGTCCCTGCTGCGATGATTAATATTTTTATTTCGGCATTCAGCAAAAGATCTGTATCGCGTGTGGCGGCAGCTACCAGATGTTTAAAGGAATGTGAAGCATCAATGAGTGAGTCTGACAAAAAAAGAGTCTATGCTGTGTATCATAGTGCAATACTCAATCGTGGAAATAAAGATGACGTTCTGTCAATTGAAGAAAATTTGAATTTATATTCTTTTGCAACGACTGTGGCGGAGCGAGAAATTAGTGTTGATAGCCTGTTATCCCATCCTGAAGTAAACAAGCATAAAGAAAAAATTTTTGGCGCTTTAAGTTTGTCATTGGCCTCAGTCAGCGTAGCAAGCCAAGAAAAAATATTGAGCGCTATCTATGCATTAGATTATAAAGATCCGCTCTCATCAAATGCGTCAAATTTTATGATTTACATCATTAGGTGTTTCCATGTTCTCAGCATGAAACAACGTGATGAGGTTATCGATAAAATAGCCTCTATGTTAGATAATTCTAGCCAACAGTTTCTTTTGTACACTATCAGTTTTCTTCATGCTCATTTTAACAGCAAAGGGTTACCAATGCCTGAAAAAATTGAAGACAAACTTAGTGCTATTGTTGATAAACTTATCTCAGCACCACTTGCTAAACAACAGGGCTGCGGTATGTTGGAATTTTTGATTAAATACTACTTATATATTCGAGGAGAAAAACATATACCCTCGGTAGTCACTGATTCGTTCGTTAAATATATTGATCGTAAAAAATTCCAGTCTTCGATAAATCATGCTTATTATTATCTCCCATTGTTTGATGACGCTGGAAAAGAATTTGTGCTTAATTATATCATTAGTGAATTGAATATTAAGTACGAAGTTACCCCCAGTTTTTCGCATGCAGCAGCTAACTCTTTTCACCTATATTTTAAGTTTGTCGACAATGAAGGTTTGCGTGAAAAAATGATAAGCGCACTTTTGGAGAAAATACAAATCTATGGCAGAAGTTTCTTCGTATGCTTGCTAGTAAAATGTTTTTTGACTGCTAGCGGAAATAATAAAAAATTGTTTATTAATACACTTGAAAATTATGCTAATCAGGCTACTAATCCAGATCAAAAAGATCTTGCGCTTGAGCTCGTTGAAAAATGCAATGGTTTGTTTGTAATGGGGAACTTATATGAGCAGTTGCGAGCAGGTGTTCCCAAATCCCAGAAAAATACCAATGGTAACGCTGCGGCATCCGAGTCCGCAGCGCCTACACCAGGGTGTGGCAAATAAATTTGTGTAGATTATTTCAATTTCTCTTTTAGTAAATCATTCACTTGTTGTGGATTTGCTTTGCCTTTAGAAAGTTTCATTGTTTCACCGACAAAATAACCGAACAAGCGTTCATTGCCATTGCGATAATCTGCGAGTTGTTTTGGGTTATTATCAATAACTTGTTGAATAATTGCCTCAATCGCACCGGTATCGGTTACTTGTTTTAAGCCTTTATCTTCAATGATTTTGTCTGCCTCATCACCTGTTTCCCACATGGCTTCAAAAATGATTTTTGCAATCTTTCCAGAAATCGTGTTATCCGCAATGCGTTTTAATAGACCGGCTTTAAGTTTAGCGCTGATCGGGCTTTGATGAATTTCAAGATTGGCTTTATTTAATGCTGCTGATAATTCGCCCATAATCCAGTTTGCGGCCAATTTCGCATGCGAGAAATCTAAGTGCGAAATCACTTCTTCAAAATAATCGGCTAATGCACGTGATGCCACCAAGACATCGGCGTCGTAAGTAGAAAGGCCAAAGTTTTCAATAAATCGAAAACGTTTTTGTTCAGGAAGTTCAGGCAGTGTCGCGCGTACCTTTTCGATATCTTCTGCGGTAACCACTAAAGGCAATAAATCAGGATCCGGAAAATAGCGATAATCTTGTGCTTCTTCTTTTGAACGCATCGAGCGTGTTTCATTTTTATCAGCATCATAAAGCCGAGTTTCTTGTACGACTTTTTCACCGCGTTCAATTAAAGCAATTTGCCGTTCAACTTCATAATTAATCGCTTTTTCAACAAAGCGAAATGAATTGACGTTTTTAATTTCTGCGCGTGTACCAAATTCTTTTTGACCTTTCGGGCGTACGGAAACATTGGCGTCACAACGGAATGAGCCTTCTTGCATGTTGCCATCACAAATATCGATATAACGTAATAAAGTGTGTAATGTTTTTAAATACGCAACCGCTTCTTTAGCAGAATACATTTCAGGTTCAGAAACGATTTCTAATAATGGTGTTCCGGCGCGATTTAAATCGAGTCCGGTTTGTTGGCTGTAACTTTCATGCATCGATTTTCCAGCATCTTCTTCTAAATGCGCACGTGTCACGCCAATGATTTTTTCGCTGCCGTCTTCTAGTTGAATATTCAAATGACCTTTGCCGACGATAGGAATTTGTAGCTGACTAATTTGATAGCCTTTAGGAAGATCAGGGTAAAAATAATTTTTACGCTCAAACACAGAGCGTTTATTAATTTCTGCATCAATGGCTAAACCAAATTTAAGTGCCATCGTAACGACATCATGATTAAGCACCGGTAATGTACCCGGCATGGCTAAATCAAGTGCGCACGCTTGTATATTTGGTTCTGCGCCATACGCAGTGGCTGCACCTGAAAAAATTTTACTTTTGGTGCGAAGTTGCGCGTGTACTTCTAAACCAATCACTGTTTCCCATTCCATCATGAATCTCCGGAGTTGTCATGTATTTTTGTAGGGGCAACGGCCTTGTGCCTGCCCAAGGGCGACCGCAAGAGTCGCCCCCTACATCCACAATTTATTTAAAATTCTCTGGCACTTTCTTATGCCAATCCGTTAACAATTGATATTGATGCGCAACGCCTAACATGCGCGCTTCATCAAAATAATTGCCAATAATTTGTAATCCAACAGGCATGTTATTGATCAAGCCAGCAGGGATTGACATGCCTGGTAATCCTGCAAGATTCACCGCAATCGTGTACATATCCGATAAATACATTTGAATTGGATCTTGGCAACGTTCGCCAATTTTAAATGCCGTAGTCGGTGATGTTGGTCCCATAATCACATCGACATTTTCAAAGGCCGTTAAAAAATCTCGGCGAATAAGCCGACGAATTTTTTGTGCTTTCAAATAACACGCTTCATAAGATTTTGAAGAGAGTGCATACGTTCCTACCATAATACGTTGTTTTACTTCTGTGCCAAAGCCTTCTGCGCGTGAACGTTGATAAAGATCTAATAAATTTTTGGGATTGTCACAACGATAACCATAACGTACGCCATCATAGCGTGACAAATTTGACGAACATTCTGCGGGTGCGATGACATAATATGCTGCGGTAGCGACATCATTGTGAGGGAGTTCAATATCATGCAGCGTGGCGCCTTGTGATTCGAATACTTTAATCGCGGTTTGAATGACTTCCGCCATTTGCTTATCTAAACGTTCATCAAAAAACGTTTTTGGAATACCAATACGTAAGCCTTTTAACGGTTGATTCAATAGGGCGGTGTAATCAATTTTTGCGCGATCGATTGATGTGGAATCTTTGGGATCAAAGCCTGCCATTGTGTTTAACATCAGCGCTAAATCTTCTGCGGTTTTACCCATCGGGCCAGCTTGATCAAGACTTGAGGCAAACGCAATCATGCCATAACGTGAAACAGAGCCATACGTCGGTTTGATACCAGAAATGCCGGTGAGTGCCGCCGGTTGACGAATAGATCCACCCGTGTCGGTGCCTGTTGCACCCGCAGCCAATTGTGCGGCCATAGCAGCAGAAGCGCCCCCCGAAGATCCGCCGGGAACGCATTCTAAATCCCAAGGATTTTTTACTGCGCCATAAAAACTGGTTTCATTCGATGAACCCATGGCGAATTCATCCATATTAGTTTTGCCTAACATGACACTGCCGGCGTCTAAGAATTTTTGTGTAACGGTAGATTCATAAGGCGCAATAAAATTATCCAACATTTTTGAACCACAGGTTGTTTTAATGCCTTGCGTACAAAAAATATCTTTTTGCGCCATAGGAATACCGGTGAGTGCTTCAATGCGGCCTTCTTGAATACGCTTATCGGCATCCGCGGCTTGTTTTAAAGCGGTTTCATCACAAATCGTCACAAACGCATTGAGCGAGCTCTGATATTGATGAATGCGCTTCAAATAATGGTGTGTGAGTTCGACACTGGAGATTTTTTTTGTGTCGAGCATTTTTCGTAATTCGGCAATCGTATAATTATGCATGTTTAAACCTATTCAATAACCAATGGAACAAAATATAAGCCGTGATCGGCGTTGGGCGCGATTGATTGGAAAATATCACGCTGATTGGTTTCAGTCACTTCGTCTAAACGTAGGCGCTGTGTCGCGTCAATCGGATGCGATAAAGGCGCAATATTGTCTGTGTTGATGCTGTCCATGTGTTCAATCATGGTCAACACCTTGCTTAATCGAGGTTGCATGTTGGCAACGTCTTCATCGGAAACCTCAATGCGCGCTAAATGCGCAATTTTACGAATTTCTGTATCGGAAAGTATCATGAAATCGATTCCCACGTTATGGCGAAAAGGGTGCAGATTATAAAGTATTACGCCTTGCCAGGAAAGTCCCGTTGTTAATAAGTAATGCTGTGGTATTTATTTGGCATTATTAATCATGATCGTTGTCATTAATGTGATCAACGCGGATAACGTTAAATATGCGCCAGGAGAAAATACAGACGCATTTTTGCTTAACAATAAGCCGATCGTCGGCGTTAATCCGCCAAAAACACCAAAGCCAATATTAAAAACCAAGGCTAATAGGGTATATCTTACATAACTTGGCGTAAGCTCTGTGATTAATCCCGGCAAAATAGATGCGTTAAAAGCAGTCATGATAGATAATGCAATCAAGCACGCTGATACGATCGTATTATCGCCATGTTCTAAAAAATAAAAAATGGGTAACGAAAAAAGTAAGAATAAGCTTGTGCTAATCCGCAGGGCTTTCAAACCGCCAATAAATGTCACGAGTAATGCAAATATGGGGACGAAAAAAACATGAATTAACATACATCCAGTATTATTCATGAGTGCGGTGCCGCTAGAAAAATGGCGTTTTTGTGTTAAAAATACGGGTAAAAACATAAAAACAAAATAGTAACTTGTTGCATGTAAATAGATTAAACCTAATCCTGAAAAAACAGAAAATTTATATTTTTTCGCTACTTCTTTGAGGGGATTTAATATCGGATTAAAAACAAACTCAGGTGATTCAGTGATTTTTCTACGGACTAAAAAAATTAAGAAACCCATGGGTAACGACATTAAAAAAGCAATTCTCCATCCATAGTGATGCATAAAAGTAGTATCAAATATTTTGTAAAAAATAGCCGTAACGGCAGAAGCAAGAATAATGCCAAAACTGCCTGCGCAACTGGCAAAACTTCCCCATAAATATTTCCAACGCGGTGAGCGTTCGCAGAGATAAACCATATTGCCAGAGTATTCGCCACCTAAAAAGATTCCCTGAATGATGCGTATGGCGATGAGTAAGATGATACTTAAACAGCCGACGGAATCATAAGTGGGTAACGCGGCGATAATCGCCGTAGAAAGTGTAATAACAAGAGGCGTGACTTTTAAGGGTAAAACGCGCCCATATTTGTCGCCTAAATATCCACATAATATCGCACCTATTGGCCTTGCTAAAAATCCTACCGCAAAAACTCCATATGCTGCGATCAGTGTGAGCCAGTGATTTTCTGTGTGAGGAAAAAAGAGTTGTGAAAATATTGGCGCAAAAAAACCATAAAGCGCGAAATCAAACCATTCTAATGAGCTACCGCTTCCACTGAGTAATGTGTTTTTGAATGACATGCTCAAATCTACGAAGTGAATGGTGGTGCGATGTTAACTAAAAAACTTGTCAGTTCGCAACGGTCTCCTTATGTTAAAAAATGGCACGTGCGCTTGCTAACGCTCAGAGCGTTAGATAACCTAACGTTTTAAGCGCTGCATCTGTAAGGACTTGTACTATACTCTGGTCAAGATAAGAAAAATAAAACAAGGTTGAGTGATGTGGCGAGCGTTTGGTCAGGATCAAAAGGTTGGGTCGCTTAACATACCTAATTATACTCCGAAAAAAGCAGATTATGTAAAAGAAAGGGATGTGTTTCATTTGTGTGAAATACAAGGTGGCAGGAACGAGCAGCAAGATGCTATTGCGACCTCGTACGTGGAAAGTTTCCCAGATTTTTCGATCGTTGATCGCATTAGTATTTTGCGAAATACCGTTAAAGCAATGCAGGATCTGTATGATGTGAATTCTAATGCGAAACCTTTTGGTGCTACGTTAAGTACGTCAATTGCTTGGGTTGATGAAAACTCAATTTTACATATTTGGGCAGCTAATGTGGGCGATAGTGCTGTTTATGTCACTATTTTTGATGATGAACATAAATCATCATCGACCCATCGTTTAACGTATCTGCATGTACTTAATCCAGCTGATAATCCGGCTGAGTATGATCGTGTGCGAGCGGCAACCAATGGGACGCAGCCTCAGCAAGACCGAGATGGAGTTTATCGTCTTGACTCGCAAGGCAGACAGGTGATGCCGAGTCGTTCGCTAGGGGATAATGATGTTGAGCGTTATGGGCTTAGCCACGAGCCTGAGATTTTTGAATATCGTTTCCAGTTGACTGGAGCGCAGCGGGCAAAAGTGACGGTTGCATGTGATGGTTTGGAAGACGATTTATTCGTTGTGGGAATTAATAAATGTCTTTATGATTCTGACATACAAAATACAAATTCTGCTCAAGCGCTTGTTGCAGCGGCATATAACAAGGGATCTACAGATAATATTTCAGTTATTGTTTTTACGCCTGGCAAAACACCTGCTTCTGCGCTTGTGGTTGATGGGCATGGGGGAGACAAACAGGAAAATACAGCGCTGATTTTTGCGAATATGATTGCTAATGGTTTTTATGGTAGCCTTGAGTGGAATATTTCCCGAAGAACTCCTGTAGTGAAGAAAGTTGAGCAGGATTACATTCAAAAAATTGAGCGGCAGTATTGCGCTTTTTTTTCTCAAAGTACCACAGTAAAAGAAATCTCCAACAAAATAAAAAAATTTCAAGATAGTTTTAAAAAACCTGATAATGCAATTTGCTTGGAAGTGGCGGCTGGTTTTTATCGAGGTGGTGCGATGCCAGATTTGTATGCGCCGATTAGAAGTGGAATGCAACTCTTTATTGATGATTTTGAAACTTTTAAAACGAATTGCATGCAAGAATTACGGGCTATGATTGATGAGTCAGATGGTGTCATTAAAACGTCAAAATACATAATAAAGGAGATGCCTTTTTCCAAGCATCATCTCACGTCGAACAAGAAATATATTGGTGAATTGATGGCGTTTTCTGATCTAGAGAAGATTTTGCCGGCACTGCCTGTCCAAGTGTGCTTGAGTAAAAAACAGCTGTTCTATTGAGTTAACCGAGTCATTAAAAGCTGTGATTGAAAAACATATCGCCAGCCTTCTTTCGCAGTATTTTAGCGAGATAAGGTCGCAATGGCACGTGTCATGCATTACGGGATGTAAACATGCCAGGTTATTTAAAGATAAGTTGGCGACCTCTTCGCTTTTCCTTATAGATAAAAAGAGTAATCAAGTGTTGCTAAAAAACAACAAATAAGTAAAGAAAGGTGCGGGCTCTTTTTCTCAAAGTCTTCTTGTAAGAGAGTAAAACTCTCTAACGTGAAGCGTGAAAATGAACGAAAAAAATTCAAATCAGCGAAAGCTACGTCAAAAATGATAAATAAGAACGTTATGTTTTTTCGCCCATTGAATAAAAGTGGCTGAGATAAATTCAGTGCCGTAAATACAAGTTGTCAATCAGATTGACAATTTGCAAGAGATGCTTTTATGGATAACCTGTTTACTTAAATCAAGCATTGTGATATAAGGGCAACGACTTAGTCTCTCAAAAAATGTTGCCTCCTAAATCAGGTGTCTTCAGACGAGGGGGCTGCTTAATTTATCAAAAAAAATCTGTCCTTTTTCCCCTGCAAAAAAAGGGCATATGCGTAGGTATTGAGTTGAAAAGATATTGTTAATATCGATCAATAAAGTTATGTTTCTTAAATTAACCAAGGCGCGGAGCAGGAGTTGCGGGGTTATATCCCGTTAAGCCACATAAAATTAACCACCACCCATTGGTAGCGCTTTCTTCTGGCAGCGAATAACTTGCCAAATACGGGTTTAAATCAAGCCCTTGTACAAATCGCAATGACAATATATCTAATGTAATGTAACAGATGTCTGGAGTCGTGGTGGCATCAAACAATCGATCCAATAAGCAGGGAATAAATCTTTCATTGTGCGCTTGCATACATGTATTTAAATGGCTGTCTTCTGGTGAGGCGATTGTCTTTGTTACTTTTAAGGCGTCATAAGCGGTCGTATTATTACTGCTTTGTAGCAAGCCAATTAATTTGTCAAAAAAACCACATTCATCAATCATGGTAGAGAACGCATCCAATGTGCAATCTGCATTAAATAACGGATCAGAAAAAGAGAGGGCTAACTTGAATAGTAGATAGGGCTGATTTAAGGAGCGGCCTTCGTCTAGAATCTGCTTAAGTTGTTCTGGATGTTCAATCGCATAGAATTTTGCACAGGATAGCAATTCATGGATCCTGGAGTCTGCAAGGCTCGATCCCGTGTAAAATTCTGTCTCATTGGCGTAAAATTGTTTTAACCGATCAGAGTTTAGCTGATGAAAAAGCTGATGCGTATTAAAATAATTTTTTGCAGCAGAGAAGTTGGTATGTTGAGACAGATATTTAAGGCTATAAAGTGGCGCGTCGCATGTCTGGTAGGATTCCAAGTCGTAGCCTCCAGCGATAGGCAATGTTTGTTGGCGCTCCGCAAGTTTTTTGTAGACTTCATCTAATATATCTGAGAAATCGAAGCCAGATAAAGACTGGGTGGCAATTGCGTTCCATTTGATTTCTTGATCATAGTCAGGGGCACGAAGTTGGAAGCAAAAATCAAATAGCTCTCTTTTCTGTTCATGAGAAAGTAATGGCAATAACTTATGAAGCAACGCTAAAACCTTCGGTTGTATCTTCGTAAGATTTTTGCCATCTATGTTATTATGAAGTAATAGTATTTTTCGAAGAAGATTCACTTTTTTCACAAAAACTTTTGTCATGCTAGGAAGTAACTTAGTCAGTATTTTAAGGATGGTCTGATCGCTGGTAGTATCGATTTTTTCTATATCATTGATGAGGTCCAGCATATTCATGAAATTTTCGTTTGAAATATCTTTCTCGACAAGGGGATATTTTAAACAAAATAGAAGACGCATCGGTTTATCATAAGTTTCTGTTAATTCGGTGTTCAATAATGTTAATAAACTTTGTGTGAAGTCATGCGTCGGTATACTCAATGCAAAGATCATGGTGCTAAAAAGAAATATGCCTGAACGCCATGTATGGTATTTAGTTAGAGGCCAATCCGGCTCATTCAAATCTGTTGTGACTTGTTCTGAAACATCTGTTGTCGCTTGTTCTGAAACATCTGTTGTCGCTTGTTCTGAAACAAATATTTTTTCGCTATCAGAAGATATCTCGCTCACTGCATTATCAGCCAGATTTTGAAAAGCTTTTATGTCATCAAATACGGTTACTGTGACTGCGCTAATTGTTTGAAATAATTCAAGCTTTTCTTTTTTAGAAAATAATCGGACCAGCTGAGTAATAATGTGAAAAAACAAGTCATATATTTCGAAAAAATAACCATCACCGTGTTCATCATAATAGTCTAAAAACCAGATTATGTTTTTAACAAACACAGAAATATTCAGCGACTCTTTAATAAACGAAATTAATGCATGAATAATTTTTATAACTTCAAAATTCCATACGCTAGGCGTATTATGAATAACACGTAATATTTTATGTGGAAATTCGGATTTTAAAAATTTCTCTTGAAAAAGAGGGTGTGTTGATAAGGTTTGAATGTATACGGTTATTTCTTCATAATCTTTGTTTGAGAACATATCATGTAGTTGAGAAAAAATTTCTTCAAATTTTTCATTCAATACTTTTGGGTCGAGGCTCATGGCGGCCTTTAGAAGGTCGTTTTTAAAATTGCCTTGCGCCAAGTCAAAAAAAGTTTCAAGTAGATGGGCATAGCTTTCCTTATTCTTATTCTTCATGAAGGGCAACATTAAATTTAATGCTTTCAGTGCATTATCATAATGAGTAACATTTTTTGGATCGCTATTTAAAATAGTACATACTTGATTAATAAAAATACGTTCGCCACTTCGAAGGTAAAAAAAACAAACATAAGCGACAAAATGAGTGAGCATTTTTTGTAGAGCATTATCACCGAGCATCATTTGCCTGATAGCCATCCCAATATGATTTTCATCCCAAAGAAGCGTGCCTTTTTCTAAAACAGAAATAAAGTTAAGAACTTGTAATCGATGTCCCGGTGAAGATTGCTCGCTCTTCATGCTTTCTGAAAAAACCTCGTCAATTGCGGGCAATAATTTTTTATCACGCACAAGTAATGTTGAAGCGCCAGGTAATGTTATGTGAAGCGCCATGGGTAATATTTCTTGGCATTTTATGCCGATTTTACTTTGCTGCATGTTGAACGCTCGGAGCAGTGCAAAAAGGGTCACGATTGGGCTGGTTTTTTTGTCAGTCATGATGGCAATCACAAGCTTATACACTGTGCTTGGGTCTAACCAAGCGGCTGCGATTTCACTCATGGTATCTTCAGGGAGATGATAGATTTTTGGAAAAAACATGTATTCTGCAATCAAAATGCAATGATGCTGGATTGTAGCACATTTTTTCAATTTTTTGATGTATAGCATCACTCACGAATGCTGTTACGGTGATGCTATGCAGCCAGGAATGTAATAAAAAGGGTTAGAAAGCTTAACCAGAGCGTCCGCATAACCGCCACACAAATCACTGTATTGATCACCTATTGACAAAACAATGTCGTAACCTTGATCGGTAATTTTTTTACGCATAGCAGTTTTGTAGTCTGCGCTATTTTTATAAGGGTTATTTTCGGGAGTAAAATATACGATGTTATCGCTTGTATAACCGGCTTGTTTTAGATTGTCTTCGGTGACTTTGCGTACGCTTTCTTCACGAGCAGTAATAAAAAAGACATGAATGTGATTATCTAGGGCATAATAATAAAGATCGAGAATAGGTTTGATAGCGATGGCTTGCTTAGATTGTTCCCAGTTCAACCAGTAATTTTTGTCATAGTGAAACTGCATGGTTTTAAGTTCTTGCCAATTGGATAAGGCGGTTTCATCAATATCTAAAACGATGGCTAAAGGGCGTTGTTGCTTTTGGGCTATTCGAGTCTCTAAGTGTTTTTTCGCTTTATCAACGACCATTTGAATTTCGTGTTCATATTGTCCGTTATCATGATATTGCATCAATGATTGCTGAACGGTATATAAATCTGGCGCATGGGTAGAGGTTTCTTCGATAGCAGGTTGCGAGTTCAGTAGGATTGGTAACAATACACTTAAAATAACAAGAAAAAATCGTGATAAAGCCAAGATGATGCCCTCTAACTTGTTGGCGCAATCGTAGCAAATTATGGATAAAAATAACAGAGATGACAGTGGTTTTGAGTGGCTGGCGGGTGTTTGCTCTTAGCATTTGCTTGGCTTTCAAAGCAATTTTTACATATGCAATCATCGTGATTGCGTAGTTCCCTAATTCTATTTACAATATGACTATATCATATGGTCATTTGGAAAAATCATGACTCTTAAGAAAACGGTGTCTGTTTCAGATTTCAAAGCGCATTGCCTGGAATATGTGCAAACCGCGCAACAGCAATGCCAAGAATACGTTATTACAAAGCGTAATGTGCCTGTAGCGATGCTAGTGCCTTTAAAAGAAAAAAAGAAGTTTTATGCTGGATATATGAAAGATTCGGTCAAAATTCATGGAGATATCATGAGCCCAATAGACGTTGAGTGGGATGCATTAAAAGATGTTGATTGGGAAGCTCTAAAAAATGTTGATTGATACGCATATTTTGCTTTGGTTTCAAGGAGAGCCTGAGAGATTATCGCTTCAAGAGCGGCAACTTATTGAGCAAGCTCAAGAAAATGACGAACTATTTTTAAGTGTGATTACTTTTTGGGAAATTACGATGTTATCACGGTCTCAGCGTGTTACTTTATGTCGTCCATTTGGGCAGTGGAAAAAACAAACAATAGAAAGCTTTAAAGTGATTGATATTGATGTTGATATTGCTGTCGAAAGCATGTCTTTATTGGAATGTGATCACAAAGATCCCGCAGATCGTTTTATCATTGCTACTGCCCGTATTCACGATATGCCATTGATGACGCATGATAAAAAAATGCTTGCTTATGCCAAAAAAGGATATGTACGTTTAGTTTAATTTTTAGAGAAAAACAATGACTCCATTTTTACAAGAACTCCAAAAACGTCGCACCTTCGCGATTATTTCTCACCCAGATGCGGGTAAAACAACACTCACCGAAAAATTATTATTATTCGGAGGTGCAATTCAATTGGCCGGTACGGTGAAAGGGCGAAAAGCTGCACGTCACGCGACATCGGATTGGATGGAAATGGAAAAAGAGCGTGGTATTTCTGTCACCAGTTCTGTGATGCAATTTCCGTATAACGATTGCATTATTAATTTATTAGATACGCCTGGACATGCGGATTTCTCGGAAGATACGTATCGCACGTTAACGGCGGTGGATTCTGCCTTGATGGTGATTGATGCGGCGAAAGGGGTGGAAGAGCGTACCTTAAAACTTATGGATGTGTGCCGATTACGTGATACACCGATTTTAACGTTTGTAAATAAACTTGATCGAGAAGGGCGCGAACCAATTGATTTATTAGATGAAATCGAAGACGTGTTAAAAATTCAATGCGCGCCGATTACCTGGCCAATTGGTCAAGGCAAACGTTTCAAAGGCGTTTATCATTTATATAAAGATGAAATTGTTTTATATGAACCCGGAAAAGGTTCAAGCGTGCAAATGGGCGATGTGATTCAAGGATTAGAAAGTTCTGAGGCGCGTGAAAAACTAGGTAGTTTAGTCGATGAAATTAAAGATGAAATTGAACTCGTACGTGGCGCGAGTCACGAGTTTAATCTCGAATTATTTTCACAAGGAAAATTAACACCAGTTTTTTTTGGTTCTGCTATCAATAATTTTGGTATTCGTGAATTGCTGAATGACTTCGTGGTTTATGCGCCCGCGCCACAATCGCGTGAAACGAATCAAGGCGATGTGCAACCAACAGATGAAAAATTTAGCGGCTTTGTTTTTAAAATTCAAGCGAATATGGATCCGCAACATCGTGATCGTATTGCGTTTTTACGTGTGTGTTCTGGGGTTTATAAAAATCGTATTAAAGTGATGCAGCAACGTGTTGGCAAAGAAGTGTTAATTAGTAATGCATTAACCTTTATGGCCGGTGATCGCGAGCATGTCGAAGAAGCGTATCCGGGGGATATTATCGGTATTCATAATCACGGCAGTATTCAGATTGGCGACACGTTCTGCGAAAAAGGTAATTTTAAATTTTTAGGTATTCCGAATTTCGCGCCAGAATTATTTAAATTAATTCGCTTAAAAGATCCATTGAAAATGAAAGCGTTGCAAAAAGGTTTGCTAGAACTTTCTGAAGAAGGAGCGACGCAAATATTTAGGCCGTTAATTAACAATTATTGGATTGTCGGTGCGGTGGGAACCTTGCAATTTGAAGTCGTCGCACATCGTTTATTATCAGAATATAACGTCAATTGTGTTTATGAAGGTGTTTCTGTTACCACAGCGCGTTGGGTGTATTGTGAAGATGCGAAAAAACTTGAAGAATTTAAACGCAAATGCGAAGCGAATTTAGCGTTGGATGCTGCGGGACAACTCACTTATATTGCGCCAACGATGGTGAATTTATCGTTAACGCAAGAACGTTATCCCGATATTATATTTACGGCGACGAGAGAGCATTAACCCTCGTCACTGCGGAGTTACTTTGTTGCCACGGATTATTTCTAGTATATAGTCTGTGCGCGACTTTCTTTGTTTATGTCTAGGGAAAAAGCTACATCCGCAGCCTGAGCTTTTGACCACAGCAACTCCGTCTTCTAGGGCATATTTGCTAGAAGACGAGCTGGTCGCCGGTGTGCCAGGGCGTGAAGCTTCAACTTTATTATCAATAAACGGGTTCATGTCACAAGTTCCATATACTTATTTTATTCAGTATAGTTCACTTTTGAAACAATTCTTGTGGATTTGCTATTTTTATAGATGTAAAGATGCGCAAAAGTGGAAAAATCAATTTTTGCGCATAGGTCTTATCTAACCGGACGTGAAGGTTCATCTTAAATTTTCACAAAACCATAAAGAAAAACTATCTCGATGGAGATAGTAAATCCTCTTTTTCAGATATCTTGTTTCTTTTTGAATCGCTATCTATTGCTTCAAATTGTTCGACAGCTCTTTTTGTGCTGCTCGAAACACCAAAAAGTAGTGAGGTGTTAGCGGTGCTCAAAACTGAATGAGGCGCTACGATTATATTGAGACGATCAACTGTTTGCAGCAAGTTTAGTGTATTGCATTTTTTGCTTTCGCCAAATTCTGCCCGACAATGTGTTAAATGCAGTTGTAAATCAATTCCTTGCGTTATCCATAATGTGAGCAAATCCATCACCATTAAGTTGGTTTTAAACCAATCATCATCTACTGAAAATATTATTTGACGTATAAGCGCATAGATCAAATTTTCATTAGCTCTCATAACCTTATTAAAATGATCGCCCTTTAAGTAAGCTAAAAACTGTAATATGTTTAAAGCTTCATGGCATATAAATTCATCTCTATCAGTATTATTGAGTAATGTAATTAAATAATGAAAAAATCCATGTTTTTCAATAAGTTCTGCAACATCAGCAGAATGAAAGGCGGGGGTATCAAAAGAAGCTCTTAATGCGTTTAATATGTCTGGTATCACATCTCGACGGAACTCAGGATAATTATTTTCAGCTGCTGCGAAGATGCGTTGAATTTGAGTGGGATCGTTCATGATGTACAGTGGCAAGCATAAGCATAATATTATTAATGCTCGCAGGCGAGTATTATAAAGATTATTTTCATTGTCGACAATCTGCCATAATCGTTGCAACAATTTTTGTTCTTCAAAAAAATCCTGCATAGCATAACGAGGTAAGGCGAGAAAACCTAACCATCTTCTTGATAATACGCCCTCTACATCACCATCACAGGGTAGCGCTTCAAATTCTTCTAAGGCTTCTAAAGCATAGCGACATAATTTGGGCGCATCTTGTTCGTCGAGAGTAGTTACAAGTTGCTTAAGAAAAAGCTCGGTTTGATTGCGAAGGTTATCTAAGATTGAGTCAGAAATATTGTTGACGAGTTCGCAAAATAGAGCCAATTTTTTTGTGCTATAAAGTAATGGCATTATTTGATTGAAAATATCGAATATCAAATCAATTATATTTTTCGAGCTCTCATAATTTAAGTTTTCTAGAAGCAAACAAAATGTTTCAATCCACATTTCATGATTAATAGCATCCTGTGTCATATCGGGTATTGAGCTTTTCAGAATTTCAAGTAGGTGTTCAAATTCTTCAATTTTCTCGTTTGCAATTACGTCTTGCGCCATGGCGCTCATTTGGCTTCTTAAATGATCAAACAACGCGCTTTTTACAAAGTATTTTTTGAAAAGAGTATTTGCCAAGAGCGCTCTAATGATAGGAATCACTGTTAGATAATCACCTTCTGATAAGCATTTTTCTAGTAGTCCATCAATAATATTTTCCAAGTTATGATTATTGAGAATATCGCGTGAAAAATTTACACTCATGGAGAGAAATTGTATTGCAAAAGGGGATATCTTTCCTGGGCGCTCTACTTTGTAGCTGATCGCTTGGTTTAAATCACCGCATTCTTTACCAAGCACAAAGGTTAACTGACTAAAGAGCTCAAAAATGGCAAGGTTCAGTGCCAGCTCGTTATGCTTAAGGTCATCAGGCGTGTCATCAGAAACGCACTTTATTAAAGGTGCTAAGTGGTTGATGAGCACAGCGTAATCGATCAGGCCTTTTGTTGGTTTAATGCTAAGAATCAAGTATTGCATGATAGCTATTGCATCAAGGCTGTGTGTATCTACTTCATAAGTATCCTTTGCTTCTACTACCTGATCTAGTGCGCACTCAAAAAACGCATTGTTTAAAATAGCCTCTTTGAATTGAGAATGTTTTAAGAGCGTTTTAAGGTATGCGAGTACGGAATGCGTATATCCTAGTAACAAAATTTCCTTCAGCCAGTCAATAATGGAGGATAATTGGTCGTTTAGGTAGGGAAATACCTGATCTAATAATTGATTGATATTATTTAGTATCCCCTGAACATCGTCCCTGTTGATTGTTATTGCATAATCCCTCATGAATTTAAGCAGTGCGCTCACCAAAAGGCGCATTTTATTTTGGTTTTTTATAAAAGACGCGGTTAGGGTAAGTGCACGTATGGCTTTTGATTTGATTTCAAACCTAGACTGGCTGTTTAAAATAACGGTTATTTGGTCAGCGAAATTATCCCATTCCGCGGAAGAGAAAAAATAAATACTACCGAATAAACGATCTTGATTGTCTTCATCCTCCCGGATTGTTGGTCTCATAGTGTAGGAGTTTTGCGAATCACTATAATCGTCTGGATTAGCCTGGATGATTGCAGCCATGATGCTAGGAATATATTGGTCAAAACACAGGGTTCTTTCGTCAGATAATGGAATTCTTTTATCTAATATGCCTTCTATGATACTCGCTTGTAATCGGTTGAACGGGCTCCAGTTTTTAAGGTTACTTTTAAGCTGGCTTATAAAGTTTCTATCTGCGAGAAGAGCTTCTTGTATCTTTTCAGGGAATGCCAAGAATAACATAGGAAATCGCGCTTGGTATCGGATGGCCGTTTCGCTTGTGAGTTGACTAAGTATGAGCAAATTTTTTTTTATTTCGTCACTTTCTTTCAAGACAATGGACGCTACTAAATACTTGCCCCATAGTTCCGGGCTTAACCAGTCATCGCTGAATTTTTGAGCAAGATGACTGGGTAGTATCGATGAGAATAATCCGGGCATTTTTTTTCATTTTAAATTGAGTAAGAGGCATTATAGCGTATTTTTTTAGTTTATTCTTAAGTGGTGCCGGCTATATTTGGCAAAATATTGTACATCATTAATATAAATTCTGTGATGCGCATTTTTGAGCATAGAAGCCATGACTATTCCAGTCGAAAATTTTACGGGACGTGCGCTAGAATTACGCAAGCTTAAAGACCTTGTGCCGCACCCTGGGCCGCGGTTAGTGGTTATCACCGGTCGGCGACGTGTGGGTAAAAGCCGGCTTATTCAAGAGTTCGCTTCTAACTCGAACCAATGCTTTTTTTCTTTTTCAGGCTTAGCGCCCGTGGAAGGCGTGACCGATCAAACTCAGCGCGATGCTTTTGGTCGGCAGCTTGCGCAACTTCTCAATATTGCCCCTGTGACATTTACGGATTGGAGTGACGCCTTTTACGCGCTATCGCAATCATTACCTGCAAATGAACCTACTGTCATTCTTCTTGATGAAATTTCCTGGATGGCCGCAAAAGATGTCACATTTATCCCTAAGCTAAAAGTTTGGTGGGATTTAGAAATGCCCAAACATCCCAATGCCATTTTAGTATGCTGTGGTTCAGTTTCTACATGGATTGAAAAAAATATTATTCAAAGCACGGCATTTTTTGGAAGAATTAATTTAACCATGCATCTTGCGCCACTTTCTATCAGCGAATCAGCTGAGCTTTTAAAAGCGCGTGGATTTAAAGGGTCCGCTTACGAAATTTATAAAATTTTAGCAGTCACCGGGGGTATTCCTTGGTATCTCGAGCAAATTCAGGTGGCTTATATGGCGGATAAAAATATTCAACGTTTATGCTTTGAAAAAGACGGTTTATTAACGACAGAATTTGAGCGTATTTTTCATGATTTATTTAATGGTGCAGGAGATATTTATAAAAAAATTCTGCGTGTTTTAAGCGCGGGCATGAAAACACTTTCTGAAATTCGCCAAGAGTTAGGTTATGCCAATAGCGGTACGCTGAGTAAATTAATGAAACATTTGAAAATAGCGGGTTTTGTTTCAGAACATCCTCAGTGGTCGATTGCAACAAAAAAAACAAGTAAGCAAACGCTTTATCGCTTATTTGATAGTTATACACGTTTCTATTTAAAATATATTGAACCTATTCAAATTAATATTAGTCAAAATACGTATCAAGGATTGAATCTCGATCAACTCATTAATTGGCCAAGTATTTTAGGGTTACAAGTTGAAAATTTATTATTGGAAAACCGTCCGTTGCTCTTAAAGCATTTAGACATTTCAAGAGCAGATATTGTTGGCGATAATCCTTATTTTCAGCGCGCTACTGTAAAAAAGAAAGGCTGTCAAATTGATTATCTTGTGCAAACACGTACGAATAATTTATTGGTGTGTGAATTCAAGTGTACGCGCCAAGAAATTAATGCTGAAATCATAGAAGAAATGCGTGAGAAAATTAAGCGACTTGAAATGCCGCGTGGCATGGCCGCTGTTCCGGTTTTATTTCATTTGGGCGAGGTTGCTGAATCTGTTTATAGTCAACGTTGCTTTTACCGCATTATTGATATTGGTGAGTGGGTGTGAGGTTCTATTTTGAATTAACCTGTTAACACTTTGCCGAACAGTATTCTTAATAATTAATCGCTTTCTTCTCAAATTTTTCTGGCGTCATATAATTATTGGTTTGTCCTGTTTTATTTTATTTAGGCGAGTTTTTATAAAGTTTTGGAATCAATGATTGAATTAAAGCACTGGCGTTGTATAATAATGGCTCAAAATGTGGGGCGATTCAGTCAAATTTGAGATAATTATCTTGCTCTGTCATACAATCACTTTATCTGATGCTGAACAAACTTTTTACAGTGCGCTGGAGAAATCATGTTTTCTAGGCCTTTTTTTAAAAATTTACGCATAAGTCAGGTCAAAACAATTCCTGAAGCTAAAGCATACGCAAAGCGGCTTTATGAGTTAATGCCCACTAATTCGGGAGAAGTCACCAAGCTATTACAACAGCAAAATCAACAGGGCTGGACTATCGGAGACTTCATTGCTTGTGACTCGACAGATCCAGAGGCTGTCAAAACATACTTAGAGTTGCTCAATCAGCTAATTACCCCTCGCTCGGCAGAAGTGATCAAGCTATTACAACAGCAAAATCAAGCGGGCTCGACTATCGGACATCTCATTGCTCAGAACCAAACAGATCCAGGGGTTGTCAAAACATACTTAGCTCTGCTTGATCAGTTGTCTACCGACAATCCGGCAGAAGTGATCAAGCTATTGCAACAGCAAATTCAAGCGGGCTGGACTATCGGACACATCATTGCTCGGTACCAAACAGATCCAGGGGTTATCAAAACATACTTAGAGTTGCTCAACAAGCTAGTCAGCACCCATTCGGCAGAAGTGATCAAGCTATTACAACAGCAAAATCAAGCGGGCTGGACTATCG